>CALJDR010000001.1 GCA_938023515.1 uncultured Flavobacteriales bacterium
ATGAGGTGGCTTTTTCTTTTGGTACTTTTCTTTTGTGCGGCAGACAAAAGAAAAGTACGTAAGGGATAATCCGACGATTACGCCATATTTGCCCGTATCCCGTACTCTGCGTACCTTTGTGGGAAAACGAAGGAAAAATGACAAAACGGCTGGTAATATTCGACCTCGACGGCACGCTGCTGGACACCATCGGCGACCTTTCGGCCGCCTGCAACCACTTGCTGTCCCAGCGCGGTTACCCCACCCATACCGACGACCAGTATCGGATGATGGTCGGCAATGGTATCGACCGGTTGATAGAGCGGTCGCTTCCGCCCGATGTGCGCAGTCCGGAGACTGTCCAGGTGTTGCGGCCGGAATTCATCGACTATTACCGGGCACATATCGACCAGCATACCCAGCCCTATGCCGGTATCCCGGAACTGTTGGAAAAACTGGAGGTTGGCGGTGTGAAACTGGCCGTGGCCAGCAATAAATACCACAACGGTACTGTAGCTTTGGTGGAACGGTTTTTCCCGCAGCGGCATTTTGCGGCGGTACTCGGCCAACGGGAGGGCGTACCCGTAAAACCCGATCCGGCTGCGGTGAATGAAATACTCGCCCTTACCGGTATCCGTCCGGCCGATGTACTGTATGTAGGAGATTCCGGGGTGGATATGCAGACCGCCCGGAACGCCGGGATAGAGTCTGCAGGGGTGCTGTGGGGATTCCGCCACCGGGCAGAATTGGTGGAAGCCGGGGCCCGGCATATTGCGGCCTCTCCGGCGGACATAATACCGTGGGTGCTGCCCTGATCGTTTCCCGTCGGGAATTTACATAAGGGTAACGACGGGTAAACAAAAACTTTAACCGCGCTTCATACTCCGGAAACATACCGCCCGTTACTTTGTGGTGTTCTAAAATGGATATATGAAGTCTTTTCTAGAAAAAGTAGCCAAAGGCGTTTTTACCTGCAGCGGGTTTGTGACCAGCATCGTCATTTTACTGATCGTCCTTTTCCTGTTCAAAGAGGCCTCGGGCCTTTTCTCCAGCAAGATCATAGAAGAAGGCTATGTGATAGCCCTCAACCGGAACAACAACTGTTCCGACCTCGATCCCGCCCAGATAAAGGCGGTGTTCGACGGCGACGTGCAAAACTGGAAAGAACTGGGCGGTCCGGATGCTCCCATTACGGTATTCCGCCTGTCCGATATGGACAAATATTTTTCCGAAGCCCAATTGGGCGCCGAATACCAGTATGCCCCCCGGTTGATAGACAGCCTGGTGAATGCCACCCCCGGTATCGCCGCTTTCGTTCCCCAAACATTTGTGTCCACGGGATTCCATGGCAACCTGGTAAAGGACAACACTATTCCCGTGAAGGACGTGTTCTTCGGGGCCGAGTGGTTCCCCACGGCTACGCCCGCGCCCCAGTTCGGCATGCTGCCGCTTCTGGCCGGAACACTTTGGGTCAGCTTGTTCGCCATCCTGTTCGCCCTCCCGTTCGGCCTGTCCGTCTCCATCTACATGAGCGAAGTGGCCGACAGCCGCATCCGCAATATCCTCAAGCCCGTCATTGAACTGCTCAACGGTATTCCGTCGGTGGTGTACGGTTTTTTCGGGCTCATCGTCATCGTCCCGCTCATCCAAAAGGTGTTCGACCTTCCGGTGGGGGAAACAGGCCTGGCCGGAAGTATCGTACTGGCTATTATGGCCCTTCCGACCATCATTACGGTCAGCGAGGATGCGATGCGCAACTGTCCCCGAGCCATGCGTGAAGCGAGCCTGGCGCTTGGGGCGTCCCAATGGCAGACTATCTACAAAGTCGTGATCCCGTATTCGATATCGGGCATTACGTCCGGGGTCGTGCTGGGTATCGGCCGCGCCGTAGGCGAAACGATGGCCGTGCTGATGGTCACAGGCAATGCGGCGGTGATCCCGCACTGGATCGCCGAGCCGATGCGTACCATCCCGGCCACCATTGCCGCCGAAATGGGCGAGGCCCCCGCCGGTGGCCCTCACTATAAGGCTCTGTTCCTGCTGGGCGTAGTGTTGTTCTTTATCACCCTGCTGATCAACTCGAGTGTCGAATATATAAGCCGCAAACAGAAATGATGAAAAAGAAAACGACACAGCGGATAGCCTTCGGAATATTTTCTTCCTTCAGCCTGATGATCGTTCTGGTGCTGGTGGCCATCCTGGGATTCATCGTATACAAGGGTATCGGGGTGATCAGTTGGGATTTCCTTACCACCGGCCCGACCGACGGGATGACCAAAGGCGGGATATGGCCGGCTATCGTCGGTACGTTCTACCTGATGGTGGGCAGCGCCCTTTTCGCTTTCCCGGTGGGGATCATGAGCGGGATCTATATGAACGAATACGCCCCTAAGGGCAGCAAACTCGTTCGATTTATCCGTGTGATGACCAACAACCTTTCCGGTATCCCATCCATCGTGTTCGGGCTGTTCGGTATGGCACTCTTTGTCAATTACCTCGATTTCGGGGACAGCATCCTGGCCGGTTCGCTCACCTTGGGACTGCTGAGTCTGCCGGTGGTAATCCGTACAACCGAAGAATCCCTGAAGGCCATTCCGGATTCTATCCGCGAAGGTTCCCTGGCTTTGGGTGCTACGAAACTGCAGACTATCTGGCGTGTCGTACTGCCGATGGGGATGCCTAATATCATTACGGGGCTTATCCTGGCGCTGGGGCGTGTGTCCGGTGAGACCGCGCCCATTCTATTCACCTGCGCGGCGTATTTTCTGCCCCAATTGCCTACCGGTGTATTCGACCAGTGTATGGCTCTGCCGTACCATCTGTACGTGCTGGCCACCAGTGGAACGGACATGGAGGCGCAGATGCCTATCGCTTACGGGACGGCGTTGGTGCTGATTGTCATTATACTGATCATAAATATATTCGCTTCGCTGGTGCGGAAGTATTTCCAGAACCGGGTGAAGGCGAACTAACGGATAGAAGATAGAGAACCATGATAAAACTGGATGCCCAAAACGTCAATTTCTGGTACGGGGATTTCCATGCCCTGAAAAATATAAACATGTCCATCGAGGATAAGACCGTCGTGGCATTCATCGGCCCGTCGGGTTGTGGAAAATCTACGTTCCTGCGCCTTTTCAACCGCATGAACGACCTGATCCCCTCGACACGTCTGGAAGGGCGTATCGAACTGGACGGGGAGGATATTTACCGCAAAGGGGTGCAGGTGGACGAACTGCGCCGAAACGTGGGAATGGTCTTTCAGCGGCCTAATCCGTTCCCGAAAAGCATATTCGAGAATGTGGCTTACGGGCTGCGGGTGAACGGGGAAAAAGACAATAAGTTCATCGCCGAGCGGGTAGAGAAATCCCTGCGGGGTGCCGCCCTGTGGGATGAGGTGAAAGATAAGCTCAGGGAATCCGCCAATGCGCTTTCCGGCGGCCAGCAGCAGCGTCTGTGCATTGCCCGGGCGATGGCGGTAGAACCTTCTGTGCTGCTGATGGACGAACCGGCCTCGGCGCTCGATCCGATATCGACGGCCAAGATCGAAGAGCTCATCCACGAGCTAAAAGAGAAATATACGATCGTTATCGTTACGCACAATATGCAGCAGGCTTCCCGGGTAAGTGATAAAACGGCTTACTTTTACATGGGGGAGATGATCGAATACGACGACACGAAAAAGATATTCACCAATCCGGCCAAAATGTCCACCCAAAATTATATCACGGGGCGTTTTGGCTGACCTGGGATTCGTGTCCGGAGTGGGCGATAAGGGGCAATATTCGGCGAGAATATCGTCGGATTCTTCCGCAATTTCTTTTATTAACTTTCTTTTGTCTTGCCAAAAGAAAGTTACAAAGAAAACTCGCTGTTGCCCTTTGCTGACAGTCCCTGTCGCGGTTTTACTCCCGGCTTCGGGCTCAAAGCATCGGACGTCGTATTTCGCCCTGGCCGGAAATATCCGCTCGGGGACAGACGCTCCGGGCGGGGGAGCTCCTCTTCCCATTCGTTTTGCCGCCGCGAAAAGGGATAAAAACGGAGAAAAGGGCGGAGATTGTCCGAGCCTGCTTTAGCAGGCGAGTTTCGCAGCCCGCCGTTTTTTTATCTCTTTGAGGGGCGAAGGGCAAAACGATGAGGTGGCTTTTTCTTTTGGTACTTTTCTTTTGTGCGGCAGACAAAAGAAAAGGACGTAAAAAGACAAAGGAACAATCCGACAATTATTGCCAATATTGTCCCTGCCTGCCCACTCCTTGCCCGGAGCCGGACAGCCAATTGCGGAGCAGCCGCTCCCCCTTGGGCGTGAGCACACTTTCCGGATGGAACTGGAATCCCCGCACATCGTATTCCCGGTGCCGCAGGGCCATGATCCCGCCTTTCGCATCGCGGGCCGTTATTTCCAAACAATCCGGGAAATCCACCGAATCCACCACCCACGAATGGTACCGCCCTGCCTCAAAACCATCTTCCATTCCCTCGAACACCGGATCGGGCGCCACAATCTCCACCGGAGTCGCCACCCCGTGATACACATTCTCCAGGTTCCGCAGACGGGCCCCGAAACGCTCCCCGATGGCTTGTTCGCCCAGGCAAATACCCAGGATGCTCCTTTTGTCGGCATAGCGGCGCAGGTATTCCGGCAAAATGCCCGATTCCGAAGGGAGTCCCGGCCCGGGGGAAATGATCACCCGCGGGTATTTTCCGGCCTCTTCCACAGAAATCGTATCGTTGCGGCGCACATCTACCCCGTATCCGAGCGAGCGCACCAGTTGCACGATGTTATAGGTGAACGAATCGTAATTGTCCAGTATCAGTATCTTTTCCATCTTCTTATTTTTAAATATTACCGGGAATACTGTCCGGCGAAGTCCATCGCCTTGATCAGTGCACCGAGTTTGTTGTTGACCTCTTCCAGTTCATTGGCCGGTTCCGAATGGGCGACAATACCCGCCCCGCCCTGACAGTACAGGCGCTGGCCCATACTGAGGAAACTGCGGATCGTGATCGCCTGGTTCAACTGCCCGTCCAGTCCGATGTAGCCGATCGAACCCCCGTATATCCCCCGGCTGTGCGGCTCCATTTCGTCGATCAGGTCCACCGCCCGGACTTTGGGTGCCCCGCTGAGTGTCCCCGCCGGGAAAGTATCGGCAAATATCCGGATCGTATCCGCGCCCGGTTCCACATCGGCCGCCACGCGGGAGACCATATGGATCACATGGGAATAGAACTGCACCTGCCGATAAAACTCCAGATGCACATTGGTGCAATTGCGCCCCAGGTCGTTGCGCGCCAGATCGACCAGCATCACGTGTTCGGCATTCTCCTTTTCGTCGCACAGCAGGCGTTGGGCCAATTCCTTATCGGCTTCGTCGTCACCCGTACGGCGGAAAGTCCCGGCTATCGGGTCGATATAAGCTTTACCTCCCTCTATGCGCAAATGTGTTTCCGGGGACGAACCGAAAATGCGGAATGCCCCGAAATCGAAATAGAACAGATACGGCGAGGGATTGATGCTGCGCAAAGCCCGGTATACATTGAACTCGTCCCCGCGGAACTCCCGGCTAAAACGCCGGGAAGGAACTATCTGGAAGGTATCCCCCCGGTAGGCATGGCCGATCCCCCGGCGGACCATATCCATATACTGCTCGTCCGTAATGCTGGATCCGACCTCGCCCACCGGCTCGAAGGAATACTGGGCCACGTTGTGGTTGTCCAGCACACCGACCAGCTCGTCCATCCGGGACTCTTGCCCCGGCAATAAGTTTTCGACGATGGTCAGAGTGTTCTTAAAATGGTTTACCACGATGGTAAAGCGGAACAGCACCTGCATGATATCCGGCAGGGCGGCAAAATCGCCTTCTTTCGGCTGGATGTTCACTTTTTCGAAGTACCGCACCGCATCGTAAGCCGTATACCCGAAAAACCCGTTGATGCCCGTCGGATTCTCCCCGGCGGAAAAGCGGCCGATGTAGGCGGAAAGTTCAGCCGGCACATCCGTATCGGAGCCTATAGCTTTCTTTTCCCGTTTTCCGTCGGGATAGGTGGTGGTGATCGTCTCCCCGCCCACGACGAACGAAGCGATAGGCTCGACCCCGACGAACGAAAAACTGTTCTGCGAAGTATGGTAGTCGGAACTCTCCAGCAGCACCGACTGCGGATACAGATCCCGTATCTTCAGGTAAATGCCTACCGGAGTCTGTAAGTCGGCCGGGATAGTTCTGTGTATAGTCTGGAAATCGTATTTCATGGCATTCAGTTATTTTGCGTTCTCGGCATTCTTCCTTTCCCGGATATAGGTCTCCATATCCTTGTCTCCGCGGCCGGACACGTTCACCACTACCACATCCGACGGGGCGAACTTCTTCTTTTCCAGCACCGCCAGCGCATGGGCGGATTCCAGGGCCGGAATGATGCCCTCGGTGCGGGTAAGCATATAGGCCGCTTCAAGGGCCTCGTTGTCGTCCACGGCGATCACTTCCTCCCGTCCTTCTTCGGACAGGAAAGCGTGCATCGGCCCGATACCCGGATAGTCCAGTCCAGCCGAAATGGAATACGGCTCGGTGATCTGCCCGTCCTCGGTCTGCATCACCAGCGTGCGCGCCCCGTGGATAATCCCTTCGCGGCCCAATTGGATCGTGGCGGCCGAACGCCCGCTCAGAATACCCTCGCCACCGGCTTCGGCGGCGATAAGGCGTACAGAGGGGCTGTTGATAAAGTGGTAGAACGCCCCGGCCGCATTGCTCCCCCCGCCCACGCAGGCAATGATGCAGTCCGGCTCTTCTCGGCCTTCCTTCTCCAACAGTTGTTTTCTTATTTCCTGGGAGATCACCGACTGGAAGCGCGCCACCATATCCGGATACGGGTGCGGGCCTACTGTCGACCCGATGATATAATACGTATCGCGGGGGTTGCAGCACCAGTCGCGGATAGCCTCGTTGGTCGCATCCTTCAGGGTCATATTGCCGCTCTCCACCGGTACGACCGTAGCCCCAAGCATCTCCATTTTCTCTACGTTGGGCCGTTGGCGGGCGATATCCGTAGCCCCCATATACACGATACATTCCATGTCCATCAAGGCACAGACAGTCGCTGTAGCTACGCCATGCTGGCCGGCGCCGGTTTCGGCAATGATGCGCGTTTTGCCCATCCGGCGGGCCAGGAGTATCTGTCCCACGGTGTTGTTAATCTTGTGGGCCCCGGTATGGTTCAGGTCTTCCCGCTTGAGGTATATCTTCGCCCCGTAACGCTCCGAAAGCCTTTTGGCCAGGTACAAAGGCGAAGGACGCCCTACGTAATCCCGGAGCAAAGCGTCGAACTCCGCCCGGAAACCCGGGTCGGCCATTTCCCGCAGGTAGGCTTCCCGCAGGTTCTGCACATTGGAATAAAGCACTTCCGGGATGAATGCCCCACCGAACCGGCCGTAATATCCTTTTTGGTCTACTTCGTATTTTTTCATTTTTCCGTATTTATTTTTTGTGATTTTTTTCCGTTTTTTTATTCCGGGCTGATTTTACCCAAAAGAAAATGGGCTACCGGTGTGTCCGATAGCCCATTTAGATATGTCTTTTACTATTTTTTCGTAACTATATCTGCAAAGCGGGGGTGTCACACCGTGTTTCCGTCGGTATGCGCCACCACCAAATCATATTTGCAATAGTTGCGTTCATTTACTTTGTTTCTTGCGGACAAATATGGGGATTATTCCGATATGCTCAAAGAATTTTTTGATTTTTTTTCATTCCCGCATCTTGTTGCCCTGTAAATATAGTTTTTAGGCCTCGGATTATTCCTTTATCTTTTTACGTACTTTTCTTTTGTCACCAACACAAAAGAAAAGTACCAAAAGAAAAAGCCTCCGCCTGTTTTGCAACATCGCCGTTCGGAACGCCCGAAAACGGCGGGCTTCGAAACTCGCCTGCCAAAGCAGGCTCGGACAGTCTGCGCCCTCTTTCCCGTTTTCGGGCTTCCTCCCGCCGGCAAAACCGAAGCGGGGTTTTAATTAATCCGCCCGCAGCGTCTGTTTCCCTCGCGTAGCGATAGCAAGCGAAGGAAACTGTCAGCGAAGGGCAAAAGCGAGTTTTCTTTGTAACTTTCTTTTGGCAAGACAAAAGAAAGTTAATAAAAGTATTTGCGGTAAAATTCGACAATTATTGCCGAATACTGCCCCTGTCAGCTATTCATTGTAAAAATGTATCGCTTCCCGGATAAGCAGCTCGTCGACGTAATGGTCTATCGAAGCTTGCCCGATATCCTCCAGCAGGGTGAAATTGATGCCTTTCTCCGTATTCTTTTTATCGTGGCGCATGATATCCAGTATCTGCGGGATCGCCTCTCCGGGAATGGAAATATCCCCGTAAAGGCCCTTGATGTATTCCCGGAAAGCTTCGGCGAAATGTCCATCCAATGCGCAAAGCCGGGCCGAGAGCCATACTTCGCATACCATGCCGATAGCTACCGCGTGACCGTGGCTGATGGGGGTGGGCGTTTCCATGAAATAGGTCTCCACTGCGTGCCCTATGGTATGTCCGAAGTTCAGGGTCTTGCGGATCCCTTTTTCGGTCGGGTCCTCTTTGACCACTTCGTATTTTATCTTTACCGAGTCGTATACCAGTTTTTCCGTGCTTTCGAGCGAGAAATCGGGTGAGGAAGAAAGTTCCTCCCAATGTTTGCGGCTGCGGATAAGACCATGCTTGAGCATTTCAGCAAATCCGGAAAGTACTTCCCCTTGGGGCAGGGTCGGCAGGAATACGGAGCTTACTACTACCATGCGGGGCAGGGAAAAGAGTCCGATGATGTTTTTCAGACCGTTTAGGTCTACGCCTGTCTTGCCGCCTACCGAGGCATCCACTTGCGAGAGAAGTGTCGTAGGAATATTGATGAACGGCACCCCGCGCATATAGCACGAAGCGGCGAAAGCACCCATATCGGTCACTACGCCACCCCCCAGGTTGATCACCAGCGTACGGCGGTCGGCGTGCAGGTCGCTCATGGCTTCCCATATCTGGCGGCAGGTATCGAGGTTCTTATGCTCTTCGCCGGCGGGGATCTCCAGAATCTCGTATTCGGAAAGGGCGGGGACATTTTCGGCCAGTATGGGCAGGCACAGCTCATGGGTGTGCTCGTCGCACAGGATGATAATCTTGGATGTTTTTTTCTGATTATTAATCAGATAAGTATTTAAATGATCAAAACCCTGCTGTCCGAATACGACGGAACAGCCGTCTATTTCCAATGGCGCCATCGGTGATTTTTCTGTTAGTTAAAGTTATTCTAAACCTTCGGCTTTGCCCCGCGGGGCCCGATGTTATGTCATTGCAAAAGTATAAATTTGCGTAGAATAAAACGTAACTTTTTTCCCCGATGGATATCACTACACCGCTTGCAGAAAGGATGCGCCCCGACGATTTCGACGGGTATGTATCGCAGGCGTCTATTGTGGGCGAAGGAACGCCGCTGCGCCGGGTGCTGGATTCCGGTTATGTTCCTTCGATGATATTCTGGGGCCCTCCCGGCAGCGGGAAAACCACTCTGGCCCATATCCTGGCGAAAAAGATAGACCGTCCGTTCTACAGCATTTCCGCTATCAACGCCGGGGTGAAGGACGTCCGTGACGTCATTGCTAAGGCTACGGAAGGGGCCAACCTGTTTCACGCGGCCAAACCGATCCTTTTTATCGACGAGATACACCGTTTTTCCAAGTCGCAGCAGGACTCCCTGCTTTCGGCCGTGGAACGGGGTCTGGTGACCCTTATCGGAGCCACGACGGAGAATCCGAGTTTCGAGGTCATCCCCGCGCTTTTGTCACGCTGCCAGGTATATGTGCTGGAGTCCTTGTCCAAGGAAGACCTCATTGCCCTGCTGCATCGGGCGGTGGAAAAGGACGAATTCCTGAAGAAGAAGAACATCGTTTTCAAGGAATACGACGCCTTGATCCGCATATCCGGGGGCGATGCCCGCAAACTGCTCAATACGCTGGAACTGGTCGTAAATTCCGAAGGCGGGAAAAAAGTGGTCGTCACCAATGCGATGGTGCTGGAAAAGGTACAGCAGAATCCGGCCCGTTACGACAAGACCGGGGAGCAGCACTACGATATCATTTCGGCGTTCATCAAGTCGATCCGGGGGAGCGATCCGAACGGGGCCGTCTATTGGCTGGCCCGGATGGTGGAAGGCGGCGAAGACCTGAAATTCATCGCCCGAAGGCTGGTGATTCTGGCTTCGGAGGATATCGGTAACGCCAATCCTACGGCCTTGATCCTGGCCAACAATACGTTTCAGGCGGTCAGTACGGTGGGCTATCCCGAAAGCCGGATCATCCTGGCACAGTGTGTGACTTACCTGGCGTCCAGCCCGAAGAGCAATGCGGCGTATATGGCCATTGCGGCGGCCCAATCCGAAGTGAAGCAGACCGGAGACCTGTCCGTGCCGATACACCTGCGCAATGCGCCGACCAAACTGATGAAGGAACTGAATTATGGGGCGGATTATATCTACCCGCACAATGTACCGGGCAATTTCGCCCTGCAGGAATACCTGCCGGCGGAAATTTCCGGCAAAAAATTTTACGATCCGGGCGAGAACGAACGCGAATCGGCCCTCAGGCGCTATCTGAAATCGCGCTGGGGCGATAAATATAATTACTGACAAATACGAGCGATATGAAATTTTACGATGTCCATACCCACGGGAAAGCGACCCTGACGGATATCAAGAATGTGATCTTCTCCTGGGACGACCCTGTATCCAAAGGCTATTACAGTATCGGGGCTCATCCTTTGTTCTACGAGTGGACGAAAGACCTCTATTCCCAACTGGAAAAAATGTGCCGCCCCAAGGCTGCCTTGGCTGTGGGGGAATGCGGGTTCGACAAGCGGAGTCCGATGAGTTTTTCCGAGCAGTCCGACTTGGTGATGACGCACGTAAAAATATCGGAGGAGCTGCAAAAACCGCTGATGTTCCATTGTGTGGGCTATTTCAATGAACTGGCCAATCTGCGTCGGGAGGTCAACCCGACCCAGCCGTGGATCATTCACGGATTTCGGAAAAACCCGCAACTGGCCGAATCGCTGGTGCAGATGGGATTTTATTTTTCGATGGGAAAAGACGGGATGCGGCGTGAGGGTTTGCTAAGTGTGATACCCCCGGACCGCCTTTTCTTCGAAACGGACGAAGATACCGAGCTCAGTATCGAACAGGTATACCGGGAAGGGGCAGCCATGATAGGCATCGATGTGGAGCATCTGGCCGGGAAATTGGAAGAAAATTTCGACCGGGTGTTTTTGAAAAAATAGGACGAGATTAAAATAAATGATATATAAATTTCCGGTGGGAATTGCCGATTAAAATCTAAAATGCGAATATAAAACGGGCTGCTCTGAAAAGAGCAGCCCGTTCCGGTTTTTAGGTTGTTTGGGTTTGGCTAGCTAAGCCATAAAAGTAATTTTAGTCAGCGCGGGGGACACCCGCAATTATCATGGTTTTACTTGTTTTCTGTCGGTGGCGCGGGGATCAGTGCCCGGCGCATCCGCATCCGCAGTCGGGCTTCTTGCCGGCCTTTTTGGCCTCGTAATAGGCTTTGGAGTTGGCATAGAGGGACTCGACGGCCGACCAGTTGATCACGTTGAAGAAATTGTTCACGTAATCGGCGCGGACGTTTTTGTATTTCAGATAGTAGGCGTGTTCCCATACGTCGATCAACAGGATAGGGAAACCTTTCTGCGCACCGCCCAATTTCATCATCGGGTTATCCTGGTTGGCGGTGGAGATGATGGACAGTTTGCCGTCGGGATCGGCGACGAGCCATGCCCATCCGGAGCCGAACTGGCCCAGGGCCGCTGCGGCGAATTTCTCCTTGAAAGCGTCGAACGATCCGAACGATTCGTCGATCGCTTTGGCCAGGACGCCGGTCGGTTTGTCGGCATGGCCTTTAGGGCCCATGATCTTCCAGTAGAGGTTGTGGTTCACATACCCCCCGGCATTGTTGCGCAGGGCGGCCGGGTAATTCTCTACTTCGAGGAATATCTCTTCGATAGTCTTGCCTTCCAACGGGGTGCCTTTCAGTGCGTTGTTGAAGTTGGCGGTATAGGTAGCGTGGTGCTTGTCGTGGTGGAGATGCATCGTTTCGGCATCGATGTACGGCTCGAGGGCATCGTACTCATAGGGAAGTGGGGGAAGTTCAAACATGGTTTTAGGTTTTAAAGGTTGATTCATTATTTCTTTCTTATACTCAAATATACGAGGAAAAGCGGGAGATAACAAAGTTATCCCCCGCTTTTTCAATCGATTTTGGCTATAGAGCCATTCTTATAATTTATCGTCAGAACAGCGATATCTGCCCGTTGTCCCCTACATCGCCCTCCGGGGCGTCTTCCTCGGGGTTGTCTGCGGTGGATTCGTCATCCTCTTCTTTCGATATTTCCGGCGATTCATCCAAAGTATCGCTGTCTTCCACGCCCTCATCGGGATCTTCATCCGTGTCTTCGTCCTGTTCGGGATCGTCTTCGGGTTCCGGCTCGTCGTACGGCAGGGAGGCAAGCGGCTTGATGGTTTTGACCTTGTCCGGGGAAAGCTGGTTGCCCTGGGCCTTGATGCCTTTGACGGTGATGAAGTCGGCTATATTGACCTCCAGATCCTCTTTCGGCTCGACTCCTTTCTCTTTGGAGAAGGATACCGATACCACAGGAAGGTAGTCCGTCGAAACGAAGGCCATGAAAGAGCCCTTGGACTGGGAGATGACCGTTTCCGGTTTTTGCGTTTTGTCCAGCATGAAGCGCTTGACAAAATATTTTTTCTTTTCTCCGTCGTAGTAGATGACGGATACCGGCTTGTTCGGGTTCAGTTTCTCGATTACCGGGGAGTCCGGTTCGAAATGGGTGGCCAGGTCGTAGGACAAAAGACGCACTTCGCCCGATTTGGTGATCTCCAGGATCCGGTCGTCGCCGTGGAATTTGCCCAGCGAGCGTCCCCGGCCTTCGTCGTTCAGGCGCATCACGGCCTCATCCAGCCATATTTCGCGGGCGGAGAGGGTGGAGACTCCTTTCTCGGCCAGTTCGACCTTGCGCACCGGATATTTGGTCACCAGGTTGCCTTTTACCAGTTGACCCTTGACAGCCAGGGTGGCAAAGTCTATCTCGATCTTCGTCTTGCGCAGTTTGGCCTGCGAACGCAAAAAGACGTTCACCTTTTCGGCCTCGCCGTTGGGATTGACCGACAGGTAAAGTATCTGGGAACCTTTCTTGCCTTGGGTGTAAACCTTGTCGCGCGTGACGGCCGTCACGGCGAAACGTTTCATGTACGACCATCCGGATGCACCGTCCTTATAGATAAGGTTGTAGATGGTGCGCTTGTCCTTCTTTTTCCAGACTCCGGCCCAGACGATATCCTTGCCCACGAAGCTTTTGGGTTGTATCTTCTGCACGGTGAATGTCCCGTCCCGCAGGAAAACGATGATGTCGTCGATGTCCGAACAGTCGCATACGTATTCGCCTTCGCCTTTTTTCAGGCCGTAGCCCATAAAGCCGTTGGCGCGGTCTACGTACAGTTTGGTGTTCTGGATGGCGACCTTCGTGGCTTCGATATTGTCGAAAGTGCGCAGTTCGGTCTTCCGCTCGCGGCCCTGTCCGTATTTTTTCTTCAGCCCTTTGAAATAGTCGGTGGCATACCGTACCATATGCGCCAGGTTGTCCGTGATCTCGGCCATCTGGGCTTCCAGGTCGGCGATGAAACGGTCGGCTTTTTCGGCGTCGTGCTTGGTGATACGGCGCATCTTTATTTCGAGCAGTTTCTGCAGGTCTTCGTCGGTAATGGGCGAGAGCAGTTTCGGCTCGAACGGTTTTAGAAGTTCTCTTGTGGTGTCTATGGCCTCTTCATAGGACAGGTTGTCGAACAGCTTATAGATGCGTTCCTCGATAAATATCTTTTCCAGCGAAGAGGCGTGCCACTGGGCGCGCAGTTCGTCGAGTTTTACCTGGAGTTCCTGGCGGAGCATCTCCAGCGTGCGGGCGGTGGAGTGGCGCAGGATGTCCGAAACGCCCATGAACGCCGGCTTGTCCTCCACGATGACGCAGCAAAGCGGCGAGATGGACATTTCGCAGTCCGTAAAAGCATACAGGGCGTCGATGGTCTTGTCCGGGGAAATGCCGGGGGCCAGGTGGATGAGTATTTCTACTTTGTCGGCTGTATTGTCGTCGATGCTCTTGATCTTGATCTTGCCCTTTTCGTTGGCTTTCAGCACGGATTCGATAAGCGACGAAGTAGTAGTGCCGAACGGTATTTCGTCGATCACCAGCGTAGCCTTGTCTGCCTGGCGGATGCGGGCCCGTACGCGGACGCGGCCTCCGCGGATACCGTCGTTATAAGCCGATACGTCGGCGATGCCGCCGGTGGGGAAGTCGGGGTACAGTTCGAACGGTCTTTCCTCTAAGATAGCGACCGAGGCGTCGATCAGTTCGCAGAAGTTGTGGGGCAGTATTTTGGTGGAAAGCCCGACCGCGATGCCCTCGACCCCTTGGGCGAGCAGCAGCGGAAACTTCATCGGGAAGAAGATAGGCTCCTGGTTGCGCCCGTCGTACGAGGTCTGCCATTTGGTGATCTTGGGGTTGAATACCGTCTCCAGGGCGAACTTGGACAACCGGGCTTCGATGTATCGTCCGGCTGCGGCGCTGTCCCCGGTGAGGATGTTTCCCCAGTTTCCCTGCATGTCGATCAGGAGTTCTTTCTGGCCCAGTTGGACCAAAGCGTCCTTGATGGAGGCGTCGCCGTGGGGGTGGTATTTCATCGTGTTCCCCACGATATTGGCCACCTTGTTGTACCGTCCGTCCTCCATTTCGCGCATGGAGTGGATGATACGCCGCTGTACGGGTTTGAAACCGTCGTTGATATCCGGTACGGCGCGCTCGAGGATGACATACGAAGCATAGTCGAGAAACCAGTTCTCGAACATGCCATCTACCTTCACGAGCCGGTCGGAAGAGGGGGATGGGTTGGATGCGGAGGTTCCCGCCGTTATATCCTGTTCACTCATTGTATTTTCGGTGCGGGCTTAGGCCCGTTTTATGCGTTTGGTGAAAAAATCCGGGTATCCGGGTTATGCTTCGGCGTGCTCCGGTACGATGGCGTCCCCCAGTTCTTCCAGCGAAATACCGTCCTGTTCCATGCGCAGGTTGGATACGATGAAATCCTGCCGTTCCTGGGTGTTCTTGCCTACATAGAATTCCAACAGGGCAGAAATGGACATATCCCGGCCTATCAGCACCGGTTCCAGGCGGATGTCGCGCCCGATGAATCCCGAGAATTCGTCGGGGGATATTTCGCCCAGGCCCTTGAAGCGGGTGATCTCCGGGTTGCCTTTCAGTTTGTCGATGGCAGCTCTCTTTTCGGCCTCCGAATAGCAATAGATGGTCTCCTTCTTGTTGCGCACCCGGAAAAGCGGGGTCTGGAGGATGTACAGGTGCCCCTCCCGGATGATCTCGGGGAAGAACTGGAGGAAGAACGCGATGAGCAGGATGCGGATGTGCATCCCGTCCACGTCGGCATCGGTAGCGATGATGATGTTGTTGTACCGCAGGTTTTCGGTGCCTTCCTCGATGTTCAGCGCCGCCTGGAG
Source organism: uncultured Flavobacteriales bacterium (assembly GCA_938023515.1). Classification (GTDB taxonomy): domain Bacteria; phylum Bacteroidota; class Bacteroidia; order Flavobacteriales; family UBA1820; genus Merdimorpha. The sequence continues at coordinate 15,584 of CALJDR010000001.1, forward strand.
CAGGTTGAATTCCTCGTTTTCGTAGACCACTTTTTTGCTCATGCCGTAGCAGTTGAGCGGTTTTCCCCGCAGGGAGAAAACGGCCTGCGTATTCACGTCGCGCGCCTTGGTGATCGATCCGCTGGCCGAGTCGCCCTCGGTGATGAAAATGGAAGAATCCAGCCGCCGTTCGTCCTTGATGTCGCCCCGGTGGGTGCGGCAGTCGCGGAGTTTTTTATTGTGCAGGCTGATCTTTTTCGAGCGCTCCTTGGCGATCTTACGGATACCGGACAGTTCCTTGCGCTCTTTTTCCGCCTCCTGGATCTTGCGCAGCATGGCGGCGGCCGTTTCGGCGTTCTTGTGCAGGTAGTTGTCCAGTTCGCGGGAGATAAAGTCCACCACATAAGAACGGATGGAGGGTTTGTCCCCGCCCATTTCGGACGATACGAGGCGCGTTTTGGTCTGGTCGGCGAAGGACGGTTCCATCACCTTGATGCTGATGGCCGCTACGATCGATTTGCGCACGTCGGCTGGCTCAAACTGTTTGCCCCAGAAATCGCGGGCCACTTTGACCATCGCTTCCCGGAAAGCGGCCAGATGGGTGCCTCCCAGCGGGGTGTATTGCCCGTTGACGAAAGAGTACACGTCTTCGCTGTAGTGCGAGGTGGAGTGGGTCAGGGCCACTTCGATATCGTCGCCCCGCAGGTGGACGATGGGGTATTCGATGGAGGTGTCGATCCGGTCTTCGATCAGGTCTTTCAGTCCGTTGTCCGATTTGAACGCCGTGCCGTTGAACCAGATGGTCAGTCCCGGATTGAGGTACGCGTAGTTGCGCAGCATATTCTCCACATATTCCGACCGGTATTTGTAGGCCGGGAATATATCCGTGTCGGCCCGGAAGGTGATCCGGGTGCCGTTCTTTTCGTTCGCAGGGGCGATAGGGTCGTCCTCGGCCAGCAGTCCCTGGCGGAAGAGTGCGCGTTTGCACTGGTGTTCGCGGAAGGCCACGACTTCGAACGTCGAGGATAGGAAGTTCACCGCCTTGGTACCTACGCCGTTCAGTCCGACCGCTTTTTTAAAGACGGATGTATCGTATTTGCCGCCGGTGTTCATCACCGAAACGCATTCCACCACTTTGCCCAACGGAATACCCCGCCCATAGTCGCGCACGGTGACCACCGAATCTTCTATCGTGATATCGATCCGGGTCCCTTCGCCCATGACGAACTCGTCGATCGAGTTGTCGACGATCTCCTTGAGCAGTACGTAAATGCCGTCGTCCGACGACGATCCGTCCCCCAGTTTGCCGATATACATACCCGAGCGGAGCCGCACGTGGTCGCGTGGGGAGAGGTTGACTATCTTGTCTTCGGTATAAGCAATGGTTTGGTTTTCTGACATATATAAAACTCCTGGAATAAGCTGTTTTTTTCAGTACGATTGGCAAATTTATGAAATTGCCGGCGAAAAACAGGTATTTTTTTAAATCCCGTACGCCAAAAAAAATCATAGGAATTATTTGTTCGGTTGGCAAATGATTATAACTTTGTTTTATCCTAACAAATCATCGTGCGCCCTGCGCGCATACGTGCAACTAAACTACACAACGGCTTATGGACAGTTTGGACGATGTAAAACGGCTGTTTGATATTTCACAATACCAAAGGGACAAATACAATCTGAAGGTGGCGCTGGCCCACCGCGTGCGCGGGGAATGGGAGAGCATCTCTTCCCGGGAATATGTCGAGCGGGTAGACCGGGCCGCCCGGGCGCTGCTGGCCGCAGGGCTGGAAAAAGGAGACCGCGTGGGTATCATCTCGTCCGACCGGATCGAGTGGTGCGTCCTCGACCAGGCTATCACCAAGGCCGGTGGGATCACGGTACCGGTATATCCTACGGTATCGAAAGACGATTTCCGGTATATCTTCGGGCACAGTGCGATGCGGATATGTTTCGTTTCCGGCAAGAATATTTATTCCAAGGTAGAGGAGATACGCGCTGAAATCCCTTCCCTGAAGGGCGCCTATACGATCGATCCTTTAACGGATATCCCCTCCCTGGACGATTTTCTGAAAGGGGGGGACGACCATTCCTTACAGGAAAAACTGAAAAAGGTCGCAGGGAGTATTACGGAGGACGACATAGCGACCCTTATCTATACTTCGGGTACTACAGGAACGCCCAAAGGTGTTCTGTTATCGCACAAAAATATCCTCTCCAATGACAAGACCGCCATACCCCGCATCATCGAGATCGAGCGCAAGCACGCCTTGAGCTTCCTGCCGCTGAGCCATATATTCGAGCGCACTGTCAATTTTTGTTACCAGTTGCTCGGGTGCAGCATCTATTTTGCCAAATCCACCGATACGGTGGCCACGGACGCGCAATATGCGCGTCCTTATATTATGATGGTAGTGCCCCGGGTGGTGGAAAAACTTTATGCCAAGATCACGGCCAAGGGAGAATCCCTCACCGGAATAAAACGTTCGCTGTTTTTCTGGTCGGTGCGACTGGGAATGCAGTACCGCCCGTATGAGAACGGCCTTTGGTACCGGCTGAAACTGTGGGTGGCCCGGCGTTTGGTATTGAACAAATGGCGCGAGGCCCTGGGCGGGGAATTGCGCATCATGATAAGCGGTTCGGCCAGCCTCGACCCGCGCCTGTGCCGGCTTTTCTGCGCGGCGGGCATCGTGCTGAACGAAGGGTACGGCCTGACGGAAACGGCGCCTATCGTATCGACCAACGTGTATCCCAACCGGATGATGCGCATCGGCTCCATCGGCCGCCCGCTGGACAATCTGGACGTGAAGATCGCGGACGACGGGGAGATCATGGTCAAAGGGCCGAGCGTGATGGTAGGGTATTACAAAGACCCGGAAATGACAGCCCAGGCGTTCGACGCAGATGGTTACCTGCATACCGGGGACATTGGCCATCTGGAAGAAGGGTTCCTGTACATCACCGATCGGAAAAAGGAAATGTTCAAGACTTCGGGTGGAAAATATATCACCCCTCAGCCGATAGAGAATGCCCTGATGCAGTCCCGGTACATCGACCAGGCTATGGTGGTGGGCAACGGTAAGGAGCACCCTTCGGTGGTCATCGAGCCGGATTTCGAGGAACTCCGTGCGTGGTGTGCCAACCAGGGTATCCCTTCCGAGGATATGGAGGCCGTCATTGCCGACCCGCGGGTAAAAGACCTCTACAAAGGACTGGTGAACGAGGTGAACAAGGGCCTTGGCAACTGGGAAAAACTCCGGCATTTCCGCTTGGTGGCCGACCAGTGGACGACCGAAGGCGGGGAACTCACACCCACCCTGAAGATCAAACGCCGTCGCCTGACGGAAAAATACGCCTCCCTGATCGGGGATATCTACAAAGACGACGTGTTGGACAACTAATATTCTTTTGGCATGCTGGATTTCAGACTCAAGGTATTTTACACCGTAGCTTCGGAAAAAAGCTTTACCAAAGCGGCCCACAAACACAATATCACGCAGCCGGCCGTATCGAAGCATATCCAGGAACTGGAGCGCATCTACGGGATCACGCTGTTCGAACGGCGGGGGAGCAGCATCCTGCTCACCGAGGCCGGCAAGATATTGTACGAGCAGGCCAAAAACATCGACGAGATATACCGGGAGATAGACTATAGGATATCCAGCCTGAAGGAAGAACATAAGGGGGAACTCCGCCTGGGAGCCTCGACTTCCATCGCTCAATATGTGTTGCCCGAGGTGATGGCGCGGTTTTACAATTATTATCCGGCCATCAAAGTGAGCCTGATAAGCGGTAATACCGAGCAGATCGAGCAGGCGATCCTGAACAAGGAGATAGACCTCGCCTTCGTGGAGGGCCTGCCGAGCAACCATCTGCTTCATTACTCCGAGTATATGGACGACGAACTGGTGCCCATCACCCGCAAGGAGGGGCTCTACACCATCAAAAAATACGCCTTGGAGGACATCAAGGAACTCCCGCTGGTGATGCGCGAGGACGGTTCGGGCACGCTCGATATCATCCGGGAAAAACTATTGAAAGAGGGGCATATCCGTTTGGACAGCAACCTGAACGTCATCATCAAACTGGGCAGTACGGAGAGCATCAAGGCTTTCGTGCGCCATACGGACTGCATCGCTTTTATTTCCAAACAGGCCCTCAAACGCGAGAGCGACCTGCACGATCTGGAGGTGATCTCTATCAAGGGCCTGGAACTCAAACGCAAATTCTACCAAGTGTCCCTTCGCGGGGAACTTTCCGGCAACGCTGCTCTGTTCATCAAGAACCTGGGGAGCTGATTTTCCCGGTACTCCCTTTCCGATATTTTTTCAGGTACGCGGCCGACAGCACCCAAAGCATCGCCACGTACAGTTGCTCGGCCGTCCAGAAAACGGCCAGGGGGACTTTTGTCTGTGAAAGGAAGCCCAGATAGGCCAGGTATGCCCCGATGGTGATCACAAAGGCTGTTTTCGTCCTCCCTGTGCCGATCACGGCATTGCAGAACGTATAAGCCGGTACGGATAGGATGTAGGTAGATAACATGACCAAGAAAGGCGGCAGCGCCGTCTGTACGATAGTCGTATCGCCGGTGAACAGTCCGAGTGCGGCTGTCGGGAAAAGGAGTGCCAGAATAAGGAGCGGCAGGCCGGTGGCATAACCCAGCAGGATGACCTTCCGTAAGGTAGGAAATATGTCCCGGAATTGTCCTGCTCCCAAAAGGTTTCCTACCAGCGATATGCCGGTAGTGGCCAGCGAATTCACGATAACGAAGAAGACCATCGAGATACTCCGCACGACGTTGGCCGCAGCCAGCTGCCTTTCCCCCAGATGCTCTATCGCGATAAAGAACAAAAGCCAGGGCGCTACGCAAAAGAATGAACGGGCCATCGTCCAGAAAGAGAGGTTGAACAGGTTTTTCATCGTGGGAAAATCGACCGAAAAAGAGGTTCCTCTAAAATCTTTCCGAACGGCATAGGCTAAGTGTGCCAAGGCGATAAGTTCCGCCAGGGAGGAGGCCAGCGCCGCGCCGGATATTCCCAGCGGCGGAAAACCACCGTGGCCAAATATCAACAGATAATTCAGCAAAACGTTGGACCCGACCAGCAGCAGGGAATTGACCGCCAGGGCTTTTGTGCGGGTGGTGCCTATCAGCAGCGCACGGATGGCCAGCAGGGGAAAGGCCGAAAGGAAACTGTAATCCCGCCAATGTACATATTGTACAGCCGCCCGGTAGACTTCGTCGGAGCGGATGAGGAGCCTGAGTATCTCCGGGGAAAAGAATTGGGAAAGGGAGAACAGCAGGACTGCCAACGCAGTAAGGAAGAGAAAGCCCTGTCGAAAGGCATTCGAGGCGCCTTCATGGTCGCCTTTTCCGTTCTTCCGGGCAACAACGACCTGTACGCCCAGGCTGAAGCCGAGCCCCAGCATATATACCGAAGTGTAGTACATACTTCCCAGGGCGGCAGTGCCCAGTTCCGTTTCCCCGACACGGCCCAGGAACAAGGTGTCGGTGAGGTTTACTAATTGCTCCATGAGCATGCTCGCCATCACGGGAAGGTTGATAGCGAATATCTTTTTGTAAGTGAAATTCATGATCCGTTATTGAAATGGCTGTCCCTCCGGCGGAGGGCCGGCAGGACTCGGTTGGAAAAAAGGGAATAAACTCTGCTTCCGCAAAAAGAATGCGGAATACCGGCCAATCGTTTAGAGAGCCGGCCCGATGGGCGTTATATGCAGAGCTGCCATTTCATGGGCGGAAAATAGTATAAAAAAAGTTTTATAAAAAGTGAGTTACAAACTAAAAATCCGTTTTTGGGGGCGAATCGTGCCTCAGGGTCTTTTTACCATGAAATCCGTGCTGTAAAGGATTTCCTTGTTGTATACCAGCGGTTCCCCTGTCCGGATGGAACGCAGCGGAAGCCCCTGGCTGCGCAGCAGTGCATCCCCTGCGGCGGTATCCCATTCCATCACGCTGCCATAGCGGGTGTACTGGTTCGCACGGCCTTCGGCGATGGTGCAGTATTTCACGCAGCTGGCCATCGGCAGTATCTCGGCCTGTGGGTTGTCCCGCCGGAAATCCTCGAGGTATTTTTCCATTTCCGCCGTCTTGCGGGATTTGCTGACTAAAAGGATATAATGGTCGGACGTTTCCCCCAGGGGAAGGCTTTTGTATTTTATCTCTTCCAGCGAGGAAAACCCGTCCTGCGGCGTACATGTGGCGCAAACTACGGGGAGTTCTTCGTTGCCGAAATACAGCCGGTTGTTCTCCGGCAGGAAAATGACCCCGGCCACCGGAGCGCCGTCGCGCACCAAAGCGATATTGACCCCGTACTGGGGCGAGCCGTTGATAAATTCCTTGGTGCCGTCCAGCGGGTCGATGATGAATACTTCGCGCCAGTCCTTGCGCAGCGGATAGTCCTCGGCCGAACTTTCCTCGCTGATCATGGGTATCCCGAGCGGGGCCAGCATATCGGCGATCGTGTTCTGGGCGGCATAGTCCGCATCGGTTACCGGGGAGTTGTCTTCTTTCTCCCGGATGGAAAAATCGCCCGATTTTACTTTAAGGATTTCCGCTCCCGCCTTCAGCGAGGCGTTTATCATGGTAAGCAGGATCTTCTGCCCTCTGGATGTCATTTCTTTTTTTGCTTTTCGCGGTCTATATTATTTCTCAGTATCCGGCGGCGGAATTCTGTCCGTCGGCCAGCTTTTTGGCCGAGGAAGTCCCGATCCGGGTGACACCGGCTTTTATCATCTCTTCGGCGGCCTGGGCGTCCCGCACTCCTCCGGCGGCTTTTACCGGCAGGGGGGCGCCAGCGCGGGCCATGATGCGCACTCCTTCGAGGGTCGCGCCGGCCGGTTTTCCGCCTTCGGTTTTGAAAAACCCGGTAGAGGTCTTCAGGAATACCCGCGGGGCGGCCGATTCGCTGAAATTGTCCAGGACGACATCCCGGATGAGTTCCGACAGGCCTTCTATTTCGTCGTCGCGAAGGGCGGCGGTTTCCAGTATCCATTTGGCGGTCTTGCCGGCATCAAGGGTCAGCTCGGTGCATACGCGTACCTGTTCAGCCACGGATTCCACTTTCCCGCGCTTGTACATGGGGTAGTCTACCACGAAGTCGAGCTCGTCCGCACCGTCGGCGATGGCTTTGCGGGCTTCGGCGAGTTTTTCTTCGGTGGAATACGTCCCTTCCGGGAAACCGATCACCGTGCCTACGAGCACATCAGATTTTTGTTCGTCTATCATCTGCCGGGCGGTAGCGACTATATCCGGGCGGATCATAATGAGCTTGAAATGCTCGTCGATAGCTTCCTGAATGTATTTTTCGGCTTTCTTTTTGTACTCTTCGAAAGAGATGCCTGCCAGGGCGGGCGTTTCCAGATAGGTGGAGTCGAGGTATTGTTTTAAGTCCATTTCAGGTGTTTTTTCGTTTTTATAGAAATACAAAGGTAGGGCATAAGTGCAAAAAACGGCAAGCAATGCCGGAAAATAAAGTTTACAAGGGGCAGAAAATGGGTTATTGCTCAGGCCAGGCATGGCCGCGGCGGACTTTGGCCCGGCTGATCAGCAGCAAGGCGATCCCTCCGGTGACGATCTGCATGATGGTCTGCGTGGCGTGGTTCAGCGTGGCGAAGGCCATAGCGATATTAGGCGTAAGGGCTGCGATACCCAGGATAGGAATGCCGATCTTCATGGCTGTGTGGTAGGCACCGATGCCGCCCTGTACGGGCACAAGCTGGGCGAGTCCGCCGACGGTCATCAGATAGAGGATATTGGCTGCGGAAAGGACGGTCGTCTCCTTGAAAGCGTAGCTCATAAAGAAGATCATCAGGTAGTACATCAGCCAGATAAGCACTGTATAGAGGATGAACATCCACTTGTGGGGCAGACGGGTGATACTCTTGATCCCCACAAAGATGCCGGAAAGGAATTCTGCGGCTTTCTGGTAGAGTGCGGTATGGCGCAGTTTTTTGCGCAGCAGATAGAACAGCAGGAACAGGCCGGCCAGTATACCCAGAATGATGAATTTGTAATCTATCGGCGGCGCGGCGGCGGAAGCGTCCGAGCGGGCGGTAAGCAGTTCGTAGAAAAAATGCTCGATATTGTCGTATTGCAGGAAAATAGTCAACAGAATGCTTAGTCCCAGCATGATCACGTCGATCGCGCGCTCCATGATGACCGTCCCCAGGAGTTTGCTCACCGGGAGGCCTTCCGCTTGGTTTAGGGCCGTACACCGGGCGATCTCTCCGGCGCGGGGGATGACCAGGTTGGTGATGTAAGTAATCGTAACGGCGTTTATCGAATTGATCTTCGATACGTGCTTGTAACCCAGTGCTTCCAGGGGGATAAGCCAGCGCAGTCCGATCAGCACGAACGCGGTATATCCGGTAAGGAACGAAAGGGCTACGTAGAAGTAATTGGCTCCCTTGATGGCTTGCCAGATGCTCCGCAGGTCGAGTCCCGAAAAAGCGAAATACAAGAGCGAGAGCGCTATCAGAGGCAGCAGCACGAACTTGATCGAGAAAGACAGCAGTTTTTTTATGCGGGGGCTCAGGGCCATATCCTCGGGGTGTAATTTTCGGCAAATATAGTGAAAGCCGGGCGTAGAAAATCAAGCTCGCTTGATTTTTATGCCGAGGCGCATCCTGTATTATTCAAATATCGCGAATCTTTCGCAACATCCGGCGTATCCGGCGGGGTATTTTGCGCTTTGCCGGCCGAGGCCCGGAAATAACGGTACGCGGGCGTGTTATTGTTTCCGCCTCTCAGGTAATTTTACTAAATTTGTCGCTGATACGTAACTCAAAAATGAAGCTTTCCAAAATCGGGTATTACCTGCTTAAAGGCGTTTCGCGCATGCCTTTTTGGTTCATATATATTTTGTCCGACGTGGCGGCTTGGGCCCTTTTCTTTGTGGTCCGTTACCGCCGCAAGGTCGTGATGGACAATCTCCGGCTTTGTTTTCCCGACGAGTCTCCCTCCTGGCGCAGGCGGGTGGGCCGCCGTTTTTACCGGGGGTTCGCCGATACGATGTTGGAATCCCTGAAGATGTTTACGCTCTCCCCTGAAGAGGCGGTGAAGCGGATCCGGTACGAAAATCCGGAAGAATTCGAACAAATGCTCGCCTCCGGGCACAACCATATCATGATATTCGGCCACTACGCCAACTGGGAATGGCTGATGTTCACCAAGCTCCTGTACCCCCAAATGAGGGCCATCGCTCTTTACCAGCGGATAGAAAACGAGTTCGTAAACGATTCGGCCCTTCATGCCCGCGAGCGTTTCGGGATGGAAGCCATGCAGGCCAAGCACGCGTTGCTGGGCCTTTCCCGGATGAAGAACGACGGCAGCGCGATGATCGCCTTCGTAGCCGACCAAAGCCCGGCGCGCCACCTGATAAAACATTGGGTGAAATTTTTCGGCGTCGAGACCCCGGTGCATATCGGGGCGCATCAATTGGCCGTTGCTTTGAAATACGACGTGATATTCCTCGATATGCAGCGTGTAGCAAGGGGCCGTTATACGGTGCGGGCGACCCGGATATACACGCCCGGGGAGGACGTAAAGCCGTACGATATCATAGACCGTTTTTTCGCCCTGCTGGAACAGCAGATAAGGCATAGGCCGGAAGACTGGCTGTGGTCCCATCGGCGTTGGAAATACTGCCCCCGTCCCGATACTGCCGGGCAAACGGACGCTTCTAAGAGCGAGGCCGATCAAAAGAAAGAAGATGGAGAAAGAAAGTAGGCCGCTGAGCATAGCCGTAGTGGTGCTCAACTGGAACGGAAGGGCCCTGCTGGAAAAATTCCTGCCCTCGCTGGTGCGCAACAACCACCCGCAGGCAAAAATATACGTAGCCGACAATGCTTCGACGGACGATTCTGTCGAATGGCTCCAAAAGAATTACCCGGATGTGGGCATTATCCGAAATGCCGAGAACTACGGCTTTGCTAAAGGGTATAACGTCGCCCTCAAAGGTCTGAGGGAGGATATTTTTGCCTTGGTGAACTCCGATATCGAAGTGACGGAAGATTGGTTGGAGCCCGTAGTGGAAGAATTTGAGTCCGATCCTGGCGTGACGGCTGCACAGCCCCGCCTGTTGGATTACAAGGATAAGACGATGTTCGAATATGCCGGTGCGGCGGGCGGATTCATTGACAAACTGGGCTATCCGTACTGCCGCGGCCGCATCTTTACCGTGATAGAACCGGATAAAGGGCAATATATACAGAACAGCGATATTTTCTGGGCGACGGGCGCCTGCCTGTTCGTGCGGCGGGAGGCGTTTGAAACGCTCGGCGGTTTCGACGATGATTTCTTTGCCCATCTGGAGGAGATAGACCTTTGCTGGCGCATACTCAATACGGGCGGAAGGATCCGGTATATCGCCGGTTCCGTCGTTTACCACGTAGGAGGGGCGACCCTTCAGAAATACGATGCGCGTAAGACTTACCTCAATTTCCGCAACAGCCTTTTCACGCTGGTGAAGAACCTTCCGGCCTACCGCATTCCTTACGTAGTGCTGTGCCGTATGGTATTGGACGGGGTACAGGGGATGCGTTTTTTGGCGGAGAAAAGGCCCCGGCATACTTGGGCACTCGTGCGGGCCCATTTCGCGTTTTACGGCGGTTTTGCCCGGATGTGGCGCAAGCGCAGGCTGACACCTCTGAAGACCCGCCGTTATTTTCACGATACCAGCATCGTGTTCAGTCATTTCATCAAAAGGAAGAAATATTTTTCCGAACTTTAACCCAGCCGTATGCATACCACAAAAGACAACATACAGGTCTTGTATGAGGACAACCATCTGCTGGCCGTTTCCAAGCGTCCGGGCGACATCGTTCAGGGCGATAAAACGGGCGACGTGCCGTTGGTGGAAACGGTGCGGGAGTATATCCGCGAAAAATACCAAAAGCCGGGCAACGTATTTTGCGGGCTGCCCCATAGGATAGACCGTCCTACGAGCGGTGTGGTGCTTTTTGCCAAAACATCCAAAGCCCTCTCGCGGCTGTCGGAGATGTTCCGTGAAGGGCAGGTACACAAGGTATACCATGCCATCGTGCCGCTGAAAGATATTCCGGATGAAGGATCCCTAAAACATTACCTGGTGCACGACGGCGATAAGAATCTGTCGAGGGCCTACAATATGCCCGGACGGGAGAATGCCAAGGAGGCCATTACGCATTACCGGGTGCTGTCCCGGGGGGAGCGCTACATGCTGCTCGAAGTGGAGATAGAAACGGGCCGCCACCACCAAATCCGGAGCCAGCTGGCCCATATCGGCCTGCCGGTCAAAGGCGACTTGAAATACGGTGCGCCGCGCTCCAACCGGAACGGCGGCATCGGCCTGCACGCCCGCCGCGTGGAATTCGTCCATCCGGTGAAAGGAGAGACGGTGACTGTCACGGCCCCGTATCCCGAGGACGAGCCGTTGTGGCAGGCGTTGGCGGATTTGAAATAAAATAACCTGCAAACCAAAGGACTATGGAACAGATCAGCGTATTCGATATCCTCAAGATAGGTGTGGGCCCATCCAGTTCGCATACCCTGGGGCCGTGGAAAGCCGCACTCCGGTTCGTGGACAGCCTGAAACGCAAACGCCTGTTCGACCGGGTGGAATCCCTCTGGGTCGATCTGTACGGCTCCCTTTCGCTCACCGGCCGGGGACATTACACGGACATCGCGGTGATGATGGGCCTCACGGGCGCCGAGCCGCAGACTGTTCCGGTGGACAGTATCCGCCCGACGGTGGCGGCCGTTACACTACAGAACCGGTTGAAACTTTCCGGGATCCGGGAGATACCGTTCTGCCCCTCCAAAGACATCCGTTTCCTTTCCGAATTCCTGCCTTTCCATTCCAACGGGATGCGTTTTTCGGCCTTCGATGCTGAAGGTAAACTGCTGGAAGAACGCGTGTATTATTCCATCGGCGGGGGCTTTATCGTCCGCGAAGGGGAGCGTGCGACTGTGGTAGCCGCCGGGAAGAAATTCCCGTATCCCATCCAGCGGGCTTCGGAACTGTTGGAATACACGGTGGATAACAAATGCTCCATCGCCGATATCGTGCTGGAAAATGAAAAAGCGCTGGCCTCCGAGACCCAGGTGCGCCGAAAAATGCTGGCTATCTGGGATGTGATGCTCCGCAGCGTGTACGACGGCTGCCATACGCTGGGCGAACTGCCCGGAGGCTTGCACGTAAAGCGCCGCGCCGCCTATGTGTACGACCGGATCAAGCCTTATCTGATCTACGACGGTTATAAGGACTGGTCCCGGCAGCTGCGCCGGGTGCGGGCCGATTCGCAGAGTATCTTTACGTGGGTGAGCACATTCGCCATCGCCGTGAACGAGGTCAACGCCTCGCTCGGGCGCATCGTTACCGCCCCGACCAACGGTTCTTCGGGTGTGATCCCGGCGGTACTGTTGTATTACCTGACATTCGTCAATCCCAAGGCGGGTGATGACGAGATCGTCGAATTTCTGCTGGTCGCCGGGGAAATAGGCAGTATTTTCAAGAAAGAAGCCACCATATCCGCCGCACAGGGCGGGTGCCAGGCCGAGATTGGCGTATCGTCTGCCATGGCGGCTGCGGCCTTGTGCCATGTGATGGGTGCCCAACCTTCCCAGTGCCTTACGGCGGCCGAGATCACGATGGAACATCATTTGGGCCTCACGTGCGACCCGGTAGCAGGGCTTGTGCAGGTGCCGTGCATCGAGCGCAATTCGATGGGAGCGATCAAGGCTATCACGGCGGCCAACTGGGCCATCAACAACGATCCCGATGTGGCGGTCGTATCGCTCGACAAGGTGATAAAGACGATGTGGGAGACAGCTAAGGATATGGATTTCAAATACAAGGAAACGGCCCGGGGAGGCCTGGCGGCCGAAATACCGGTCAGTCTGCCGGACTGCTGAAACAAGTGGATCATGGATATAAAACATACTTACATTTTTGAATGGGTCGGACCATTTTATTCTATTGAGGAATTGAAAAAATGGGAATCGACGCATAAGTCTTATGAATACCATTCTTATGTAATTACAGGAATCCCGAAAAATAAATCTAAAGAAAGGGCTTACTTCGGCATTACTCAAAATAAAAAAAAATGTGTATCCGCTCGGTTTAATAAAGATCATCATGTCCGCCAAATGAGGGAAATAGATATATGGATAGGTAAATTCAGCGATCCGTCTAAATTGTCAGACAGAAGAAATATTGAATTGTGCGAAACGATGCTGATTTCATACTGCCAGCCGGAACTGAACAAGAAAAAAAAGGCATATTATCCACCCGAAAGCATTGCCATTATAAATCGTTGGTTTAAATTGGATCTCAAACCGAGAGAGAGGATTCTATATAGCGCCCAGCGGGAAATTCCGGACGTATTGATTTACGATCGGGAAAATAAAAATATATGGGGGTCTTATAAGATTAAAAAATTACTTTCGGTCCTCGATTAAAAACTAAAGAAATTGAAAATACAGAGAAACGTTTCACTCAAGCCCTATAATACGTTCGGGATGGACTCCCGGGCACGTTATTTTATCCATGCCCAAAGCGTGGACGAAGTGGAACAGGCCGTTTTGTGGGCTAAGGAAAAAGAAATGCCTTTGCTCGTCCTTTCGGGGGGGAGCAATATGCTCGTTACCGAAGACCTCGATGCGGTGGTGCTCCACATGGATACCGCCGGAATCGAGATTGTCGGGAAGGACGGTTCGGATACTCTGGTGCGCGTGGCGGCGGGGGAAAACTGGCACGGTTTCGTGCAGTGGGCCGTCGGGCAAAACCTGGCCGGAATCGAAAACCTGGCTTTTATTCCCGGGCGGGTAGGCTCCTCTCCGGTGCAGAATATAGGCGCATACGGTGCCGAGGCGAAGGATGCGATAGAGAGCGTGGAGGCACTCGATATGCGGACGCTCGAAAGACGGGTGATCCCGGCCGCAGAATGCCGTTTCGGGTATCGGGAATCGATCTTTAAGCGGGAATACCGGGGCCGTTATGTGATCCTGTCGGTTACGTTCCGCCTGCATGATCCGGCAAAACACACTCTGAAACTGGACTACGGCAATATCCGCCGGGAACTGGAGTCCCGCGGGATCGTCAATCCGACCCTGGCCGATGTGGCCTCGGTGGTGACGGACATCCGGAAGGCAAAACTCCCGGATCCGGCCAAAATAGGAAACAGCGGCAGTTTTTTCAAAAACCCGGTCGTGTCGAAGGCAGTGTTCGAAAGACTGTCCGCAGAATATCCGGGCATCCCGTCGTTCGATCCGGAAAACGTTTCGGACGGGCACTATAAAAAGATACCGGCTGCCTGGATGATAGAGCGGGCAGGCTGGAAAGGCTACCGCCGGGGCGATGCGGGCGTGCACCGCGACCAGGCCCTGGTATTGGTTAATTACGGAAAGGCCACGGGCGGCGAAATACTCCGGCTGTGCGACGATATTTGTGCCGATGTGGCGCAAAAATTCGGAGTGGAGGTAAGTCCGGAAGTCAATGTGATCGATAATAAAACGATAGAGGACCTCAGACCTTAAAAACATCCCGCAATGGAAGGAATACTGTTCATTATTTTCCTGTGTTCGGCCGCCCTCTTGGTGGCTTATTACCTGCTGGTGCTTCTGGCTTCGCGGGGCAGAAAAACTACCCGTAATGCCCGGGAAGATGCCGAGGGAATATCCGTGGTGGTGGTCAGCCGCAACGGGCTGGAAAACCTGCGAGCGCTGATCCCTTCCCTGCTGGCCCAGAAACACCTGAAATTCGAGATCGTGGTGGTCAACGACCGCTCGTTCGACAATACTGAGATATTCATCAAATCTGTCCAGCGGAATTACCCCACCGTGCTGCATATGGCGACCATTCCGCTGGATACCACCTATCCGTGGGCGGGCAAGAAATTTGCCATTGCCATGGGGGTGAAGGCCGCGAAATACGACCGCATCGTCCTGCTCGACAATACGGCCGTTCCGGCCGGCGAACGTTGGCTGGAGGCGATGGCCCGGGCTTTCGAGGGCGACCGCAAAGAGTTCCTGATCGGGTGTACGGCGGCCGGAAATAAAGGTGGCCTCTATACGGCTTCCGAATTCTGCCGGATGGCCGACTATATGGCGTGGGCAGGGGCCGGAATGCCTTTCAGTGCGCGCCCGTCCAATTTCGGGTTCCGGAAGTCTACCTTCCTGGCCCGTAACGGTTATATGAAGGACATGCGGGTGCCTGCCGGGGAAGCCGATTTCCTGCTTCAGGACTGTGCTACGGGAAAAAATACGGCTATCGTATGTTCCCGGGACGCGTTGGTGACCGACAATTCGGCATTCACCGCCGCCGAGCGCCGCGAACGCGATGTGGCTCGTTACGCCGCTTTCCGGCATTACCTCCCTTCCGCCCGGGCAAAGGCCCTCACAGCCCCCTTTTTAAAGGCCTTGTTCCTTGTGGCGGCGGTGGCCTGCGGTGTATTTTTCTGGCCCCGTTGGGAATACTGGGCTGCCTTGGCTGTACCGATGGTATTGTCCTGGGTTACGGGATGGGTATGCGCCCGGAGATTTGTGTACCCGCGATGGATGGCACTGGGGATATTGCTCGACGTGGTACTTCTGCCCTGGGATATGATAAGACTGACGGTAGCCTCGGCGCTGCTGCCTAAAGGATGGAAATAGACAAGGATAAACAACTGGTACGGGAAGCCCTGGAAGGCTCGCAGGCGGCATTCAACGCCCTGCTGACCATGTACTGGCAGGATATCTATACTTTCCTGGCGGCTAAAAGGCTGTGCCCGGAGGATACTGAAGACCTGTGTATCGAGACGTTTTCCAAGGCTTTTGAGAAACTGGATACTTATGATGAGAATTACCGGTTCAAGACCTGGCTGATCAATATCGCCAAGAACAATTATGTGGATTTCATCCGCCGCAATGCCCCTCTTTTTTCCCTGTTCTCGCGGAAAATGTTGTCTGAGGATATGGAAGCGTCCAGTCCGGATGCCGTAGCTTACGATACGCCGGAATCCGAGATGATCCATTCGCAGGCGTTGGAAAATGTGGCGGCGGCGATGGAATATCTGCGCCCGGCCTACCGCCAGGTGATGCGCCTGCGGTATATGGACGATCTGTCCGTGGCCGAGATATCGGAAAAAATGGATATAACTCCTTCCAATGTGAAGGTCATCCTGATGCGGGGACGGCGCCTGCTGCTCAAAGGGCTGGAATGACATAGAAATGACGATGGACAAGGACGGAGGAAAAGAAAAACATTTGCGCAAGCCCGAATGGCTGAAAGTCCGCCTGGGCGGCGGAGAGCATTACGGCGGGGTGAGCGGCACCCTGGAGCGGGGAAGCCTCCATACCATCTGCCGCAGCGGTTCGTGTCCCAACCTGGGCGAATGCTGGCGGGCCGGAACGGCCACGTTCATGATACTGGGCGATATATGTACCCGTTCCTGCCGTTTTTGTGCGGTGAAGACCGGGCGTCCGCTGCCACCGGATGAAGAAGAACCTATGCGGGTAGCTCATGCCGTGGAAGAGATGAACTTGCGGCATGCGGTGATCACCTCTGTGGACCGGGACGATCTGCCGGACGGCGGGGCTTCGTTCTGGGCGCGGGTCGTACGTGCCGTGCGGGAGGTTTCGCCCGGCACGACCCTGGAAACCCTTGTTCCGGATTTCAAAGGCCGGGCGGAAGATATTCGTACGGTGGTAGAGGCCTCTCCGGAAGTTATCTCCCACAATATCGAAACGGTAGAACGGCTTACGCCCGAAGTGCGCGTGCAGGCGCGTTACCGCCGAAGCCTCGAGGTACTTCGCATGATGAAAGAGATGGGGGCCCCCCGTACCAAATCCGGGATCATGCTCGGGCTGGGGGAAACGGAGGACGAAATACTGACCACACTGTCCGATATGCGCAGCGTAGGGGTCGATATCGTGACCATCGGCCAATACCTGCAGCCCACGCGCAATCACCTGCCGGTACGGGAATACGTTGCCCCGGAAATGTTCGCCCGGTACAAGGAGCGGGCCCTGCAGATGGGTTTCCGTTTCGTGCAGAGCGGCCCGTTGGTGCGTTCCTCGTACCATGCCGCCGACCATGTATAACCAAGAGATCAAACCCAGAAAACGATAACTTTATGACCGAAAAATTGCATGCGGGTACCGTGGGTGCCCCTTATCAGGTGTCCCGGGGACTGGCGGCTCCGTTGGGCGCTACCGTAATGGAAGGCGGGGTCAACTTTTCCCTGTATTCCCGCAAAGCCTCTTCGGTGGAACTCCTGCTTTTTACAGGACCGGAAGACGTGGTGCCCTGTCAGGTTATCCGCCTGACCAAATCGGAACACCGTTCGTACCATTACTGGCATGTGTTCGTCCATGGGGCGGGCGAGGGGCTTTATTACGGTTACCGGGTGTACGGCGAATACCAGCCTGCCGAGGGATTGTACTTCGATAGTTCTAAGCTTCTGTCCGACCCGTTTGCCCGGGGGCTTTACGGAAAAAACTACAGCCGGGCCGAAGCTTCCCGGTATGGCAATGACAATATTTCCACCGCGATAAAAAGTATCGTGGTGGCCGACGGCGGCTACGACTGGCAGGGGGATACCCATCCCCGCATCCCGCTGGCCCGCTCGGTTATTTACGAGATGCATGTGAAAGGGTTTACCGCCAGTCCCACTTCGGGGGTTTCCGGGGTGCGGCCGGGTACATTCGCGGCCATTGTGCAGAAGATCTCCTACCTGAAAAAACTCGGGGTAACTACGGTCGAATTGATGCCTGTGTTCGCTTTCGACCCCCAGGATGCCCCGAAAGGCCTCGAAAATTACTGGGGATATTCCCCCGTCAATTTCTTTGCGCCTCACTGGGCGTACGGTACGACCGACGACCCGCTGCAGACAGTGCGCGAATTCAAGGATATGGTCAAAGCTTTCCACCGGGAAGGGATGGAGGTCATTTTGGATGTGGTGTACAACCATACGGCTGAATCCGGCGCGGTAGGCCCGTGGCTCAATTTCAAAGGACAGGCGGCGGCCGTGTACTATATTATGGGCGGCGACCGTTGCAGCTATGCCGACTATACGGGCTGCGGCAATACGGTGAACACCAACGATGCTATTCTGCGCCGGGTGGTGCGCGAATCGTTGCGTTACTGGGTAGACCAGATGCATGTGGACGGTTTCCGGTTCGACCTGGCGGCGATCCTTACCCGCGGGCCGGAAGGGGATGTGCTGGTGGATTCGCCGGCGCTGGGCTCGATCGAGGTCGACCCGGTGCTGGCCGAGACGAAACTGATCGCCGAGGCCTGGGATGCCGCAGGGCTCTACCAGCTTGGCTTTTTCGCCGGGCGCGGCAAGGACAACCGCTGGGCAGAATGGAACGGGGCTTACCGGGACGACGTCCGCCGTTTCGTGCGGGGGGACGACGGGATGGTGCCCAAAATAGCCGCCCGGGTAATAGGTTCGCCGGATATTTATATCAACGCTACGCGGGATATCAACCAGAGCATTCATTTCGTGAGCTGCCACGATGGGTTTACCCTGAACGACCTGGTGACCTACGACCGCAAGCACAATATGGCCAACGGGGAAAACAACCGCGATGGCATGAACGAGAATTTCAGCGCCAACTACGGCATGGAAGGCCCTACCGACGACCCTGCGATAGAAGCGACCCGGCAGCGGCAGGTACTCAATTTCTTTGCAGTTCTTCTCTTTACCCAGGGCACGCCGATGATCGGGATGGGCGACGAAGTGCGCCGTACCCAGCAGGGCAACAACAATGCCTATTGTCAGGACAATCCCATTTCGTGGTTCGACTGGGACGATCTCGACCGGCATACCGATACGCTGGAGTTCGTCCGGCAGTTGATCGCTTATGTGCAGGGGCTTTCCCTGTACGAACTCCATCGGCTGATAAAAGTGGGCCACGACGATAAAAAACCGTTCCTTTTGTGGCACGGCCCGCGTCTGAACGGTGCCGATTGGACGCCTTATTCACATACCCTGGCCATGGAACTGGTTCATCCGGAAAAGGGCGAGCATTTGTACGTAGCATTCAATATGTATTGGAAAGACATTCCTTTCGAACTCCCGGTCCCTTCGCGCGGCGGTTGGCGCCTGGTGGCCGATACTTCGCTCCCGGTAAAAGACAATTTCCGGATGACGCCCTTGGCAGACTCGAAAAAATATACTGTACGGGGACGTTCAGTCCTTATTCTGGCCGATCTGCCCGGGGAGTAACCGGATCGATTTTCCGGTTTTACTTTTTTTTATTTATCCTTGCATGATTCCCCGCGCCGGTTGCGTTAAGGGAGGCGGTTGGCTACGGCTTATAGGTGGCCGTCCGGCTGTTTTTTCGTATCTTTGTAGACTGCATTTCAAAGACCATGAAAGAGGAAGAAACGATAGATATATACGGCGCCCGGGAACACAACCTGAAGAACGTCGACTTGTCCATCCCCCGCAACCGGTTGGTGGTGGTCACAGGCCTCTCCGGGTCGGGCAAATCGTCCCTGGCCTTCGATACGATATACGCCGAGGGACAGCGGCGCTATATGGAGACTTTCTCCGCCTATGCCCGCCAGTTTATCGGGTCGATGGAACGTCCCGATGTGGACAAGATAGACGGGCTTTCCCCGGTCATTTCCATCGAACAGAAGACCACTTCAGGCAATCCGCGCTCCACCGTCGGGACAGTGACCGAGATATACGACTTCCTGCGCCTGCTCTATGCGCGGGCCGCGGACGCTTATTCCCCGGTGAGCGGCCAGCCGATGGTCAGCCATACCGACGAACAGATATGCGACCTGATAAAACGCGACTACCAGGGCCGCAAGATGATCGTGCTCGCCCCGGTGGTACGCTCCCGCAAGGGACATTACCGCGAACTCTTCGAGAGTATCCTCAAGGCCGGTTTTCTCAAAGCCCGGGTGGATGGCGAGATCGTGGACGTAACATCGGGCATGCGGGTAGACCGTTATAAAACACACGATATAGAGATCGTCGTGGACCGCCTCTCGTCCCCCGAATCGGACGGGGCCCGTCTGGCCGAAGCTGTCCGCATGGCCATGTACCACGGGGAAGGCACGATGATGGTCGAAGATTTTGCCACGGGCGAGATCCGGTATTATTCCCGGCATTTGATGTGCGCGGAGTCCGGCATCTCTTACCCGCTGCCGGAGCCGAACACTTTTTCGTTCAATTCGCCCAAAGGGGCGTGCCCCGAATGCGCCGGACTGGGGGAAGTACTGCTGATCGATCTCAAGAAAGTCATCCCGGACGACAAGTTATCTATAAAAGCGGGTGCCATCGCGCCGTTGGGCACGTACAAGAATTCCTGGATATTTCAGCAGATAGACGCTATTGCCAAACGGTACGGTTTTTCGCTTGACACTCCGGTGAAGGATATTCCGGAAGAGGCGATGCGCGTGATCCTCAACGGAGGCAGCGACCGTTTTTCGCAGCTGTCCGATGCAGGCGTGACGCATGAATACGAAATAGATTTTCAGGGGATAGCCGCTTTTATCCGCGAACAGGCCGAAGATACCGAGAGTAAGACGCTGGCCCGCTGGGCGCGGGAGTTCATGAACGAAGTGGAATGTCCCTCATGCCACGGAGCCCGCCTGCGTCCCGAATCGCTCCTTTTCCGCATAGGCGGAAAAAACATTGCCCAGGTGGCGGCCCTGCCGCTGTCGAAACTGCCCGCCTGGTATGACGAGGCTTACGCTTCGATGACGGACAAGCAGAAGAGCATTGCGGGGGAAGTATTCAAGGAACTCAAAGACCGTACCCGCTTCCTACTGGATGTGGGATTGGGCTATTTGTCGTTGGCCCGCGGCTCCAAAACCCTTTCCGGGGGAGAATCGCAGCGTATCCGCCTGGCTACCCAGATAGGCTCACAGCTGGTCGGGGTACTTTACATCCTGGACGAGCCGTCCATCGGGCTGCACCAGCGCGACAACCACCGGCTGATCGATTCCCTGAAAAAACTCCGCGATACGGGTAATTCCGTCATCGTGGTGGAGCACGACAAGGACATGATCCTCGCCGCGGACGATATCGTCGACATCGGCCCGGCTGCCGGATTGTATGGGGGGAAGATCGTCTGGCACGGTACGCCGGACGAGCTGCGCAATGCCCGTACGCTGACGGCGGACTATATCAACGGTATTCGGGAAATCCCTCGCCGGAAATCGCCGCGCCCGGGCAATGGAAAAACGCTGCGGCTGGCGGGGGCCAAGGGCAACAACCTGAAAGACGTGACGGTCGAATTCCCGCTGGGAAAAATGATCTGCGTGACCGGCGTGTCGGGCAGCGGGAAATCGACCCTGGTGAACGATACCCTTTACCCAATACTGAACGCCCATTTTTTCAATGCGCTCAAAAAACCGTTAGCGTACGACCGGATCGAAGGTCTGGAAAATATCGACAAGGTCATCGCGATCGACCAGTCGCCGATAGGCCGCACCCCGCGTTCCAATCCGGCAACGTATACCGGGGTGTTTTCGGATATCCGCGCGATGTTCGCCGAAGTACCCGAAGCGCGCATCCGGGGCTATAAGGCAGGCCGTTTTTCTTTCAATGTCAAGGGCGGCCGCTGCGAAGAGTGCCAGGGTTCGGGCCTGAAAACGATCGAGATGAATTTTCTGCCCGACGTCCATGTGCACTGCCCGGTATGCGGGGGAAAACGCTACAACCGGGAGACGCTGGAAATACGCTACAAAGGAAAATCGATCTCCGACGTACTGGATATGAGCATCGAGGAGGCGACGGACTTCTTCGAGCCTATCCCTTCCATTTATCGGAAGATAAAGACTTTGAAAGACGTAGGCCTGGGCTATCTGACCTTGGGCCAGCAGAGCACCACGCTGTCCGGCGGGGAGGCTCAGCGGGTGAAACTCGCGACCGAGCTTTCCAAAAAGGACACGGGAAATACGTTCTATATCCTGGACGAGCCCACGACGGGTCTGCATTTCGAGGATATCCGGGTACTGATGGGTATTCTGGATACTTTGGTCGATAAAGGGAATACCGTGTTGGTTATTGAGCACAATATGGACGTGGTAAAACTGGCAGATCACATTATCGATATGGGACCGGAAGGGGGCGAAGAGGGCGGCTATGTGGTGGCCGAAGGCACTCCCGGAGAGGTCGTCAAAAAATCCCAAGGCTATACGGCGTCGTTCCTGAAACCCGAACTCGGCCTGTAAAAATAGGTGTTAATAGAAAAACATCCCGGCCATCGGCCGGGATGTTTTTTGTTTGTTTATTTGAGGCAAAAAAGAAAGCCGCGCTCCTTTCGGAGCGCGGCTTTTTTATAAATAAAGTCCAGGGACTTATTTTACGGTAGCCATATACTCGATCAGGTCGACCAGTTTGTTGGAATAACCGATCTCGTTGTCGTACCAGGCAACCAGTTTTACGAAGTGGTCGTTCAGGGAGATACCGGCTTTGGCATCGAAGTTGCAAGTGCACTTTTCGCCTACGTAGTCCTGAGAAACGACTTCTTCTTCTGTGTAGCTGACGATGCCCTTCATTTCGCCGTTAGCGGCGTCTTTCACGGCCTGGCAGATCTCGGCGTAAGTCGTCGGTTTTTCCAGAACGGCAGTCAGGTCGACAACCGATACGTCGGTGGTCGGCACGCGCAGGGACATACCGGTCAGTTTGCCGTTCAGTGCAGGGATTACCTTGCCTACGGCCTTAGCAGCGCCGGTAGAGGAAGGGATGATGTTGCACATAGCCGAACGGCCGCCGCGCCAGTCCTTCATCGAAGGACCGTCGACGGTCTTCTGGGTAGCCGTGGTAGCGTGAACGGTGGTCATAAGGCCTTCCTTGATGCCGAACTTGTCGTTGATGATCTTAGCCAGCGGAGCCAGGCAGTTGGTGGTGCAGGAAGCGTTGGAAACGATATCTTCGGAAGCTTTGTAAGACTTGTTGTTCACTCCCATTACGAACATGGGGGTATCGTCTTTCGAAGGGCCGGACATAACGACTTTCTTAGCGCCAGCCTGGATGTGCTTGCCGGCGAGTTCCTTGGTCAGGAAAAGACCGGTGGACTCTACAATGTATTCGGCTTTCACTTCGTTCCATTTCAGGTTTGCCGGGTCGCGCTCTGCTGTTACGCGGATCACGTTGCCGTTTACGATCAGGTTGCCGTCTTTTACTTCTACGGTACCGTCGAACTTGCCGTGTACGGAGTCGTACTTCAGCATGTAGGCCATGTATTCGGGATCGATAAGGTCATTGATGCCCACGATCTGTACGTTGGGACGGTTGATGGCAGCCCGGAACACCAGACGGCCGATACGGCCGAAACCGTTGATGCCAATTCTTACTTTTTCCATGATTTTAAATGTTTTATGGTTCTTAAATTCTTATGCGTTCATGATGTTGGCCACGCGGCGGAACTCGTCGATGACCTTGTGTGTGCGTTTCACATCGAAATCGTTCTTCAGATCGTACGCTACCGTGTTGTCCCGCAGGGGAGTGTAGGCCACTTTGTTGTCCCTTACGCCGGCTACCTGTCCGACGAGGCCTTTCGTGAGGCCTTCTACGGCGGCTACGCCCAGGCGGGTGGCGAGCACGCGGTCTGCCGTGGTCGGCGAACCTCCGCGCTGGATATGGCCCAGGGTTGTTTCCTTGATGTCCTTTTCCGGCATTCGTTTTTTCATTTCATCGGTGATGATACGCACCCGTTCCCCGATGTTCTGCCCGTTTTCGGATACGATGATGATGGAGGAGCTTTTCTTGCGCCCTTCGGCTTCGTGCAGTTCCTTTACGATATTCTCGTACAGTTCTTCCCCGTCGGGGATGATGCTGTGGTTCTTTTCGTCCTTTTTGGGAGGCATGATGATCTGCTCCGCGCCGGTGGCTATGCCGGTATAAACGGCTATATAACCCGAACCATGTCCCATCACTTCCACAAAGAAGATGCGGTCGTGCGAGGCGGCGGTATCGCGGATCTTATCGATAGCATCCATCGCAGTATTGATGGCTGTATCGAAACCGATCGAATAGTCCGAGCCGTATATGTCGTTGTCGATGGTTCCGGGAATACCCATTACTTTAAGCCCGGTCTCCTGCTGGAGTTTCAGCGCGCCGGTGAACGAACCGTCGCCGCCGACCACGATCAGGGCGTCTATCCCTGCGTCTTTGGCGTTTTGGGCTGCCTGCTGGCGCACCTCCGGGAATTTGAACTCTTTGCAGCGGGCCGAGCGGAGGAAAGAACCTCCCTTGTTGATGATATTGCCTACGCTGCGGGGGCCGAGTTCGATGAAATCTTTTTCCAGCAAACCTTTATAACCCTGTTCGATCCCGATGCACTTGATGCCGTAAGTGGCACACGTACGGGCTACCGCGCGGATCGCGGCGTTCATGCCCGGAGCATCTCCGCCCGAAGTGAGCACGCCTATGCATTTAATGTTGCTATCTGCCATGATGCGATGTATGTTGTATTTGTATTTCCTTCGTCTATGGGTATCTCAAAAAAGACCCACGCAAAGTTAGTGAATAATTGCGGAATTACTCTTAAAAAATAGTTAGATTTTAATGTCCGGAACCTTTCTGCGGAGCGCCTGTCCCCGAATCAGAACGGGAACAGGAGCGGCAGTACGAATACCATGACGATACCCATGATGATCTGCAGAGGCAGCCCCACTTTAATATAGTCGGCGAAGGTATACTGTCCGGCTGGCATCACCAATGCATTGGGCGGGGTGGAGAACGGTGAAGCAAAACACATGCTTGCCCCTACGCTCACCGCGAAAAGGAACGGATAAGGGCTGACGCCTATTTCGATGGCCGATGCCAGGGCGATAGGAGCCAGCAGGACGGCTGTAGCCGTATTGCTGATGAACATCGTCATCAGGGACGTAGTGAAGTAAATGCCTGCCAAAAGCGCCAGTGGCCCGTATTGGCCGAGCCCGTTGACCAGCGAACCGGATACCATTTCCGAGGCCCCGGTCTTTTCCAGTGCCAGGGAGACCGGAAGCATAGCCGCGATCAGGACAACGCTTTCCCAGTTGATCGTTTTATAGGCGGATTCCACGTTGCGGATACAACCCGTGAGCACCATCAGCACGGCCGCTATCATCACCGCCGTGACGGGCGCGATCGGGATAAAGTCGAATACCATGCTGGCGATCATCAGCAGCATGATCGCAGCGGCCAGCGGAGCTTTGTAGTCCAGGGTCACTTTGGCGGCTTCGTCCAATGGCTGGCCCATTACCACCCATTCGGACTGCGCGTCCGACAGACGGGAAATATTGTCCCACGAGCCCTGTACCAACAGTACGTCGCCCGAATGGATTTTACGGTCTTTCAATCCGGAAAGGATATATTCGTTGCCCCGGCGGATGCCCAGCACGTTCATATCGTAATTGTCCCGCAGCCCGGAGTCCTTTATAGGCTGGTTGATCAGGCTCGAAGTAGGCATGATGACGATCTCGGCGATACCGATATCGTAAAAATCGAGGTTGTTCACCGTCCCGGTGCCCTCCGGGGTATGGGTGTCCAGCATTTCGAGGCCGAAATCGTCGGCCAGGCGGCGCACATTCTCGAAGTCCCCCATTATATAGACGATATCGCCGTCCTCCAGGATGGTATCGGCGGCCAGTTTCTGGCTGACGGACTTCAGGAAACGGGACTGGGAAGACATCACGCGCCGCACCTCCAGTACGTTGAGGTCGTAGCGGCTGCGCACATTCATGTCGATCACGCTTTTTCCGGCAGCTCCCGAACGGCGGGGCACCTTTACCCGGAACAGGTTGCTGGACAGCTGATATTCGCTGGCCAGTTCTTCGAGCGATTTGCCGCCCTTTTTCTTTTTACCACTCCCGCCTTTTTTGGAAAGGAACAGTTTGCTCAGCGGGATCAGCACGACGATACCCACTACGATACAGATAGCCCCGATGGGAGCAAACGAAAAGAAAGAGAGGGGTTCGTACCCCGCGTTGGTTATTACGTCCTGGATCACCAGGTTAGGGGGCGTACCGATCAGGGTCAGCATACCGCCCATACTGCTGGCAAAAGCCAGCGGCATCAACAGCCGCGAGGCGTTCATCCCCGAGGACATCGCGATACTCACCACGATAGGAATCATCAGGGCGACGGTACCCGTATTGCTCACAAATGCGCCGATAGCGGCGGTGACGATCATAATGAGCAGGAACAGGAGAAGTTCGTTCCCTTTGGCCAGTTTGAGGATCTTTCCGCTGATGCGTTTGGCCAGCCCGGTCTGTAAGATGGCCCCTCCGACCACGAACAGACCTATCATCATAATAACGATCGGGTTGGAAAATCCGGTAAGAGCCTCCGCCGGGGTGAGGATGCCGAATACCACCAAGAGCAGCAGGGCACACAGGGCCACCACGTCGGAGCGGATACGTCCGTTGACGAAGAATACGGCCGAAAGGGCCAGTATAGCGAGGGTTATATACATAATTTACACGCAGTTTGGGTTAAAAAGGTCGTTTTTCATGCAAGATGAAACAAAGATACGAATGTTATGTAATGCAAGTGTTCCCGTTATGTTATTCAATCTTTAAAAAGCAGGAATTCCATCGTGTCCTTTCCGTCCGCGTAGTCCTCCAAAGAGGGGCTTTGGGCGTAGCCGAACGGCAGGTCCCCCTCTCCGGTGACGCATTGCAGTTCGTTCCGGCGGCGTTCGATATACAGTCGCACGTTTTCCGGGTCGGAATAGCGCTGGTATCCGACCATTCCCAGCGGGGCGGCAAGGCCCTCCTGCGGGGCCAAAAGCAGCAATCCGGTGTCGTGGATACCTTCCAATCCGGCCATAGTGAACATCGCCCGGCGGTAGTCGTAGTTGTTCCGGTACTTGGTGTGATCCATCACACCGGCGTATTTCTGCAGGGCCCGGGACAGGCGTTCCAGGTCGAAATCTTCCGGGATGAAAATTTTGGAGACGCTGCGGCATCCCATACCGAAATACAGCATCATATCGTCTGCCAGACGAGATAATTCTTCGTCCGTGGTATTTTTGCCGACTACGCCTATACTGTAGCGCGAATGGCGCAGCAGGGCGGGGATATCCCGGAAATAG
The DNA here is from genome assembly GCA_938023515.1 of uncultured Flavobacteriales bacterium. Classification (GTDB taxonomy): domain Bacteria; phylum Bacteroidota; class Bacteroidia; order Flavobacteriales; family UBA1820; genus Merdimorpha. Next base: position 42,594 of record CALJDR010000001.1, read on the forward strand.
TATTCAAAATAGCGTTCCGTATTGTCGCTCCCAGTTGCGACCACCGCATCCACGCCTTGTCGGACGATATCGTGAGAAATACGGAGGTTATCCGCCAACGAGGGTTCTGCCTCCCGTAAAAAATCCGTAACGAACGAGATAAGCACCGTATCGTCCTTCGACGGTTTTATCGTGGCGCAGTGGCCGCTGAGGTAGGTGCACAGGATGTCGTGCAACCCTACCAGTGGGATATTCCCGGCCAGCACCAGCAGAACGTCTTTCTTTTTTGCTGCTAATGGGTATTTTCCGGTCCATCGGGCGAGGTTCGGGCCCGTCAGGGCTTCCCCCCATTGCCGGGCGGCATACAGTACGTTGTCCCGGGTGAACCAGGTGTTTTTTCGGCCGGCCTCTTCCATTGCCCGGACAAAGGGTTCGTCGTCCGGGGCCCGGCGGAACATTTCTCCGACGCTCTCGACGGTGTGCAGGGCTTTTTCGCGTTCTATGGAGGTCATAATGCGTATTTTTCGAGGTAAAGTTCCATTGTTTCGCGGATGTTGGGATACGTATCTATCAGGGCTTGCGTAACCTCTTCGGCATCCAGCCATCGGGCCTCTTCGATCCCTTCTTCGGCCTGCGGGACGGTGGGCAGTTCCCGGGTGGACATGGCATACCAATGCGTATGCTTGAGTGCCCATTTTCCGTCGAGGATATAGGAATGATGGGAGGTGTCGATGTACCCTTCTATTTCCAGGCGGGCAATACCCGTCTCTTCGGATACTTCGCGCAGGGCGTTCTCCTGGCTCGTTTCGCCGGGTTCTTTCCATCCTTTAGGCAGGTCCCACCGCCCCCACCGGCGTATCATCAATATTTTACCGGTATCCCAATGCCGGACGACGCCTCCCGCAGCTTCGATAGAACGGAAAAAACCGTCGAATATTTTTGCCAAATCCTGTCCCGTAGAGGAAAAAAGAGCGATTTTTGCACTACCTTTGCTGTAGCAGTCCTCTATCAGCGCCCGAATACGTTCCGGGGTGGGGTCCGTTACGACGGTATAGCCTTCCTGCGGCAGCGACGGGGGAAATGTTATGAGGTTTTCACCGAAATAGATCTTATACATAGATAAAATGCTTAAAGACAAGGAAACGGCCGTTTCTACGGCGAAATACCTGCTGGATATCGAAGCAGTCCGCCTGCAGCCGGAAAATTATTTCACGTGGGCCAGCGGCTGGCATTCGCCGATCTACTGCGACAACCGCCTGACGCTTTCGTACCCGCCCATCCGGACGTTCCTGGCCGAATCGATGGCAAAGATAGTGCAAAACGGCGAAACTCGGCCCGATGTGATCGCCGGAGTAGCTACCGGTGCGATCGCCGTAGGGATGCTGGTGGCCCAAACGCTCGGGCTCCCGTTCATATATGTGCGGCCCGAACCCAAAAAGCATGGCCGCGGCAACCAGATCGAAGGTAGTCTGAAGGCCGGCCAGAAAGTAGTGGTCATAGAAGACCTGATAAGCACCGGAGGCAGCAGCCTCAATGCGGTGGAGGCCCTGCGGCAGGGTGGTGCCGAGGTGCTGTATATGGCCGCTATTATGACCTATGGGTTTGACGTGGCGCGGGAAAATTTCGAAAAGGCGGATGTAAAGCTCATTACATTGTGCGATTACGATACCCTGCTGGCCCAGGCGGCTCAAATGGGGTATGTCCACCGGGACGACCTCGACCTTCTGGCCCGTTGGCGGGAGAACCCGTCCGAGTGGAAAAAATAAAGGCAAGAGAACGATTAGGAACCTAAAGGAATTGAAATTATGAGACTGGAGAGCCCCGTAAGTGAAGTGAACAAACCGCAGGAGGTAGTATACGCGGCGGTGAACAATGTGGACAAATACAAGGAATTCATGCCCAATGCAGTCAATTCCTTTAAAACCGGAGAGGATTTTGGCATGCCTTGGTTTGCTTTTACAATCGGGGGAATGCCGGAAATAAAACTGGTGCGCAATGTGGCAGAGCCTTATTCCAAAGTAGTTTTTGCCACACCGATGGGTGCTAAAATATCCCTGGAGGTACATATCAAGTCGTTGGCTGAAGACCGATCCGCGGTGCAAGTGGCGATCGAAGCGGATGTCAACCCCATGCTCCGTATGATGGTCGAACGCCCGCTGCGCCGGTTCCTGGACGATATATCGGCTAAGATACGGGACGTAAAATAAAAAACGACAGGGGAGAACCCCGGTATAGCCCGTACATCTGTACGGGCTTTATTTTACCGCCGGGATATAGGAAACAATAATTAAAACTAAATGTTCGGAAAATATCTGGCCGGTTATGGCCACGTGTGGATCGGAATAGCTTTGGGCGCCTTGGTCGGATTCCTGTATTGGAAATACGTAGGCTGCGTCGATGGGACATGTCCCATTACTTCGTCCCCGGTGTACAGTTCGCTGTGGGGTGCGGCGGTGATAGGCCTGCTGTTCGCATCGGTCCGCCGGAAACCCCGTAAGAGCCAGGACAAAGAGTGATACCGGGCAAAAATAACAATGATATAGAGGAATGATATAAGAAGAATGTTATACCTGACACTTTTTTTGACTTTCGTAAAGATAGGCATGTTCACCATCGGCGGCGGATATGCGATGATTCCGCTGATTGAACGGGAAATTACCCGTCACGGCTGGATGACCCAAAAGGATTTCGTCGAACTGATGGCCGTTTCCCAATCCCTTCCGGGCGTGTTCGCCGTCAATATTTCCATATTCGTGGGATACCGCCTCCGGAAATTCTGGGGCAGTTTCTTTTGCGCGATGGGAACCATCCTGCCTTCTTTCGTTATCATGCTGGCCATTGCGATGTTTTTCCAGGCGTTCCAGGACAATGTCTGGGTGGTCAGGGCGTTCGATGGGATACGGCCTGCCGTAGTGGCCCTGATCGTGATCCCCTGTATCAATGCCGCCCGGACGATAGGCTTGCGGGGGCTGCAGTGGCTCATCCCGGCAGTGGGGGCCGTGCTCATCTGGAAAGCCGGGGTATCGCCCATATGGATCGTACTGGCCGGTATCGCCGGGGGAATGGCGTACACGTTGTGGCTGAAGGGTAAACTTAAAACCGGGGAAGAACGATGATCTATCTGCAATTACTCTACGTATACCTGAAAATAGGGCTGTTCGGTTTTGGGGGAGGGTACGCCATGCTGTCCCTTATCCAGCATGAAGTGGTGGATCGTTATCAGTGGCTTACCCTGAAAGAGTTCACCGATCTGGTCGCTATTTCGCAAATGACGCCCGGGCCTATCGGGATCAACAGTGCGACGTATATCGGTTATACGGTCACGGGCAGCGTATGGGGTTCGGTGGTGGCGACGGTAGCCGTATGCCTGCCTTCGTTCGTGCTTGTGCTGACCATATCTTATTTCTTTGCCCGGTTCCGCGCCAATAAATATGTGAAGGCAGCCTTTTCCGGCCTTCTTCCGGTATCCGTCGGGCTGATAGCTGCGGCTGCCTTGCTGTTGATGAACAAGGAGAATTTTATCGACTATAAGAGCCTGTTGATTTTTGCGGCGGCGTTCCTTTTGACTTGGAAATACAAGGTGCATCCTATTCTGATGATCTGCCTGGCCGGTGTAGCCGGGATATTGCTTTACTGATATTTCCTAAGGATTTATCATGGGAAGGGTTTAAACAGGATTGAAGGTAGAATTATAAAATGCAAAAAGGCGCAGTTAAAAACTGCGCCTTTTTTACAGCGTCGATAGCTTGCGAATATTGTTATGATCTTTTGGCTTTCTTCGATCTCGTAGCTTTTACCTTTTCGGGCTTTTCGCTTTTAGCGGCTTTGATCTTCGTATCCTGAGGAACGTTGACCAGGGTGAGTTCGTCCATGATATTCTTGGCACCCATGAACTTGTCGATCACGAACATCACATAGCGGATGTCTACGCTGATGGTGCGCTGAAGGTTGGGCTCGAACTCGATGTCGCCGCTCATGGCTTCCCAGTTGCCGTCGAATGCGATACCGATCAGCTCGCCGCGGCCGTTGATCACCGGGGAACCGGAGTTACCGCCCGTGATGTCGAGGTTGGACAGGAAGCAGGTGATCAGTTGGCCTTTCGAATTGGCATACTGGCCATAGTCGCGCGCTGCGTTGAGGTCGAGCAGTTTTTGCGGAACATCGAATTCGATGTCGCCTTTCTTGTATTTCTGGGCTACGCCGTCCAGTGTAGTTTCGTAGTGATACGTTACACCGTCCTTCGGATCGTAGGGAAGGATATTTCCGTAGGTAACACGCATCGTGAAGTTGGCGTCCGGATAGAACACTTTGCGTCCTTCGTAAGCCTTGAGCAGGGCTGCATGGAACAGACGGTCGGCGCGGTTGAATTCGTTGCGTATCTGGGAAGTCTCCTTGTTCAGTTTGACGTACTGTTCGTAGTACGACTGGAATACTTTGATCAGGATATCGTCTTTCAGCTTTTCAGGAGCGTCTTTGGCCATTTTCTGGAACTCGGCCGGCGTGAAAACCACGGATTTTTCCATTTCCTTCTTCAGGGCCTCTACGCTGCCGGCTTTCTTTATGGCTGCCTTAAGTGTATCGGGCAGGAGTTCTGCCGGCACTTTCTTGACGATGTGCTCCATCAGGTCGACAGCCAGTTTCTTTTCCAACCCGATATCGATACGGTCGTAAGATTTGGTGATATTCTCGACCAGCCGTTCGCGGGATTTTTCCGGATAAGCCGGATTGTTGAGCGTACTGGCTACCAGACGGCCGAAGTTCCCTATCTGCGAACCGGACAGTCCGGCCTGGAGCAGGTATTGGATAGCGGCCGTAGATGCGGCGGTCTGCGCGTAGAAATCCTGCATCGTATTGAATATAGTGCCGTATACGGCCTTGCGGGCCTGGTCGCCGTTGATCCATTTGCCGACTTCGGCTTCTATTTCCCGTTTCTTCTGGGCGGTCTTGTTCTTGGTCAGTGCGCCGATCATCCCGATGCGGTTTTTCCAGTAGTTGGAAGTCGAAGCGAAAGAGGAAGCATAGTTCAGGCGCACCGTATCGTTGGCTGCCATCGCTTCGCGCATGATCTGCAGTTTGGCATCGCGGGCATCCACGAAAGCCGGGTATTCGGTGTTCACCAAAAAGTCGATACCCCACGAGGTCAGGTAGCGCTGCGTCGTGCCGGGGTAACCCATGATGAAGCAGAAATCGCCTTCTTTCTTGTCGCCGATGTTGATGTTGAAGTGCTCTTTCGGCTTGTAAGGTACGTTATCGGTGGAATAATCGGCCGGATTGTTGTCCTTGTCGGCGTAGATGCGGAACATGGAGAAGTCGCCCGTATGGCGGGGCCACATCCAGTTGTCGGTTTCTCCGCCGAATTTACCGATCGACTGGGGAGGGGTGCAGACCAGACGGATGTCTTTGTATTCCTGGTATACGAACAGGTAGTATTCGTTGCCTTTGTAGAAGCTCTTCACTTCCGCTCGGTATTTTCCGTCTTCGGAAGCCTGTTTTTCGATCTCTTTGGCGACTTTTTCGATGGCGTCATACCGTTCGTCCTCCGTCATATTGGGGGTAATGGCTTCCTGTACGCGGTTGGTCACATCCTCCATGCGCACAAAGAAAGTAACGATAAGGCCTTTGGCGGGCAGTTCCTTGTCCATCGAGGGAGCGTAATACCCGTCGCGCAGATAATCGTGTTCCGGGGTCGATAGGTCGGCAATCGCGCCGAACCCGCAGTGGTGGTTGGTCAGCACCAGTCCGTTGGCCGAAACCATTTCGGAAGTGCAGCCGCCGCCGAAAATAGGCACGGCATCCTTGAGCGAGGAATGGTTGATGCTGTATATTTCGTCCGGGGTGAGCTGCAGGCCATGTTTCTGCATGTCCACGTAGTTCAGGCGTTTTATGAACACCGGCAGCCACATTCCCTCGTCGGCCTTTGCCTGGCCGGGGAGAAGAATAGCGGCAGCGAGAATGATTGAAAGAAAGAGTTTTCTCATTGCTTTGATTTTATGTGATTTTCCAGAAGGCAAAAATACGGAATTAAGTTAAGAATCAAAGGTCTGACAGTCTTAAAATATGTCCCCTTCTCCTTTTTTTTAACCTTTGGGCCATCGCCGGGGCCTAAAACGTTTTATTACGTTAAAATATATTTAAAAAAGGCCGCTTGTTAGCTGAAACCGTACAAAAAGCGTATTATTGCATAAGAGAACGAAAGTTAAACAACCCAAAAAAGCATAAAACAATGGAAGAAAACACCAACAACAGATCGTCCTATTCTTCCTCCGAGGAGGAAAGGGCCCCGCGCCGCCGACCTGCGGCCGTGTTGATATTACTAGGCGTGCTGCTGCTAACGGCGATCGTATATATTTTCTACTCCCGCTCCCAGTACAACGATATTATAGAACACAACCGCCAGCAGGCCATCTCCGAGCTTGCTTCGCTGCAGGCCGATTACGATACCCTGTACGTGCAGGATTCCCAACTGAAGATCGAAGTGGACGAGGCGCAGAAGCACATCGCTCTCTTGCAGGACTCGATGGTGAATTACAAGGCCAACCTGAGCCTGCTCCGTTCGTACGAACGTCAGATCAAGCGCCTGCGCGAAGAGAAGAAAGAGTTGTTCCACGTAGCGGACTCGCTCAACCGCCTGAACAAGGTGCTCATCGCCCAGCGCGATAAAGCCGAGGATTCGCTGCGCAAGACTTCTTCCCGCAACCAGGAACTGGTACAGGAGAACGTCCGTATGCAGCAGGACATCAAGACGGCTGCCACGCTCGAAGCCCGCAATGTGAAAGCACAGGCTATCAGCGTATCCAATTCCGGCCGCGTGACCGATACCGACCGCGCCCGCCGTACGGACCAGATTCGTGTTTCGTTCACCGTGGCCCGCAATCAGTTCGCCCAGAGCGGCAATACGACCGTTTACGTGCGTGTGGTATCGCCCACCAAATTGATCGGTATCGAGAAAGGCAACAATTACTTCGTAGTCGGTGAAGAGCGTATGCAGTTCAGCGGCGCTAAAGAAGTGATGTACGAAAACCAGGATCTCGACGTCAGTGTATTCGTGGACGGAGTGCCGGGTGATTTCGTGGAAGGAAAATATCAGGTATACGTATATGCGGGCGGCAAGGAGATAGGCCGCACACAAATGTTACTGCGATAAAATAATATTTACGCTTCAAACAAAAAGGGCCTGCTAAAAAGCAGGCCCTTTTTGTTTGGCGTTTTCGGCGGGTATTCGATCCCGATTCGGATTGCTGTTTTTCCAATTAGCCAGATTCAAAGAGTCTGTATAATCGATCGATAAGTTGAGAAACTTAAAAATGGATTGTCTTCAGCCGGAGGAACTACCTGGAAAAAGAAAAGCCGCGGCCTAAGGCCGTGGCTTTTCGCAGGAATTGTGTTCGGTTTTAGCGGTACAGCGGGCGGCATTTTTCGGCCAGCCAGCGGGCATCCTCGCCCGAGAGCAGGGGAAGAACCTTTTCCAGCACCATGGCATGGTAACCGTTGAGCCATTCCAGTTCTCCGTCGGAAAGCAACGGAACTTCCACCAGTTTAGTCTCGATCGGGGCCAGGGTAAGAGGCTCGAAACCCAGGAAACGGCCGTTCTCGTTTTCGAAAGCTTCGTGGACTGTGATACAGTTTTCTATCCGGATGCCGAAGGCTCCGGCCTTATAATAGCCCGGTTCGTCTGAAATGACCATCCCGACCTCGAACGGCACGCCGGTGGTCACCCCCCGGTTGCCGAAACTGATCGGGCCTTCGTGTACGTTCATCGCCGCGCCCACGCCGTGGCCCGTTCCATGGCCGTAGTTGTATCCCAGCGCCCACATCTGGCAGCGTCCTACCGCATCGAGCTGTGTGCCGCTGTACCCGTAGGGGAATACCAGCCGCTCGAGGGCTATATGGGCCTTCAGCACGGCCGTATAAGCTTTTTTCTCTTCGGAGGTCGGGGTGCCGATGTACAGGGTCCGGGTAATGTCCGTCGTCCCGTCAGTATATTGGCCACCGGAATCGATCAGCAGCATCCCGCTGCCCTGTATCTTTTTGGCCGATCCTTTCTTGGGGCTGTAGTGGACGATGGCCCCGTTGTCGCGGAAACCGACGATAGGCGCGAAGCTCTCGCTGATGTAGCCCGACTGTTTGGCGCGTATTTTACCGACCAGGCCGGCCAGGTCGGCTTCGTCCCAGCCGTTCTTTTCGGACTCTTCTTCCGCCAGGCGGTAGAATTCGGCCAGTGCTACGGCATCTTTGAGCATGGCACGGTGTTCACCCTCGATCTCCGAGGGGTTTTTGATGCATTTCATCATGACCACCGGAGAGGTACTTTCAATGACCTTTACCTCTTGGGGCACGAGTGAGCCATGATAGGCGGAGAATTTGGCCGGATCGACGCACAGTGCGCTGCCGGTCTGGGTAGCCAGCCATTTTTCCACGTCCACATAAGGGCGCACCTCTACGGCGGCGGATTGCAGGTAGTTCTTGACTTGCGAAGGCAATTTGGCCGCATCGATGAACAGAATGGCGTTTTTCGGTGTAACGGCCAGGTAAGCATACGTGACCGGGTTGAACGCGACGTCCCCGCCCCGGATGTTCAGGGCGTAGGCCACTTCATCCAAAGCGTCGATCAGGATGGACTCGGCGCCCTTTTCAGCGATGAATTTCCGTATCCTGTCCATTTTTTCCCGGGCCGAAACGCCGGCCGTATGCGTGTCGTGTACGTATACATCGGTCACCGGCATGCCGGGGCGTCCCTCGGTCCATACCTGGGCCGGGTCAAAATCCACTTTCAGTTTTATCCCTTTGCCGGCAAATGCGCTTTCCATGTACCGGGCCAAAGCGCGGGAGAATACTCGTCCGTCCACCCCGACCACCGATCCGGCAGGCAGGTTCCCGGCCACCCAGGCTACCCATTCGGGCTCGGTCTGTACCTGGAGTTTATGGAGTTTCACTTCGCTGCCCGACAATTGCTGTTCCGCCTGAAGGAAATACCGGGAATCCGCCCAGAGGCCTGCATGGTCAGCGGTAACGACCACCGTCCCGGCCGATCCGGTAAAACCGGATATCCAGGCCCGCAAAGCAAAACGTGGCGCGGAATATTCGCTCTGGTGCGCATCGGAGGAGGGGATGATTACGGCATCTACCCCCGCAGCTTTCATGGCCTGCCGGAGGGCTTTTATCTTTTCGTCTGTCGTCATGGTATATTGTTTTTATGTATTATGCAGTTACATCCTGAATGAACAGGAGGCTGGTTACAGCCGGTTAAAGGTAGCGAAAAAATGCCGCTGTTCATCGTTTTCCGCAAAAAAGATGTCCGGTAGTCCGCATGCAGGAATTTTAAAAGGGCAGAGGGGGCTTCGTGTGATTTTAAGGTTCCGCTATGTTTTTGCGACAGGATAAAATCGTATTTTTGCCGGTAACCAACAGAAATATATCGCACCATGCCCGAACTTTCCGTCCTGCTGCTTTTCGCTGCCATTCTCTTTATGACGGTCAAAGGATTCCGCGACCCGGTCTTCTTCCGCAAATACCTTTTCGAGGTAAGCGACGTAAAATACAAGAAAGAATATTACCGTTTGTTTACCAGCGGGTTTTTGCATGTGGACTGGATGCACCTGCTGTTCAACATGATCACTTTGTATTTCTTCTACACCATCCCGTTTGCGGTGATGGGGGAAGTGCGGTTCTTTATCCTTTACTTCGTTTCGCTGGGGCTTTCGAGTTATTTCTCGTATGTGGTCAACAAGAACAACAACAATTATGCCGCCGTCGGGGCTTCGGGCGCTGTATCGGCCGTATTATTCTCGGCTATTATCCTGAACCCCACGCTGAAACTCATTATATTTCCTATCCCGATCCCCATCCCGGGCTATATATTTGCGGTAGCCTACTTATTGTTTACCATGTACGGGATGCGCAGTTCGCTGGGTAATATTGGCCATTCTGCGCACATGGGCGGGGCGGCGGCCGGAATATTGCTGACCATCCTGATGGTGCCCAAAGTGCTGACCGTCCACCCTGTGATGACGCTTGTCATTTCGGCGCTGGTGGTGGGGCTGATCCTCTGGGAACTGAAAAGGCGGAAATTGTTTTAGCTCAGGCAGGCGTAGATTTTCCCGTCCTTCTCGAAGACGACATCTACGTGTTCGTGCATTGAGGTGGACAGCGACAGGCCTTTAAAATCCACTTTTACAGGATATAGTTTGTGGTTTCGGTCGACCAATACCGCCGTGTTGAGTTTTTTCAGGGGTACCGAAAGCAGGTGGCGGATGGCATGCACCAAGACTGTTCCGCTGTTGAGCACGTCATCTACCAATATGACCGGTTTGTCGGACATCTCCTTTAATTCCGTATCCATTTCAAACGGGGCATATAAATCCTTTTTATTTACCTTTAAACATACCAGACGGACATCGCCCTGTGTGATCTTTTTCAGCTGTTCGGCGATCAGGGCAGCTATGCGGTAACCACTGTTGGCCACCCCTACGATATAGACGGTCTTTTCGCCCAGGTTCGACTCGTAGATCTGATAGGCTATCCGGCGTACTCTCAGCCGTATGTCTTCATCCGAAAGGATAATGTCTTTTTGCATTTCGGCGTATTTTTTAATAAGTGAGACAAAGATAAAAAATAGTATCGGTTTCCCCGGAAAATAATTACTTTTGCAATAGAAAAACCTTATGGAAAAAAGATGAAAAAAGCTCTGCTGATTGCATCCGTGATACTGGTAGCGGTATCTTCCTGCAATTCAAAACCGGATACAACCCTTTCCGAGGACAATATAAGGCATGCCGTATGGTCGGACGAAAAGATTTTCGACCTGCTTCCCGACAATGCTAAAATGGCTGTTTGTGCATTTAACGGCTCGCATGAGACCGTCGATTCGTTGTCTTCCCTGTTCACCGATTGCCACAGCACGGTAGTAATTTACCGGGGAAAGGCAGGGTATATCCTGAAAGATAATACGACTACCTGCCAGACGATAGGCACATCAGATGACCTGATATACTACGAAAAGTCCGGTGAGCCGGTATTGCATTTTATACAGCGTTATTTGCCGGCCATGGATATGACCATGCAGACGATCGTGCTTTTTGAGAAAGGAGTGTATAAAAATGCTTTCTCCCGTTCGGTAAGCGGGAATATGCCGGCCCTTCTTTCGGCCGAGCAGTTTACCACTTATGAACCTATACTGGGCGAACACCGGGTAGAGAAATACGAAAAATAACATTTTAGAGAGCCAGGGATAATGGATACCGGTCAGCTTCTCACGATCCTCGACCTTTCCGGAGTTTGGGCGTTCGCCGTCTCCGGCGCATTGACGGCCATGCAGAAACGCATGGACATCTTCGGGGTGCTTATCGTAGCCTTCGGTACTTCTTTTGCCGGCGGTACGATCCGGGACATTCTGATAAACCGTCCTGTGTTCTGGCTGCACAACGAAACCTACCTCTATATCCTGTTCATTTCAGTGCCGGTAGCGGTATTGTTCCGCAATTACCTGCAGTACCTGCGCAAGGCATTGTTCTTTTTCGATACCATCGGGTTGGGCGTGTATACGGTGATCGGGATACAGATCGGGTTGACCTGGGGATACAGTCCGATGCTCGGCATCTGCCTGGGTACGCTTACGGCTTGCTTCGGCGGGGTAGTGCGCGACCTGTTGTGCAACCAGATCCCACTGATATTCCACCGGGAAATATATGCTACCATCAGTGTGGTGGGAGGTGTCGGCTATACTGTGATGATGCACCTGGAGGTTCCGGAGAACGTCACGACGCTCGTTACCCTCTTCAGTATCATTGCGGCGCGATTCCTGGTAGTGCGGTTCAAATGGTCCATGCCGGCCATCAACCTGCACGATAATATGCCCCACGCCTAAGTCGCTTTTTGTCAAAAGACCACGGTTCTCGCTACTCGCAGAACCGTTTTTTTTGTATATTTGAATAAATATAGGGAATGCCGAACGCTATTCGAACTGGTTTGAAAATGGTCGAAGCAATCCTACTATTATCTAAATAAAATCCAGAGAGATATGAATGCAATAGATGCTAAAGCCGAGGAATTCCTCAAAAAATACATCGATACCCCGTCGCCGACCGGATTCGAATACGGCGGCCTTAAACTGTGGCTGGACTACATCCGTCCCTGCGTAGATCGCGTATTTACCGACGTGTACGGCACCGCGGTTGGGGTCGTCAATCCCGACAAACCGTATAAAGTGGTCATCGAAGGCCATGCCGACGAAATATCATGGTTTGTAAACTACATATCGTCCGAAGGGCTTATCTACGTGGTGCGCAATGGCGGTTCAGACCATATGACCGCTCCGTCCAAGACCGTCAACATCCATACCGAGAAGAACGGCATCGTACGCGGTGTATTTGGCTGGCCGGCAATCCATACCCGCCTGCGGGCCGGTATCGCCAAGGAAGAAACCCCCAAGGTGGACAATCTGTTTATCGACGTGGGTGCTTCCGATAAGGCCGGTGTGGAAAAACTCGGTATCCAGGTGGGCGACGTGATCACGTATCCCGACGAATTCTTCGTGCTCAATGGCGAACGTTACGTAGGCCGTGCGCTCGACAACCGGATGGGGGGCTTTATGATAGCCCGCGTGGCGCATATGCTGAAAGAAAACGGAGTGCAGCTACCCTTTTCCCTGTATCTGGTCAATTCCGTGCAGGAAGAAGTAGGGCTCAATGGTGCTCAGATGATATCGCGGACCATCGTCCCCGATGCGGCCATCGTGACTGACGTAACGCACGATACCTCCACTCCGATGATAGACGCCAAGGTGGAAGGCGATGTGCGCTGCGGCCGCGGCCCGGTGATATCCCGCGCTCCGGCGGTGCAGAACAACCTGCGGGCTGTGGTGGTGGATGCCGCCCGGAAAAACGATATTCCTTATCAGCTTGCCGCTCATTCGCGCAGTACAGGTACGGACACCGATGCGTTCGCGTTCTCTGGCAAAGGGATCGCTTCGGCGCTTATTTCCCTGCCGCTGCGCTACATGCACACCACGGTAGAGATGGTCGCTAAGCAGGACGTGGAAAATACGATCCGCCTGATTTACCAGACCCTGCTCTCGATCGAGGCAGGCGAGGATTTCCGCTACATAAAACTCTGAGGGTGGCAAAAGAAATGCTTTATCCCCTGACTTTCCGCCCGATCTTTAAAGACAAGATATGGGGCGGGGACAAGATCCATTCCGTGCTGGGAAAAGAGTATCCCGGCCTGCCCAACTGCGGGGAGACCTGGGAAATATCCGCCGTGGAGGGGAATGTTTCCGTCGTTTCCACAGGCCCTCTGGCGGGTAAAGACCTGCGGAATTTGATGGAAGAGTACGGGGCTGCTTTGCTTGGCGGGAGAATATTGGCCAAATACGGGAAGAACTTTCCCCTTTTGGTGAAATTCATCAGCGCGGCGGACGACCTGTCCATTCAGGTACATCCGGGGGATGAAATGGCGCAGCGGTATCACGGAAGTTACGGGAAGACCGAAATGTGGTATGTACTGGATGCCGACCCCGGCGCCCGGCTGATCTCCGGTTTCGTGCGGCCCGTTACCCGGGAGGAGTATCTGGAATATTTCGAATCCGGCCGCCTGGAACAGCTTTTGCTGAGCGTCCCGGTGGAAAAAGGCGATTGCTTTTTCCTGCCGCCCGGCCGCGTGCATTCCATAGGCCGGGGGATCCTGCTGGCCGAGATACAGCAGTCTTCGGACGTGACTTACCGCATTTATGATTTCGACCGTACGGACGCCTCCGGGCACCGGCGCGAACTGCATGTGGAGCAGGCGCTCCGGGCAATGGATTTTTCCGCTTCCGGCGATCCGAAAACCCATTACCGGCAAACGGATGCCGGAGCCGTGGCGCTGGTCGAATGCCCGTATTTCGGGACCGATCTACTGAAGACCGGCGGGCGTTTTGCCCGCGATTATTCGGATGCCGGCAGTTTTGTGATGCTTACCTGCGTAGAAGGGAACGGAAAGATCGTCACCCGCGGAGGGGAAACTACAATTGCCAAGGGCCAATGTGTGCTGTTGCCCGCTGAAGTGGCTGATGATGTAGAGATCGTTCCACAGGAGTATATCTGTCTCTTATACACATCTCCGAGCCCACGAGACTCGACGTCATCT
>CALJDR010000002.1 GCA_938023515.1 uncultured Flavobacteriales bacterium
CGAGATGACGTCGAGTCTCGTGGGCTCGGAGATGTGTATAAGAGACAGATTCTGAGGGAACTTTTCACGTTCCTCGGCGCGCCGCTTTTAGCCCGATATTTCGGTCCTTTGGCGCCAATCAATGCCGGAGGGGCTACCACGATGGATTCCACCCTGCCCATTATCTCCCGTACCAGCGGGGAAAGATGGGTTTTCGTGGCCATTATCCACGGGGCTTTGACAGACCTTTCAGTGCCTTTCCTCGTTACTTTTTTCTGTTCTCTATAAAAAAATCCCGGCATTGCCGGGATTTTGGAAAGTTTTCCTATTTCGAGACAGCAGGTTTTCGCTGCCATCTTATACTCCTGCACGAAGAATCAACCGCATTTGGAATGCCCACAGCTTTTACAGATCAGGCAGCCGTTCTCGTAGATCAGCCCATCCGGATCGCCGCATTCGGGGCATTTCTTGTCCGCGGCAGCCGTTCCGTTGGGAATATAGCGTTTCAGGGCGCGAAGCACGCCGTTTTTCCACGTATTGAGGTTTTCATCGTATAAATGGAGGTTGCCGATCAGTTCTACCACATAGTTGAGCGGCATTCCATGGCGAAGGACCCCGGAAATAAGGATGGCGTAGTTCCAATACTCCTTGTTGAACGAACGGGACAAGCCCTCGATCGTCGTGCGATACCCTTCTTTGTCGGTATACTGGAAGTCGTACCGGGAAATACCGTCGTCGTCTTTCTCCTTGATCACCACACCTTTTTCCACGTAGGAGGGCAGGTTGAACGCATCCTCCATCCGGCCGGTGAATATCTCGTACGGACGCCCGTCCATAATGCCGATCACGGCCAGCCATTTTTCGTATTCGTTCTGGAAACGGACTATATCGGCCTCCAGGCGTTTGGGACGGCGGATCAGATCGCGCTCCAACACCAGATTGCCCAGGGCCTTGAGTGTCTTATCGTCCGATTCTTTCTTTTCTTTTTTCTCTTTCGGGTCCGAGGCTACCAGTACGCCCGAGCGCGAGCCGTCCCGGTATACGGTAATGCCTTTGAGCCCTTGTTTCCAACTTTCGAGGTAAATCTCCCCCACCCGGTCGACGCTGACGTCGGTAGGCAGATTGATGGTCGATGAGATGGAATGGGTCGTATACTTCTGGACGAGGGACTGCATTTGCACCCGCTTGTACCAGTCGATCTCCCCGGCCGTCGATCCGGCATACGGAGACTGGGCGATATCGTCCTTTCCGGTGACCTGCTTCCATTTCAAGAGGGCCGGATGGAACACTTCGAATTCCTCATAGGCATCCCCCATATTGTCCACGAAGTCGGCCTTGCCCTCGTTCCCGCCTACGATCTTGCGTCGGCGTTTGTACGAAAGCATGAACACAGGCTCTATACCGGAGGAAGTCCGGGTGAGCAGGCTGATGGAGCCTGTCGGAGCTACCGTGGAAAGGGATATATTGCGGCGTCCTTCCTTCATCATCCGCTTGTAGATTTCGGGGAACTCTTTTTTCAGCATCTGAACGAATTCCGACGTATTTTCCCATTTGGGGTCGAACCCTTCGAACGCCCCGCGGGTGATCGCCATATCGATGGAAGAATCGAATTCTCCCTGCAGTTTGACGCGCATGATCTTCTCCACCATATCGAGTGCCTCCAAAGAATCGAACTTGATGTTCAGCCCGGCCAGCGTATCGGCGAGCCCGGTGAATCCCAAGCCCGTACGGCGGCCTTTCTTTCCGGTATTGTAGAGGAGTTCCCAAAGTTCGCGTTCGTTGCGCTTGATGAAATCGGCTTCCGGATCGGAGTCTATCTTGGCCAGGATACGCTCCACGCATTCGAGCTCGAGGTCTACCAGGTCGTCGTTCAAACGCTGCCCTTCGTAAGCCACCCGGTAGAATTTATCGAAATCGAACTCCGCCTTTTCCGAGAACGGGTTCTTGACGAACGAGTACATGTTAATCGCGATCAGGCGGCAGGAATCCCCTCCCTGCATCGCGATCTCCGAACACGGATTGGTTGATTCGTTTTTATAGCCCGGATACACGGACGAAGTGGAATACTTGTGCTGGCGATCCCAGAAAATGATCCCCGGTTCGGCCGTATTGTGGGCCGAAGAGATGATCTTGTCCCAAAGTTCGCGGGCTTTTATCGTCTTGTTGTATTTGGGGTCGGGATCGTCTATCGGCCAACGCTGGGTATATTCGGCATCCGCCTCCACCGCTTTCATGAATTCGTCGGAAATACGCACCGATACATTGGCCCCCGTAACCTTTGTCAGGTCCTGTTTGATGGTGATAAAATCTTCGACGTTGGGATGGGCCACATCCATGGTGAGCATCAGTGCACCGCGGCGGCCGTTCTGGGCCACTTCACGTGTAGTGTTGGAAAAACGTTCCATGAACGATACCGCCCCGGTGGTCGTACCGGCGGCGTTGGATACGATGGAGTTTTTAGGGCGCAGGCCGGAAATGTCGACTCCGACCCCGCAGCGGCGCTTAAACAATTGGGCGAGCTGCTCGTCGGTATAGAAAATACCTCCGTACGAATCGACGACCGAAGGAACGACCACGCAGTTCGACAGGGAAGCGATGATCTCCTTGTTCCCCAGCGCCGTCATCACACTGCCCTGGGGCACGATGTAACCGAATTTGTCGAACAAATGGAAGATTCCCTTTTCATCCAGTTCCTCGCGCGACTTCCCATAAGCGGACAGGCGCGTTTTGTTCTTCACCGGGTATTTTTTTTCGATACGGGCAAATTCCGCAGCCATCCGGCGGTGCATGTCTTCCGGGGATTTTTCCAGAATTTCGCCATCCAAACCTTTGAGGGCGTACTTTTTAGCCCAGGTCGTGGCAGCCAATTCATCGCCGTCGAAATATTTCAGCGCGGCGTCCAATACCTCCTGATAGGGATAGGTTTTCTTCTTTTTCGGAGGCGTTGCGGCCTCACCTGTCGTGTTTTTCATAACAGATAGCTTTTAAAAAAGGCCGTTCGGGCGTTAATTCCCTGCGGCAAATTCCAATATTTATTTATTATTTTTTGTTTTTACCACGCTAAGTGCCTACCTTTAGGTGTTTGGGCGAAGGGCGGCTCCCGGAGAGACAAAAACGCTGTCTTTTCGGTGAGACAAATGTAAACCTTTTCCCTATTGCTTGTTCTTAATTTTCAAAACTTTTAGTAAATTAACATTCAATATTTTTATAAATCGCTATCAATCAGAATGAAAC
>CALJDR010000003.1 GCA_938023515.1 uncultured Flavobacteriales bacterium
AATACGCCCTTCTTTCCCCTGCAGCAGGTTTTCCTGTATGGTGAAATTGGCGATGGATGCCGCATTCGCTACTACCCTGTCCGCATCTATCAGTCCGGTATTTATTTTCCCATCGGTGATCAGCGTTCCCTCTGCGCCCTTGTCGTTCCGGAAGACCGCATCCGAAGAAAATACGATCCGGCCGCCGATCTCCCCTTTGTCCAGGTCGAAATAGGCTTTGCCGTTCGCGGCAGAGATCCGCCCGGTGGTGATCTCCCGTCCGTTTATCGTACTGTTGCCATACGTGAGGGAGATCCGCCGGAAACCGTCCTGAGCACTGGAAAGTACTCCCACCGAAAAATGGTAAAAATCCGCATCGGCATCGTACCGCAAAGCCTCGGGGGTCACGACCATCGTTCCCCCGCTTCCCTTCTTTTGGCACCGGGCATAAATATGGTAGACCGTATCGTCCTTCAATCCGCTCACCTGCCCCGGGAGCAGCGACCATACTTTATTTTCCGTACGGTCCAGCCCCAAATGCGTCAGGACGCCTTCGGAAAAACCGATGCCGAGACATCCCCGTTCAGATCGGGCGTAAAGACCACTCCGTCCAGCAGGAACTGCTGGGATAGGGCCCCCACGGCGATCATTTTTGTCTCCACTGTCTCAGGGCGCAAACGGCCGTCCACGAAATACCCGTCCGTATCGAATGTCATTTCCAGCAGATCGGCTGTAGTGCGCAGGTTGCGCCGTGCCCGGGCCGGGTCGGACAGGTTATTTACTTGGATGATCTTCTGGGTGTCTTTCCCGCTCTTCACGATCTGCGTGACTACCGAAGACGGCGCCGAATCCGACAGGCCGAGCGTATAGCCGAACGGATTGTACAGGTCGACCGATACGGATGCTATTTTCACCGCTACCGTATGGTCACTCAAGCCTTCGCTGGCCACATCTATGAGGTCTTCGTCTTTTATATTGACATAGTCCCCCGCCCGGAAAGCCGGCGCATACCCCGCATTGGGGAAATGCTCTTTCACGAAAACAGAATCCATTTCCAGGGCATACGAATACAGTTTTTTGTAAAGCTGCCCGTATTTTTCCAGGGCCCTGTCCGCCAACTTCGCTTCTGCCTCGGCCACATAGGTGTCCGGCAACGCGATATTGAGCAGTACATACGTATCGCCTACTCCGATCCGGAACGCCTTGTCGTCCTTCGAAGGATATCGGTAGTCGTTCTCGTCCGTAAAAGGGACGAGGGTGAACGTCTTGGTGAGCGAATTATACCCCGCCAGGGAAAACTCATACCCGCCCAAATTGCCCGTATTGAACCGGATAGTAGGGGTAGCCGACCCCAGGATATATTTGGAATCCCCCTTCTCGTCCTTTTCGTTCAGGTCGAACATATCTTCGTCGGTAAATTTCAATTCGTCCGTCCCATCCACAGCGCTGACCGTTCCCCGGCGGGAAGGGAATATCTCGTCGAAGACCACCGCCCCCTCGCTCAGCCCGAACCGCTCCACCAGCGCATCGTCCTGCACATACAGCCCGTCCCGCACCAAAGGAGAAACATGTTTTTCCGGCAAAACCAACCGCCGCCTGCCGGCCCGGTATTTGGTTCCGAGATTGCCGGAAGCCCCATAGGCATACAAACGCGTAGCCAATGCCGTATCCGCATTCCTGTCCCGGGTAAGGGTATACAGCCCATTCCCACGGCCGTATGCGAATACATATTCGTAAACATTACGCCCTATCCGGCCCACCTCAATCACATGGGCTCCGTTTTCCGATCCGATCCGGAATTCCGCGTTCCACTCCCGGCAGACCGTATTGAGAGCCGAAAGCACGTTCTCCGACGAGAACGAAAGGGTTTTGCACTGCTCGTAATCGGGTTTAAAAGCACTGTCTGTGCCTGTATTCACCGCTTTCCACGTCCAGCTCCCCTTTCCGTATACCCGGCACATATTGGATACCAAGAGATCCATCAGCCGGGCGAATTCGCCCGTATAGTCGAACTCCGTCTCGTTCACCGTTTCTTTTCCCCCCGCGAATTCATTGACCATTACCACTTTCGACAGGTCGTATTTTGCGCTTTCCCACACTACAGTATAGGTCAGGTAGCGCCGGCCCGTGCGCTGGACTTTGGCCGGCGAATTCAGGAAATAGGTCTTGCCCAATGCCCGCAGCTTATCACCTACTGCAAATTCAATGGGTTCCGCGGACTCCACCGTCAGGGTAACAGTATCCTCCCCCATCAGTTCGTCTTTCATTACCGCGCTTTTGACCGCCCGCAACGGTTTTTTACTGTTCAACGGCACAAGTGTGCCATCGGCTTTCTCGATGTTTATCTCCGTCATTTTTTCCTGCAGTTGTTTTTTATCTGGGCTGTCGTCTTTTTTCCAGGGCCCTTTCTTACAAATATAATAATCAAAAAAGAAATAAACAAATTTATTTTGCAGCGCACAGGATTTTTTTAACCGTCGACGAAACCTTTTGCGTAATTTTCGGGTCAAATGTGTAGAAGTTTATGCAACTCTCACTCATGAATCATACCATCGCATGAAAGATCTTTTAAAAGTTTTCCTCTTTTTCGCGCTGGGGACAGTCTTTCTGACAGGCTGTTCATCGGAGCCGCAAGAAAAAAACACGATCCGCTTTGCCTCCCTCGAAAAGAAAGCGCTGGCCGATTTTCCGGACGAGTGCATTGAATCCCGGACTTTCATCAAATTCGATTCGACCGACCCCGAATTCCTGTTCAACGACGTCGACAACGTCAAAATACAGAACGGCCGCATATATCTGCTGTTCTGGCACCGGCACAATGATACGCGCCTGCTCGTATTCGACATGCAGGGCAAAGGGGTGATGGCGCTGGCCCGCACCGGACTGGGCCCCGAAGAATATTACCAGATATCGGATTTCGACGTGGATCAAAGCGGGAATATCCATATCATCGACGGCAATCGGGACGAACTGATCGTTTACGGGCCCGAAGGCAACTTCATCAGCCGGCAAAAACTGCCCTACGAAGTGGACGATATCCGCTGCCTGCCTTCGGGAGATTACCTCTTTGTGCTTTGCAACTGGAATACCGGCCAGTGCGCCGACCGGAAAGTCATTCTCGCCTCCCCGGACCTGTCCGTAAAAAAAGAGTATTTCCGGTACGGCGAAAACCTGGATTTCAATTTTATCCTCAGCAGCAACATCTTTACCGGCACCACAGCAGGTTTCGCGGCTTTCAACGAGAGCCTGAACGACAACATTTATATTTTCGATCAAACGGGAAGCCTCACGGACTCCCTGCGTATCGATTTCGGCAGCCGCACGATCCCTGAAGATGAAAAATCGGATGTGGAAAAAAACATCCTCCGCAACGAAGCGTATACCTGCCTTTCCGGGCACAACACAATAGTGAATGATTATGTAGCCGGAAATATGTACAGCGGACACGCCTTCTCTTACCTGATAGACCGTACGAACAGTATCATTTATTCGGATTTCAATAAAAAATATGCCGACGCTTTTTCGCTAATCCTCGGGGCGGCGGACGACGGCCGCATTATCAGTTACATCCGCCCCGAAATGTTCGGGCAGGAGAAACCGACCCATATTCCGGACGATGTCATTGAACATGTGGAAGACGACAATTTTGCCCTGTGCATCACAAAACTGCGGGCGCCGAAAATTTAACGGATGCCTTGTTACGGAAATGTTTGTTCGCTGTCTTACAAAAAACAAAGGACAACATTGTCAAAACACAAAAAACAATGTTAAATAAACGGTATTAAGCTACAGCTATACCTGTTTTATTTACTTTTACTGGCAACAACTTTAAAAATACTACAAAATATTATGAGACCGCTCCCTCTCTTATTGGGCCTTACCGTACTTTTTATTTCCTGTGGGGAAGGCGAAGACAAAAAAGAAGATAATGTATCGCAGGTACTGAAAGCCGAAGAACCTTTTGTCGACGTAATGGTGTTGCACAAAGGGGATTTCGCCCGGGAACTGATCAGCAACGGCAATGTCGAAGCAGCCCATAAAGCCGACCTGCGCTTTTCGTCCGCCGAAGAAATCACTGGCATATACGTTACCAATGGAGACCTTGTGAAAAAAGGCCAAAAGATCGCCCAGATAGATACCTATAAACTCAAAGCGGATCTGCTGTCCAAAAAATCCTCGCTGGACAAAGCCTTGCTCGACCTGCAGGATGAAATGATCGGTCGCGGCTACAATATAAAAGATACGGCCTCCATCCCGAAAAAAGAAATGGAACTCCTGCGCACCAAAAGCGGGTACAATACGGCGGAGAGCAGTTACGACCTTGCCCTGCACGCCTACAACAACGCCACTCTTTATGCCCCTTTCGATGGAACGGTAGCCAATCTGTTCTCCAAAGTCCACAACATTCCCTCGACTTCGGAGCCTTTTTGTACCATCGTGGGCAGCGGAAACCTCACCGTCAATTTTTCCGTGCTGGAAAACGAGCTTGCGCTGGTCAAAAAAGGCCGCGAAGTAACCGTCGCCCCTTTCGCCTCCCTGGATAAAACATTTAAAGGACGCATCACCGAAATAAACCCTATTGTGGACAAAACCGGACTGGTAAAAATTTCCGCCACCATTACCGGCGGACAGGATGTCCTGTACGACGGGATGAATGTGCGGGTCTCAGTGAGCGACCCTATCCATGACAAACTGGTCGTACCCAAAGCCTCGATGGTACTGCGCTCCGGTGGACGGAGCGTCATATTCACCTATAAAAACGGCCGTTCCTTTTGGAATTATATCGAGGCCGGAGAGGAGAACAGCCGGGACATGATCGTCAACAGCGGGCTGAATGAAGGAGATACGGTGATCGTAAGCGGCAGTATGAATCTGGCCCACGACGTAGCTGTAAAGATCGACAAGGTCATCGAATAACTTCGGATAAGGGCCATCGGGCCATCCAATCTCTTTTTCCATCCTTCAAACCCTTTGAAAAGTGATTAGATTCCTAATACACAAACCCATAGCAGTAATGATGACGTTCCTGGCCGCCATCATCCTGGGTGTAATCACCTACTTTACCCTGCCCATATCGCTGCTGCCGGACATCTCCATCCCCGAGATAACCGTCCAGCTATCCGCCCCTAATTCCTCCGCACGCCAGCTCGAAAATACGGTCGTGCGCCCCATGCGCCAGCAGCTTTTGCAGGTTGCCCACCTGAGCAACATCGAAAGCCGCACCCGCGACGGGCAATCTATTATCCGGATGCGCTTCTCTTACGGCACGGACACCGATTACACGTTCATAGAGGTCAACGAAAAGATCGATGCGGCCATGAACAATTTCCCCAAGGACATGGAACGTCCGCGGGTCATAAAAGCATCGGCCACCGACCTTCCGGTATTCAACCTCAACCTCACCCTTAAAAGCGAGCGCCCTTTCGAAGAGACGGACAACGACAAATTCCTCGAGCTTTCCGACTTCGCTTCGTCTGTAATCAAACGGCGCCTCGAACAGCTCCCCGAAGTGGCCATGGTAGACGTAACGGGCATCGAATCCCGGCAACTCTCCATCATCCCGAACGAAGCCAAACTGACCGCCGCCGGCATCACTCTCGACGAACTGGAACAAGTCTTGGAAAACAACAACGTCGACCCTCGGAGCATGACTATCCAGGACGGGTATTACGAGTACAATGTCAAGTTCTCTTCGGTACTGCGCAGCCGGGAAGACGTCGAGAACATCTACCTGAAAAAGAACGACCGCATTTACCGCTTGGCCGACCTGACCGAAATCATCGTATCCCCTGAAAAAGCGGTCGGTTACTCCTATTTCGACGGGAAACGCTCCATCGTCTTCTCCGTGATCAAACAGACCGACGCCAGCATGCAGGACATGAAAAAATCGGTCGCCCAGGCGATGGAGAATTTTGAAAGGGAATATCCAAACATTTCGTTCGACATCTCCCAGAACCAGACGGAACTGCTGGACTTCACCCTGAGCAACCTCCAGAGCAACCTTTGGCAGGGGCTCATACTCATCTGCCTGATATCCGTACTTTTCTTCAAGGATATCCGCACGCCTTCGATCATTTCCCTCGGATTGATCGTGGCCCTGATCATCAGTATGCTGTTCTATTATTTGTTCGGCTTGTCGCTCAACATCATATCCCTTTCCGGACTCATTCTGGCCCTGGGTATGATGATAGACAGTTCCATCATCGTCACGGACAATATTTCCCAATACCAGGAAAAGGACGGCCTGCTGGACCAGGCCTGCATCAAAGGGACCAACGAGATCATCACCCCGCTCCTGTCCTCTATCCTGACTACTATCGCGGTATTCGTCCCATTGGTTTTCGTCAGCGGGATAGCCGGCGCCCTGTTCTACGACCAGGCCGTTTCCGTCAGCCTGGGACTTGCCGCATCGTATATCGTGGGTATCATTTTCCTGCCGGTAGCCTACCGCATTGTCTACGGGAACAAGAAAATAAAATCCATCAAAACCCCCGGAATAGTCAAGAAATTTTTCGCCCGTGTCAACCTGGATTTCACCTTCCGCTGGTACGATAAAGGTTTCGACTGGATATTCGCCAATCGCCGGTGGATCACCCCCAGCCTGTTGCTCGTTTTCCCGATGATATTCTTCCTTTTCAATGTGATTGAAAAACGGAAAATGCCTTTCCTGGATCACAACGAAAGCATCATCCGGATCGAATGGAACGAGAATATCCATGTAAACGAGAATAGAGAGCGGACTATCGGGCTGCTGAAAGCCTTGCAAAACGATTCCATCGTGCAAAGCGCATCCCTGATCGGGGAACAACAATTCCTGCTCGACCGGGCAGACCAACTGATGCCTTCCGAAAGCAGTATCTACCTGAAAAGTTTCGATACCGAAACCATCGAGGCTATCAACCGCCGGGCCGAGGCTTATCTGGCGGCTAAATATCCCAAAGCCAAGGTAACGGTCAACCCGCCGGAAAACGTATTCGAAAAAATATTCGACACTTCGGAAGCCGAATATACCGCCGAGATCCTCCGCCGCCAGCGCAATGCCGACCCCGACGTGGACTCCCTGCTCGCCTTTATCGACGGTCTCTCCCTGAAAACGGGCGGAAAGGCCCAGATACCCCTGTCGAACCAGATAAACGTCTCGGTGGATTCCCGGGCGCTCATCCTGTACGGAGTATCGTTCAACCAGATCATCAACACCCTTTCGACCATTTTCGGCGAGAACAGCGTGTCTATTCTGCGCTCCAACCAACAATACCTGCCCATCGTCATCTCCTCCCGGGAAAGGGACATAGACGACGTATTCGCCCATACGCTGATCCCCGTTTCGGGAAGCGCTTCCTCCGGGGCCATCACCCAAGTTCCCCTGTCCGCCTTCATCCGGGTATCGCAGGGTGTGGATTTCAAGACCATCTATGCCGGAAAGAACGGCGAATACGTCCCGGTGAACTATTCGGACGTGAAAAACCCGGAAAAACTCACCGCGGAGATCCGGGAGCAGGTGCTTTCCTCGAATTCCTACGATGTGGATTTTTCGGGGAGCATCTTTACCAACCGTAAACTGTTCGGCGAAATGGCCGTAGTATTGGGCATCTCCCTGCTGTTGCTCTATTTCATCCTGGCCGCCCAGTTCGAATCGCTTTCCCAGCCGCTGATCGTCCTGCTGGAAATCCCGATAGACATCGCCGCCGCGCTGTTCTTCCTTTGGGTATTCGGCAATTCGATCAACGTGATGTCGGCCATCGGGATGGTCGTTGCCTGCGGTATCGTGATCAACGACTCCATCCTGAAGATCGATATGATCAACCAGTTCCGCAAGGAAGGCATGCCCATCCTCGAAGCCATCCACACCGCCGGACACCGTCGCTTGCGCGCTATCGTGATGACAAGCCTTACCACCATCCTGGCTATGGTGCCCCTGCTATTCAGCAGCGACATGGGCAGCGAACTCCAGGCCCCGCTGTCTCTGGCCATCATCGGGGGTATGACCGTGGGAACCCCCATCAGTTTGTTCGTCATTCCGTTGATATACTGGTTCATTTACCGCAACCACAAAGATGTAAAAGACATAACGCCTTCCACCGAAGGTATTGCCGAAGATAAAAGCACAGAAAAAGTTCAGGAACCATGAAAAAATATTCCATAGCCGTTTGTAAAACAGCGCTGGCATTCCTCGTTCTGGCTTTGGCCTTTCCGGCCGCCGCACAGGACGTTACGCAAAAACTCTCGCTCAAGGATGTGATATCCATCGCTACGGACAGTTCGCTCGCCTCGTTCCGGGCCCGCCACTCCTACCTGGCCTCCTATTGGCAGTACCGGACCTACAAGGCGCAGAACCTTCCGCAACTCAGCCTCACTTCGACCCCCATCAGCTACAACCAAAAGTTCGTGCTCCGGTATGATTCGGAAAACAATACCGACGTATACCGCGCCCAGCAAAGCATAAATTCGGCCGTAGGACTGGGCATCACCCAGAACGTGGGCCCGTTGGGCGGTACGTTCTATATCGATACCGACCTGTCGTTCTATAAGAACTATGCCGACGACAACAACCAGCAACAATTCTCGGCGACACCGGTTCGTATCGGGTACGACCAACCTTTGTTCGGTTATAATCAGTTTCGGTGGGATAAAAGAATAGAGCCCATCAAGTACGAGGCCGCCAAACGCAACCTGCTCTTCAATATCGAGAACATCTCCCAGACGGTAACCGACCTCTTCTTTGCCTTAGTCATGGCCCAGGAAAACTACAAAACGGCGGTGACCAACCTGGAAAACGCCGATACCCTCTACGCGATAGGCCGCCAGAAATACGAGATCGCCTCCATTTCCAAAGCAGACCTGCTCTCGCTCAACCTGGACGTGGTCAATGCCCGCAACAAACTCGAGAACTGCCGCATCGAGCTCAAACGCGCCAAGTTCAGCCTCACCTCTTACCTCAACATGCCGGAGAACGCCGATATCGAACTGGAGATCCCCGACCTGCCGGTGGAAAGGATCATCGATCCGGAGAAAGCCCTGGCCTATGCCAACATGTACAACCCCGAGATCATGGAGTACCGCCAGCGGGAACTGGAAGCCGAATCAGCCGTACAAAAAGCCAAGGTTGAAAGCCGCTTCACCGCCAACCTCTCGGCCAGCGTCGGTTTCAACCAGGCCGCCGAAAGTTTCGGCGGGGCCTACCAGAACCTTCAGCGCCAGGATCAGGTGGCCGTACGGCTCACCATCCCCATCGTCGACTGGGGTATCGCCAAAGGCCGGTACAATATCGCCAAGAGCAACTACGACATGGAGATGGTGTCCATCGCCCAGGACAAAATATCGCTCACCCAGGAAGTGATAATGACCGTCAGCGATTTTAACATCCAACTCGACCTGGCCAAATCCTCCCAGGAGGCTTTCAATCTGGCCCGGGAAGCCTACGAAAACACCATGCAGCGTTTTATCATCGGGAAATCGAACGTCACAGACCTCACTTCGGCGCTTTCCCGCCAGAACGAGGCACAGACCAATTACATCACATCCCTGCGGAATTACTGGAACAGCTATGCCAAGATCCGCAAGCTCACTTTGTTCGATTTCGAAAGCGGATTGTCCCTATCCTCCAATTTCGACCTGATGTACACGGCCCTGACCCGAAAATAACCCCTAACATATTCCCCGTAAACCCGCGCGAACAAAATGGATAAGCGTTTCCCCTCCTTTACCATCATCATACTGGCGATCGCATTGTCGGTCATGGGACTCGCGCTTATCCCCCTGTTACCCGTCAAGCTCAATTCTTCCCGCACACTTCCCCAGATCACCGTTTCCTATTCATTGGCCAACGCTTCGGGACGCGTGGTAGAAAGCGAAGTCACGTCCAAAATAGAGGCTATGCTTTCACGGATAAAGGGAGTAAAGGATATTGCGTCCACTTCCTCCTCTTCCGGAGGGAGCTACATCACCATGGAATTCGACAAATCGGTCGACATGGATGTGGCACGGTTCGAGGTATCCACCGCGATCCGGCAGTTATGGCCCCAAATGCCGGACGGTCTTTCTTACCCTTCCGTATCGGCCAAAAGTGCGGAAACCGAACAGTCCGACCGGACTCCGTTCATGACCTATACGATCAATGCGCCGGAAGCCCCTTTTAAAATACAGCAATATGTTGAAAACAATATAAAGCCTGAACTGGCCCGGCTGGAAGGCATCAGCATGGTCAATATTTCCGGGGCCACCCCGATGGAATGGGTGCTGGAATACAACACGAAACAGTTGGAAGCCTTGGGAATCACCACGGCCGACATACAGACTGCCGTAAGCAACTATACCCGAACTTCCTTCCTCGGCATGGCCCATTTGATAGACAATACGGGCGATGTCGTTCTCATGCGGCTGGCCGTCATGCCGGAAAGCAAATTCGACCTGGAGAGCCTGCACCTGATCCCGGTAAAAAAAGTGGACGGCAACGTCATTACACTGGACAAACTGGTCCGGGTGATCCATCAGGAGCAAAAACCATCCTCCTATTACCGGATCAACGGATTGAATACCGTTTCGATGAGCTTGTTCGCGGACAAAAGCGCCAACCAGCTCGACCTGAGCAAAAAGATTAAAGCGGACATGGACCACCTCGGGGCAAAACTACCCCAAGGGTTTGAAATAAGCCTGTCCCGCGACTCCACCGAATACATCCGCGCCGAACTGGACAAGATCTATTTCCGCAGCGGCCTTACGATCGCTATTTTATTACTTTTCGTGCTCATCGTCAGCCGCAGCTTCCGCTATCTGGCCATGATCACGTTCTCGATGGCGGCCAACCTGGCCATTGCCGTCATATTCTATTACATGGCCGGTGTCGAGATACACCTGAAATCCTTGGCGGGGATCACTATATCGTTATGCCTTATCATGGACAATACGATCGTGATGGCCGACCAACTGAAGCACCGGCAAAATTTCAAGGCATTCCTGGCCATCCTGGCCGCCACGCTGACCACGATTTCAGCTATTGTAGTCGTGTTCTTTCTTCCGGAAGAGATCAAAATATCGCTCGAAGATTTCTCGATGGTCATTATCATCAACCTGGCCATCTCCCTTTTCGTAGCCCTTTTCCTGGTCCCTGCCCTGATGGACAAATTCGGCATTTATGGTAAAAAACGAAATGTGTTCGCTACCCCGAAATTCCGGCCGAAATTCCTTTCGCATTCCAAACTCAGAGGTAAGCGCTCCATTGTATATCTCAACCGTTTCTTCGTACACCAGATAGGTTTCATATACCGCCACAGGGTCGTCGCGATCATCATCCTCATCCTGGCTTTCGGGCTGCCTGTATTTAAATTGCCTGAAAAAGTGGACGGAGATGGCATGTGGGCAAAAACCTACAACAAAACACTCGGATCGCCCACTTACAAGGAAAAGATAAAGCCCATCGTGGACAAATCCCTGGGCGGCGCTCTACGCCTCTTCTCAGATAAAGTATCGAAAGGTTCTTATTACGGCGAAGACCGGGGGGAAACCACTCTGAGCGTATCGGCTTCCATGCCCAGTGGTTCCACCCTGGAACAAATGAATGCCATCATTGTAAAAATGGAGAGCTATCTGTCCGGCTTCCCCCAGATCCGGCAATTCCAAAGTTCTGTATATCAGAATCAGGCGCGGATGACCATCTATTTCACCAAGGCCGCCCTCGAATCTTCGTTCCCGATGTCCCTCAAGAACGATATGACCTCCAAGGCGACCGAACTGGGAGGCGCGCAATGGTCCATCTACGGGGTGGGGGACTATTTTTCCAACCGCACTTCGGAAACCGCCGGGAATGTAGCCATCACGATCCGGGGATACAACTACGACCAGCTGTGGGGAATAGCCGAGGCTATGAAAAAACAGCTGGAAACCAATCAGCGGATAAAAGAAGTCACTATCAATTCCCAGCAATCCTGGTCAAAAGACGATTACACCGAATTTTCCTATTCTTTCGACCGGGAGCAACTCGTAAAATCCGGGGTAAATCCGTCTATCACATACCGAAATTTATTTTCCGAACTGGGCCAGCCTACGGTCACAAGCGTACTGAACGAAAATTATCCCGAAAACGTCATACTCCGCTCCGCCCGGCGGCAGCAATACGATGCCTGGAGCGTGCGTAATTCGGCCGAAAAATACGATTCTACTCTTTATAAATTGGCCGTTTTCGGCGATATTTCCAAAGCACAGGCTCCGCAGGCCATCCGTAAAAAGAACCAGCAATATACCCTGGTGCTGCAATACGATTATATAGGCTCCTCCACCTCCTCGGACAAGGTGCTTAAAAAATTTAAAGAAGATTTTGAAAAGACCCTTCCCGTAGGCTATTCAATCGATACCGAGAGAAATTGGTTCTGGAAAGAATCCGCCCAATTGTATTTTATCCTGGCTATCATAGCCGTGATCATTTTCTTTATCTGCTCCATCCTGTTCAATTCGCTGCGCCAACCGTTCGCCGTGATCATGGGCATCCCGATCTCGTTCATCGGGTTGTTCCTCACCTATTACTTGTTCGACGTGCGGGTGGACGACGGATGCTTCGCCTCGATGATCCTGCTGAGCGGTATTACGGTCAATGCTTCCATATATATTATCAACGACTACAACAATGTCGCCAAAATGTCCCACCGGAGTAAACTCGGAACTTATAAAAAAGCCTTCAATTCCAAGATCACCTCTATCATGCTCACGGTGTTGTCTACCGTTCTGGGATTCGTCCCCTTCCTGATAGGCTCGCACGAAGGGTTCTGGTATCCCATGGCCATGGGAACCATCGGCGGACTCATCTTATCCCTGGCAGGCATTTACTTCTACCTCCCGCTCTTTATGGGCATCGGGAAAGACGAAATGCCTCCGGTAAAGAAACAAAAAGTCCGGTTTAAAGACAGGCTTAAAAACTTGCGGAACCTCCCGTGCAAAATAAAAAATCTTTTTGCCCGCATCCGTTCAAAACGGCGGGCCCAAGCGGCAACGCACTGATACTCCCCGGAAAAAGGTAAAAAGAAATTACTCTCCGGCGATCATCATGATCTCGATATTGACGTTCTTAGGCAGATTGGCCACTTGGTAAGCCACACGGGCAGGAGCTGTTTCCGGTTTGAAATATTCGGAATACACTTTGTTCACTTTTTCAAAATCGTTTATATCGCGCAGCAGTACCGTAGCCTGTATCACATTTTCAAAGGTCATACCGGCCGCTTCCAGGATATGCCCGATATTATCCATGACCAAGCGCGTTTCTTTTTTTGCCGAGCCCAGGACTACCTTGCCCGTTTCCGGATCTATAGGCACCTGCCCCGAAATATAAAGCATAGGGCCGTATTTTACAGCCTGTGAATAAGCTCCGATAGGTTGGGGTGCGTTGGGGGTAAAGATGATCTGTTTCATAGGTGGAAGGATTTATCTGAAAGAATTGAATACCGATTTCCGGTAATGTTTGTTCTGCTGGTATTTCAAGTCCCGGAGCAAAGAAGCCGATACTCCGATGAAGAAACTGTATGTCGAGGAAAAATTGGATATCGGCGCCCAGGTAAGGTTCATATTCCAGGTACCGAGCTGGCGGGCAAAAAAGAACCGGAGGTCTGTGATCCTGCTCTGCTGGAAGTCATAACCGGTAGTCAGTTCCATTCGCCAGTTCGAGGTAAAATCGACAGACCCGCCCAAGGTGACAGAATTCGTCACGGACGGGGTTTTAGACATCTTGCTGTAAGAATACGTGTACCCTATCCGCATCGTCCATTTCGGGGAGTACAACATATAACCGTCGCTATCGTACGTACCTTCCGAATCTGAATTCCGGGTGTCTTGCTTTTTCTCTTTATCTTTTTTAAAATCTTCGCTTGAAATGGAAAAATCGGTGCTCATGCTGGCAAAGTTCAATACCGGGAAACAGTATTCATCGATCATCCTGTAATCTTCATCCACTTTATAAGGCCTGAACGCAAAACGGAAATTAAGCCCTACCCGGTTATTGAAAAAAGAAGTATTACCATATATCGGGATACTCTGGCTTAATTTGAATTGTGTAGCTGCAAAATTATAGGAAAGAGATGTACTCAGGTTCAGAAGCTTGAGTTTTTTGGTTTTCGTACCGGTTGTATCGCTTTTATCAGCCACTTTGGCCTCGAAATTATTAGACAGCCCAAAACTCAACGATTGCTGTTGCCCGCCGAAAGCAGGCGCGGAGCTAATGCCAACACCACTGTCAAAGTAAGAAAGGTATTGCAGTTCCGCCAGCTTATCACCGGTTTGGACCGCATAATAATATCCCCAGAATTCGGTCGAAAAGTCCGGGGCGAATGTGTAGGACAGTGTCGGGCTCACCGTATGACGGATAGCCCGAAGGGAACCCTTCTCGCTGAAATTGAACATTCCGTAGATCATCGTGGACAAAGAAGCCGATGTATTGAAAGTCCTCAGAGCCTTAAAACCGGATAACGTATCGGCGACCAATGTACCGGTATTTTCGTCCCAATGTTTTTTGAGATATTTAAAGTTCCAGTCTTCGTTGTAGTTGGCGCTCAATGTCAGGCTAAAATACTTGAACACTTTATAGGTGGCACTCAACGGAATGCGGTGGGTTACTCCCATTTTCGCCTTTTTCCACATATCCGAGGTCATGAACTGATCGATAGGCAGGTTGGAAACCGTATTAGTAGCCGTCATGGTCCACTGTAGGTTGATCTTTTCAAACCATTTTTTACCGTCGGAATCTTCCTTTTTGAACGGATAGATCCTATTCATGGACACCAACAGGGTCGGAAACGTCATCGACATCTGGTTCTGGGCATTATTCTGCGAATGGGTAAGGGTCAAACTGGTATTGAACGGTGATTCCCCCCAGGTTTTCGAGATATTGATGGACGAGGACGTAACGGAATTATTGATATAGTTATTGCTGTATATCTCATCGAGGGCCGTTTCGTAATAACCCGAAGACGACATATTGACGCTGGCCGACATGGTCAGTCCCGGGATCCATTTATTATCCTGGCGGTGGGTCCACCCTACGCGCCAAGGCTTGCTTTTACTGTAAGTAGGGAGCCCTATTTCCCCGTATACCAGATGGGAAAAATCGAATTGCAGCTGCCCCGTGAAATGATATTTCCAAAAATAATCCACCGTCGAACGAAGAGCCCACGAACCCTTGGTATAGATATCGCCTCTAAGTTCCGCATGGATATAGTCGTTCAATACGAAATAGTAACCGAGTCCTGTCAACCCGAATCCCTGTTCGTCCGTCACCTCGTAACTGGGCAAGAGCACTCCCGACGCCGGATAGGTGTTGAGCGGAAAAAAAGCGAAAGGAAGCACTAACGGGGTTGGGACGTCGGCGATGTACAACTGCGTAAACCCGGTGACCAGGCTTTCTCCGGCCGTCATCTTTACCCGGCTGGAACGAATATAATAATCCGTCACCTCGCCTGTGCCATCTATCCACCCCCGCAGTTTTTCATCGGTAGAAAAATAGAAATCGGACGCATAATAGACATTCTCCCCCTCTTTCCTTACGTCGCGCCCGGCTCCGTAGCCATCCATTTGCTGGGTCTTGACGTTGCGGATATATCCCCTTTTGGTATTGAAATCGTATACCATGGAGTAAGCATCGTATTGCTGTTCCCCCTGCTGGAATATGGGCTTTTGAGTTTGGTTTCCGGCGGAATCGAGTATCGAGCGGGCATAGGCGATCCCATTCCCATAGTCGAGCATGATATAACCCGCCGAAAGTTTCATGTCATCGTACTCTATAACTGCATCGTTATAGAAATAAGCCCTTTTGGTCGTCTCGTCTATATCGTAGAAATCTTTCGCCTTGTACGTAACATCGCTGATCTTGACCTTGTCTTTCTTTATCCCGGAAGTATCGGCCGACGAAGGAACCGCCAAAGGCTGCTGCTCAGAAGAATCACGGACTTGCAGCGGATCGGGCCGCAGCTGAAGGTCTCTTCCGGCCAGGGGAGCTTTGTCTACGCGTACGCTCAACGAATCCGGCTCAATTTCTACGGCAGTAGTATTCCGGGCATAGGCAGGAAAAGCCTCGGAAAAAAGGGCAAGTATTAAAAAAAATGTTAGTATGCCTTTCGTATTTGTGTACAATGCGATTAAATGATAATTTTGTATGGGCCCTGCCCGTACGCCCGTATTTTTTTCCGAATCATTTACAAGGTTCAAAAATACCAATTTTTGCGGCTTCAACCGCCAGAATGCACGTTAAAGCGAAACTAATTTTGAACTTGTAAGCAAGACCGGCCAAAGATACGGCATAAAATATTGACAACAAAGAAAATACACGTCCGCAAATAAACGAAATGACACTAAGGATCAAACTGTTAATCCCCATTCTGACCCTCGCGGCCGGAACAATCCCGGCTACCGGCGCTTTAGGACAAAGCAAAAACGACGATAAATTCACCGTAATGATCGACCCCGGGCATGGGGGGAAAGCTGCCGGAACGACCGGCACCGGGCGCTACCGCAATACCGAAAAACACATCGCCCTCAACGTAGCCCTCTATCTGCGTAAGCTCATCGAGGACGAGGCCCCCGACATCCGCCCCCTGCTCACTCGTACTACCGATGTGGACGTATCGCTAAACCAGCGGTCCGTCATGGCCAACAAAGCCAAAGCCGACCTGTTCGTTTCGATCCACTGCAACTCTCTGGTGAACGTCAAACGGGACGGCCCTAAGATATGGGGGGCCGAAACGTACGTGATGTCCCTGAACAAGCTCGACGTCAACAAAGACATCGCTAAAAAAGAGAATGCCGACATCCTGTTGGAGGACAATTACAAGGAAGTGTACAAAGGTTTCGATCCGAACGATCCCGCTTCGCTGATCAGCATAGACCTCCAGCAGACCAAGCACCTGATGGGCAGTATCGAAATGGCCAAACTCACCCAGAAACATCTGGGCGTTACCGCCGAGCGGAAAGACAAAGGCGTCAAGCAAGCGGTCTTTTGGGTGATCTGCCACAACACGATGCCGTCGGTGCTGGTAGAGATCGGCTATTTGTCAAATCCCACCGAAGAGGTGTTCCTGCATTCGGAAAAAGGACAGAGGCTGGTAGCCAAATCGCTCTACGACGCGATAAAAGAGTATAAGGCTCGCTTTTACGACCCCATGAACAACGGCGACGGGACTTCGGGCAGTATCGAAAGCATGATAAGCGCCCAGGCAACCCCCGACACTCCGGAGGATACGCCCGACACGGCCGCTGCCACAAATTCGAACGTCTATTATTGCGTGCAGCTGACCGCCTCCCCCACTCCATTAAATGTAAAGACCAACGTGCTGCTTAAAAAATTCACCGCCGTGGAATACTTCCGGGAAAAGAGTATGTACAAGTACACCACCCGGCACGTCCCGACCTACGCACAGGCACAAAGAGACCTGGAAGACGCCCGTAAAAAAGGGGCCAAGGACGCTTTCATCGTCGCGTTCGAAGGGAATGAGAAAACGGCCCTGGCGCGCGCCCGGAGCCTTACGGGCGAATAAGCTGTTGGTAGCTTGGGGGTTTTTACCTACCTTTGTACGAAGTTAACAAAAAACGTTTCCCGCATTGAAACACAAAAGAGAATTCAGAATAGGGCTGGTGAGTTTCGTGATCCTCATAGCATTCATATGGGGTGTCAATTTCATTATGGGACACAATATATTCAGCCCCAACTATAGCTATTACGCCATTTACCCGTCTTCCGGCGGCCTGCAGACCGGCCGGCCCGTCAAGATAAACGGGGTGACGGTCGGGCTGGTATCCAATATCAAATTCTATTCGTCCGATCTGGACAGCGTGACCGTGCGTTTCGACGTGGACAAAAAATACCGGTTCACGAAAAATTCGGTGGCCGAGATCAGTTCCGGGACTTCCCTGATGTCCGATGTGGAGATGAACGTGGTGGTTATGCCCGGAGGCATGCTGGCCGAGGATGGCGATACGCTCGGGGGCATCCTCAATGGAGGCCTCTCGGATATGATAAAGAACACGGTGATGCCTATCCGCAAATCGATGATAGAAACTTTGGCTTCTCTCGATTCAGTCCTGAAGAACATGAACACTGTGCTCAGCGAAGAGAACAAAACCAACCTGGGCACTTCCCTGGCCTCTCTTTCGGCCACGCTGGAAAATGCCCAAAAACTATCGGCCAACCTGAACGAGCTGCTCGAACAGAACAACGGGAATATCCAGCAGATCACTTCCAATCTGGCCGGAAGCACCCAAAAGATCAATACCCTGCTCGACACATTGTCCGCAGAAGGGTTTGTCCAGAGCATATCGGACCTCAAATCCACCCTGGCCAACCTGAAGGACATCACGGATAAAGTCAACTCCGGCGACGGGACGGTATCCAAACTGTTGAACGACCCGCAGATATACGACAACCTCACCACGGCCACTCAATCGCTCGACGCCCTTCTGGCGGATGTAAAAGCCAATCCCAAACGGTATGTCAACATCACGGTGTTCGGCAAGAAAGAGCGTTCCGAGAAAAACAAGGTGAAGGATTCCTTGGCTGCCGCCCGTTTGCGTTCCAAGAGCGCTAACTGACGCCCTCACGGCGAAAAATTTTCGCCGTAACCCCTTAAAATTTAAATCCCCCGCAATGGCAGGTATATTCCACTGGGCTTATGCAGCTGTAGCGCTGACGATCTCGGCGGCCATCGTACTGCGTGCCATGGCGATCGTGCGGGCATGCACCGCCGGCCTCCGGACACCGCACGCACACAGCCGGATGCCCCTCTCCCGGCAAATATCCACGGACACGGGCTCTTTTTTTGAAAGAACGACGGCAGCCGTACTGCATACCGTACTGGTCGTCTCGTTCCTGCTGATGCTGGCCGATCTGGCCGTTTATTCCACCCGAGCCCTGTTTTTCGATCTGCCGCAAAGTTCTTTTTACCATGCTTTTTCCACCCTGAACGCCGGACTGGCCGCCGCGGCGATCGTATCGGCCGCCATATTCCTGCTGCGAAGGACGCTTTTGCGATTACCCCGGTTTTTGACCCTCACGCCTGCACAACGGACAGACGGTTACATGATCCTCATCCTGGAAATGGTATCCGCCGGATCGTACCTGGCAGTATATGCCGGCTGGCCTTATATGACCTATCTTCATTACGGGATCATGCTCATTTTCGGGCTTTACCTCACGTATTCCAAGCACCTCCACATATTCCTGGCCCCTGTTTTCATGGCTGTCTTCGGACGGCGGGAAGCCTTCCGCCCGGACAATATGCCGGAAGTGGCCGAAGGACTGGACGTGCTTCAGGGAACAGCCTCAATGGGCGCCCCGGTCGCCGAACGGATGGGCGCGCGCGATTTCTTCGACCTGCCCCGCCGGGGGATCGTATCCGCCTTTGCCTGCACCTGTCTCTTATACACATCTGACGCTGCCGACGATACTCCTTGTGTA
>CALJDR010000004.1 GCA_938023515.1 uncultured Flavobacteriales bacterium
GCTCGGAGATGTGTATAAGAGACAGTTTTATGATGCGGTAAGGGGAGCCGCTTTCCTGCACGGTCTTTTCGAACAGTTTAAAGATTTCTTCCCTTCCGGTAGGCATATCACGGGCCGGATCGGGCGTCCATTCTATATCGGGGTAGCAGACCAGATATAAATCATAGTGCCGTAAAAGGATGATCTCCGGCAGCATATTGGGTATTTTCCCGTAATACCACTGGCTGTATACCGATTCGGCCAGGGGGTTCCCGTCCAGAAAGGCGATGTCCCGTCCCTGGTTCAGGGCGCGGTCTTCACTTTGCAGCTGCCCGTGTACGATAGGCATGACATCGTTGAATCCGATGTCGCTGCCCACGCTGCGAATGCCTTCGGTGTAAGGACGGCTGTATTCGGGGGCGTAGGCTCCGTTGTATTTGCGGGCCAGATCCTGGGCAAGTGTCGTCTTGCCTGTACATTCGGGGCCGAGGAAGACTATCTTTTTCATGCGGTCTCTTTTTGTTTTTGAAGCCGGTACAGGCGCACCCATTCGAAGTGTGCCGAAATGGCCAGGATGAGGAATACGAAGTATTGGAGGGAGGTTACGCCCAGTCCTTTATAGATGTACAGTCCGACGGATATCACGTCGCAGGCGATCCAGAAAGCCCAGTTCTCCACTTTTTTGCGGGCCATCAGGTACATGGCCGAGAAGGCGAGCGCCGTGGTAATGGCGTCCAGGGTCGGCACGATGCTGTCCGTGTGGATGAGGATCGCATAGAACAGGAGGAAATTCGCCGCGGTGAACCCGAGGGTAAATATGGCTCCTTTCTTTTTCAGCCGGGTGATGGGCAGTTCCGCCCCGCCGCCTTTGGCGTTGGCCCAGGTATACCACCCGTAAATGCTCATGGCCGTGTAGTAGATGTTGATCACCCCGTCGCCGTACACTCCGCTGATAAACAGGATATACACGTACAGGGCCGTACTGACGATCCCTGTGGGGTATACCAGGATGTTGTTCTTGCGGGCGAACCAGACGCTCAGGATGCCGAAGAATGCCGCGACGGCTTCGAGTACGATGAAAAGGGTGGAATAACTTTCGTAAGGCTGTATGAAGAAGTCGTAGAGCATTTTTCGCTTGTTAGGGAACAGGCAAAAGTACGGAATAATTTTGGAAAGCGGCTATTGCCGCACCCGGGGTTCTGTCTTCGGGGTAAACCTTGCCGGTTTTGGGCGTTCTGAAGGGGGCTGGATCGATGCTACCCGTGGTCAGGATAAACAATTAACATTTTTATCGTTTGAAAAAATGGATACGTAAATCCCTGCGGCTTCACAAATTTTATATTACAAAAAATAACCCTGTTCAAAAGTAAAAAATACGGATTTTTTAAAAAAGCATCCATAATTCTAAATTTCCTTTGCGGAAAGGCACATCCCGCACTTATTTTTTTATTCCGCATTAATGATCGAACAAGAAATATCAGGCGTATTTTCTGTTGTTTTTAAGGCTGTTTTTATGCTCGGAGTTAATTGTTCGTTTTTTGCAACAAAATCATAAATTTATTTTAAAATCCGTGTATTTCATTTGTATTCAATTGATTATCAAATAGATATCATAATGAAAATTTGACCGACTTTTAAGTTTTCACGCAGTGCTCCGGGTAAGTGTGAGTGCCGGATTTAAGGAACAATTAAAACTAACTTTGTACGCAAAAGGAGCGATGTGCCCCTGCGTACTTATGAGAGTGTGTATACGGAATTTTCGTGTGGAGAAGAAGCATTGATATCGATTTTTTTGTGGATTCAATCCTTTTACCGAAAAAAATAATTCAATTTAATGAACAAAATAGTACTGTCAGCTATTGCGTTTCTTCTAGGGTCATTGGAAGGGAATCATCTATGGGGGCAACAGTTTTCCTTTGTGCAAACAGTTCAGGCAAACACTCGCCAACCGGAAACCCCGGAAGCGGAATATATCTTTTATTACAAGGCCGCACATGCGTTTTTGGATGCCGGTTTCCGGGATAACCAATCGATGTTAGATAGTCTGGATACCTTTTTAAAGCGGGACAATGTCCGGGAAGACACGGCCTTACAGGTGCGGATTACGGCATTCTGTTCGGTAGATAATCCGTATGAGAAAAATGAAAAACTGGCCCGAAAAAGGGCGGACGGTTTTGCCGGCTATTTGGAAAAGACTTACGGAATTTCTGCCTGCAAGGTGGATGTGGACTGGGTGGCGGAGGACTGGGACTATCTGGAACGTTTGGTGAGGGAATCGGATATGCCTTCCAGGGAGCAGGCGTTGGAGATCATCGAACGGATAGGCATTTTCGACGGCCGGGAAAAAAAATTGATGGACCTGAACGGGGGTGAGCCTTATAGATATATGTCGAAGCATTTGTTCCCCGAATTGCGCCGGGTACAAGTTGTATTTATAAAAAAGGAGGCAAAACAACCCTTTACAGAGATTTTGCCGGAGCGGGCCGGCAGCCGGCGAACGGACGGATCGGGAGCATTGGTGTCTGATCGGAATGCCGATTGTGAATGCGAACAGGATACGATAAAGCAGGAAACTACCCGCATAGGTTTTTCTCAGGAGCTGCCCGTGCCGTCGTTGCTTCGGGTAGGAAAAGTAAAAAGCCGTTTACAGCCCTTATTGGCTGTTAAAACCGATCTGGCCCGTTGGGCGGGACTGACCCCGGGCTTTAAATCGGGTACATGGATGCCCAATTTTTCCGCCGAAGTCTTCTTTGGCCGCCGCTGGTCGGCGGAAGCCGGGGCGATGTATGCCAACTGGAATGGTTTCGACGGGCGATTATTTGCCGTGTCGGGGGCGGACGTCTTTGTCCGTTTCTGGCTGAAGGAAAAAAGTGTTTACCGGGGATTTTACGTGGGTGCCGGTGGCTGTTACGGCCAGTTCAACCGCGAAATGAATGACCAAACGGGCCGTTCGGGTTCATATTATGGGGGTGGATTGACTGTAGGGTATGCCCAAAGCCTTTCCCGCCATTGGACGCTGGAATTGGAAGCCCGGGGGATCTACCGCTTTGTGGATTCGGATTATTACGACCGGGAGGCGGGACACAACTATTATAACCGGAGTTCTTCAGAAAATAAGATCGTCCCGTCGGTACGCCTGAACCTGGTGTACCGTTTCGGAAAACGCCCGGCCGCCGGGGGAAAATAGGAGTCGATGAAAAAAGTAAATAAAAGGAACAAATGCAGGTGATCGAGAACAAAGCGGGTGATCCCGGGTTGTTAGCGCAGGGAAAGTCCCGGCAGGTGCGGGGATTTTGTTCGGCCGGGTGGCTGGCGGTGCTGCTGGCGGTAATAGTTTCGGGGTGTGTAAAAGCCACTATCGAGCCGCGTCCCAAAGAGGGAAAAGCAACCTTGACTTTTGATTGGGGATCGAATGCCAAGCCGGGAAAGGTACAGGTCTGGTTGTATGGACAGGACGGGAATAAAACCGACATGAAGGAATGCCCCAATGCGGACAAGATTGAGATGACACTGCCTGCGGGAAAATACAAAGCCTTGGCCGTCAATTGTGATGCGCCGGAAATAGCCTACCGGAATATGGACAGGTACCAAACGGCGGAGGCATACCTGACAACGACCCGGGCGTGTGTCCAGGTTGTGCAGCCCTCGTTGGTATACACTGCGCAGGCGGATTTGGAAATAGCGGGGCAGGACAGCGTCGCGTATGCTCTGATTCCGGTATCGCATGTCAAAGCGATGCAGCTCAATCTGGATTTTACGGGAAATATAGAATTGATCGAAAGTTGTTCGGCAGTCGTAGAAGGTGTTTCTACCGGTATTAACCTCTCGCAAGGGGGTATTCTCTCCGGAGGGAACGGCTCCCATACGGCAAGTCTTTCCCGTGCGGACACGCGCTACCAGGCAACGGTCAATCTGTTGGGAAAGGATGTGGATAATGTCGGGTCGATTGTTATAGAAATCGCTTATAAGGATGGAAACACACAATCTCTCCGTTTGGATATAGACGATGAATTGAGCGCCATCAACACCTCGGGGACCGTGTCGGTTGCCATCGCCCTGACGATGGAACAGATAGGCACTTGGGCGTCGGTTACCGGGTGGGACATAGTGCCTGGCGGCGATATGGATATGGAACGGCCCGGCAGGATTTAATAGGAACGCAAAACAATTGAAGATATGAAAACATTTATGGCCCTTGCTATGGCAGCGGCATTATTGGGCGGGTGTTCCAAACAGCCCTCCGGGGACGTCGGTAAAGTGCCGGTGAAATTCAACGCGGGGATAAGCGCGGTAATTACTAAAAGCGTGTCTACCGCCCCGATGGGCAATGGGGTTAAGGCGGATATCCTCCCGTTTGAACAGGGATCGGACGTAACGGTTTCCCTGCCGGTAATAGAAGGCGGTAGAAGCTACGCTTGTGATGCGGGCGGGAATCTGACGGGCGATCCGATGATTCTCGATACACGGGCTTACGATTTTTATTCCGTATCGGAAAATACGACTGCCGCCCCGGCTTTGTCTTTTACCCGGGGTATAGGGCGGGTAACCAATGGGGTGGACTATCTGTGGGCCAAGACCTCCAAGGCCATCTCTTCCACGGACAGTCAGGTAACGCTGGTTTACACCCACAGTGCGGTAAAAATCACCGTGGAGGTGGTGGCCGAAAGCGGCAGCGGACTGGTGCTGACAGACGGAAAAACTACGTTGTCGTTTACGCCTTCCGACGATGCGCTGGCTACTATCAAATTGGCCGACGGAACCATCGCCCAGGCATCGGCTGTGGGGGCTTCCGTAGGAATGACGATGAACGGCCACAGCGGCAGTTCTATAATGATCCCGCTGGCAGCAAACATCGGTATCGATTTTTCGATCGCCGCCCAGGCTACCCTGAACGGGACGGTCATCCCATGTAATTACGTTTCGCGGATCTCGGCTCCCTCGGGAGGCTTTCTGGCCGGGAAGGAATACCGCTATACGGCCTGTATTTCCCAAAGCCAGGTGATGTTCTCCGGGGCACAGGTAACCGACTGGGAAGTGGTGGACAACGACCTGCCGCTGGAAGATTGACCGGAAACGAGATAAATGATATATCAATAAAAAGAAACAGTAAAATATTTTTATCATCATGAAAAAAATCCTAACACTACTTATCGCGGCCGGGGCAATCGCCGGATGTGCAAAAGAAGAGAGTTCCGATACTCCTGCGGCAGTAAACTTTACGGCCAGCGAAACAGCGTTAACCAGAGCCGACGCCGCTATCCCGGTAGGGGCTAAAGCCAATATCTGGGCCTATGCCAAAAACGCCGATATTACATCGGCCACGGCCAAAGTCGCCGCCAAACAATACGAGGTCGCTGCCGGGGGAGCCGGAACGCTGACTCCCTCCCCGGCCGGACCGATGTATTTGCCCAAAGGCGATTATGATTTTTATTCCGTAGGTACTTTTAACGGCACCGGCACCATACCGGCCGTAACCAATGGGGTCGCATCCGCCCTGGTCAACGCGACGGATTATATCCTGGCCGGTAAACAGACGGGTACGATGGCTAATGCCACTCTCAATATCCCGTTCACTTACACACACGCCGCCAGCATGGTCAAGATCACGGTAACGGCCGATGCAGCCTCCTCCGTGATCAATTCCATCAGTAAAGTAACTATTACGCCTTCCGATCCGACTGGTGTTACACTGAACCTGGGCGGGCTCACTCCCGGCAT
The DNA here is from genome assembly GCA_938023515.1 of uncultured Flavobacteriales bacterium. Taxonomy (GTDB): domain Bacteria; phylum Bacteroidota; class Bacteroidia; order Flavobacteriales; family UBA1820; genus Merdimorpha. The sequence goes on from CALJDR010000004.1 coordinate 5,698, forward strand.
TTCGCAGGCGGCCGCCGTAACCACGGCCGCCGATATGAATGTAGAAACGGCCAACAGTGTCTTTACCTACATTATGCTCCCTCTGGCGGCTTCTAAGGATGTGACGTTTATCATTTCGGCCAACGTAACCCTTGCCGGGCAATCCGCCGCCGACATGACCTTTACCGGTAAGATAACCACTCCTGCCGGCGGTTTCAAAGGCGCGAACAGATATGCGTATACGGCCACAGTAAAAGGCTCGGATATCACCTTCGGAACTGTAAAAGTCACCGACTGGGTAGAGACCGCTTCAGGGAATATAGACACGGAACAGCAATAGAAAGCTGGGATCAAACCCTATGAAATATACGTTATGAGAAAAATGATCCTTTTGGCCGCTTGCGCCACAATGCTCGCCGGATGCGCCAAGAACGAAGGGCAGGATCCGGATACCGGTAAGGCCCGCATCGATTTTTCGGCCGGACTGGACGTAGTTCCCACCAAAGCAACGGAGCAGAGTGTCTCTTTGGGCACCCATGCTTCGATGTGGGTTTACACCAAAAACGATGCTCCCGGCACGGCCACGGCCCAGGTAAATGCCAAAGAATACAATGTCGTCACTACGGCGGGCACGTTCGATCCTGTGGGTACGGGCGATGCGGCAATGTACCTGAATTACGGCGACTACGATTTTTATTCGGTCGGCGTGGTCAATTACCATGCGATGAATTATCCCTTGCCGGTATTCAGCGGTACGCCCAACGGCGCTACGTCGGATGCAGGACTAAAGAACGAGGCGGATTACATTTTCGCCAAGGTTGCGGCCCATACGGTAGGCGCGGCAGCGAACACCAAGACAGTGGCTTTGCAATACACTCATGCCGCAGTCAATGTGGAATTAACGGTCGCCGCCGGATCGGGTATAGTGCTCACCGACGTTACAGCGGCCAAGATCACTCCTTCCGATCCCGCCGCCCCGGTAATGAGCCTGACGGACGGAACGATTACACAGGCGCCGTCTATCCTGGCAGAAACGGGAGCGGGCTCCGGGGACAACCTGAAGAGCATGGTCGCTGCAGCGGACAATACGGCAAACGGCAGTTCATGGGTGTTCAGCTATATCATGCTGCCTTTGGCCAAATCACAGACGCTGACCGTGGAATTGACGGTAAGTTATACCCTTAACGGTACGCCGGTCACCGGCAAAACTTTTACAGGAACCCTTACCACACCCGACGGAACCCCGGGCGGATTTATCAGCGGAAACCGCTACAAATACAGTGTGAAAGTAAACGGAAACGGACTTTCGTTCGCGGCATGTAAAGTGACCGACTGGACGGACAATACCCATCCGGATGATATTCCCGCTACCGAAAATTGAACTTTACATACAAAAGCATGAAAAAATATTCTTTCTTCCTGGTGGCAGCCGTGTTGCTGGCCGGATGTTCCAAAAGCGAGAATGACAGCCAGCCGGTCGAACTTTCTTTCCGGGCGGGCATCGCCGCGGTTCCTACCAAGGCTTCCTCGACGACCACTATGGCCGACGGTGTGAAAGCTTCCATCCTAATATTTGAAAAAGATGCCGATGTAGCCCTTGCGACTCCCGTCCAAAACCAAGTGTATACTTCGGATGCAGCGGGCAACCTGACCGGCACGGCGATATCGGTGGTCAACAAGACCTATGATTTCTATTCCGTGTCGGAAAACACAGCCAACACGCCGCTGAGTTTTACCTCCGCAACGGCCGCCGTGTCCAACGGAAAGGACTATCTCTGGGTAAAGAAGCAACAGGCAGTTACTTCTTCATCTAAGCAAGTCGACCTCGTGTACGCCCGCAGTGCCGTCAAATTGACCGTCGTACTGGCAGGGGCCGGAATGGACCTGTCCAATACCACTATGCAGTTTACGCCTTCGGACGATGCTTCGGCTTCGATGTCCCTGGCCACCGGAAAGATCAGTGTCGCCGCCGCTAAAAAGGCGAACAAAACCGCGATGGCGATGACAGCCAATGCCGGGACTTTCATCATGGTGCCCTTGGCCGCAAGTATCGACCTGGATGTGGAAATTACCTCCGATGTAAAAATATCCGGCAGCTCCGATGCCGCTGTTACAAAGACTTACCAGGCGACGATCCCGGCACCTGCGTCGGGATTTGAAGCCGGAAAAGAATACAAATATACGGCTACCCTTTCCGGAAGTACCGTTACTTTCTCCGGCGCCCAGATTACCGACTGGATAAACGGGGCCGACGACAGCATCGATGCAAACGAAAAACCCTGATTGGTTTCAGGCTGGAAAAGGCTGGCGCTTTTTCCGGCTGCAGGTGCGGAACCTGGTAAATTCTGCGAAAAAATGAGACTCGAATGAAAATTAAGATTAAAGATACGATAGGCCGGCTGTACCCTTTGCTCGTATGTACCCTATTGGCCGGGGCCTGTTCGAAAAGCCCGCAGGGGGAGGACGAATCCCAGGGTGAGCGATCGGCTATCATCCTGACGGCCGGGGTAAAAGACAGCTCCATACCTGTCAGGGCCGATGCGGCGATCCCCGCCGGCGCTTCGGCCAGCGTGTGGGTGTATAAACGCAGCCAGCCAGATGTTCCGGCGGCAGTCTCTGCCGTATCCCCATCGGTAGCCGGGAAAAAATATACCGCAGCCGCTTCCGGAAAACTCACCCCAGTTGATGGCGAAAACATCTATCTGGAAAAAGGCGATTACGATATTTATTCACTGGGGCTGTTCAGCGGGGGCGCCCTGACTGCCGCCGAAGGTACGGTCTCGGCCGGGAAATCCGGCCAGTTGGCGAATGCCCGCGATTATATTTTCGTAGAAAATCCGGCGGTCAATATCCCGGCAGTTCCTGCCACCAAAGATATTTCCCTGACATACACCCATGCCGCGGCCAGGATCGTGCTGGAATTATCCCGGGACGATGCGTCTGTCGAACAGTTCACCTTATCCTCGGTGAAGATGACCCCGCCGGTGGAGTCCGCCTCGTGCGTGCTGGATTTTGCTGCCGGGAAAATCGTTCCGGCCGCATCGACGGCGGCCGAGGCGGCCTCTGTGGAAATGGATCAAGTGGCAGCGGGGAGCAAATACTCGTATGTAATGCTGCCCTTGGCTTCGGGCCAGAAAATCACATTCCTCATTACCGGGCGCGTAACCCCCAAAGGGCAGGCCGCCCGTGATATGGTACTCAAGGCTTCATATGCCGCTTCGGCGGTATTGGAAGGTGGGAATTCCTATGTGTTGAAAGCCAAAATCGCCGCCACCGGCGTCGTTTTCGAGCCGGGGCTGAAGGTGGAAGACTGGGACTATTCTCCCGGAGATATAGAAGTGGTTCCCGTTCCCTGACGCCCGTGATCCGGATAATTGAAATATAAAACAAGCATGAAAAAAATACGAACGTTAACTGCCATGTTGCTGTTACCGGCGCTGGGCTTGTTGGCCGGAGGATGCTCCAAATCGGATATCCAGGGAGATAAAGTCCCCGTGAGTTTCGCAGCGACGGGAGTGGAAGCGGATGTGGCCCCTGTCAGGGCCCTTACCACGGCCCCCCTGCCGGCCAATACCCAGGTAAGGGTATCGGCGCGGCTTGCGGACGGTACGGTGTCCTCTCAGGCTTACGTATCCGATGCGGCGGCTAAACTGAACGGGGATCCCCTCTACCTGTACCCTTCGGTCAACGAATATACGATAAACGCCTGGGCCCCTTCCCTGGCTCTGAATTCAGGCAACGCGACGGTGAGCGTCACCCAGGGCTCGGATTTCATTGCGGCGGCCGATATGACGGTCAAAGTCCCCGTACAGGCTTCCCTGAACGTGACTTTGCCGGTGTTCTCCCATAAATGCGCCAGAGTGCAGGTCGATATCGTAAAAGAAGACGGATATACCATGCTGAAAACATTGGAGATAGGCAGCGGCGGGGTCGTATTGGCGGATATGCCCGCCGGGCCGGGGACTTATACGTTGGGCGGGGACATTGCCCCCGACAATACTCCTACCGGTACTATGACTTTTTCCCCGTCCGATTTCACCGCGTTGAGCGACGGGCGCACGGGGTTCCGGGCGGTGGGTTTTTCCCTGCCCAAAGGCAAAAAAGCGATCCCTGTCACATTCAACCTCGTGTTGGACGGGACGGCCAATGTCTTTAAGGGAAATGTCCCCGAAATGCTGCTGACCAAAGGATTGGGCTATAAATTCATATTTACCCTGCACAAGACCGCCGCTATTTTTGAACTGAGCCTTACCGATTGGGCGGGACACGATGTGGAATTCGAGGTGGGCGGCAGTACGTCGATAGTGATCGGGTCGTGGGAAATACACGATATAGATCACGACATGGGCGCTCCCGGCGGCGGCCTGGTGGTGTGGGACTGGACTCCGCACGACATAGATCACGAGGTGGGGGCGGCGATCCGCGCGGCTGCTTCCCGCCATGCAGGTCGATAATACACAAAAAAAGAAAAATCACATAAAAACATAGAAGAATACCATGATAAAGAAATTGGCAATACTGGCGTTGGCGGCCCTGGCGGGCGCCGCGTGCATGAAAGAGCCGCAGGGCGATCAGGGGGCGGAAGGCACCGGCGAGCCTGTGAATGTGAACTTCTGCCTGTCGGCCCTTCCGATGACCCAGATCGAAGTCCGTTCGGTGGACGACCAGATAACCGATCTGTGGGTAGTCCAATGCGTGGACAGTACGGTAGTGGCCGCCACCTATTTCGCGACGGTCGACCCGACCAATGTGGAAGTGGAACTGAAGAATTCCCCCGGCCGCGTGTATTTCGTCGCCAATCCCGTAACGAACGCTTCCCTGTACACGGTAGGGCAGCACGAACGCGACGTAGTGGCCGCCTCGGGAACAGTAGCCGCTAACCAAGGCAGCAGTCACTCCCTGGCCGCTTACCCCATGGCCGGAAAATGGGAAGGTACCCCGAAATCGGGTAAAATTGCCGACGAGATAAAACTGTACCGATCCTATGCGCAGGTAAACCTGTCCATCGGGGCAAATCTGCCCGCCGGGCATCAACTAACGATTAGTACGGCCAGGCTATATGTCCCCAAGACCGTGCAGTACTACCGCGACCCCGCGACCCTGGAGTCGCAGGGCCTTTATCCGATCGGCGCGCTCGTTTATCAGACGTTCAACAGCGATGCGGTAGAACTCACCACCCCCGGACAGCTCAAAGCCACGCTCTACTGTCCGGAAACATACCGGGGAAAAGGGACGGCCACCGTCCAGACAGACAAGGACGACACGGAACATGGCCCCAACGGGGGAAAGGAACTCGTTTATCTGCATATCTCCGGTGATTACGTAATAAACGGGGCGACCTACAACTTAGTGTGCAAAGTCTACCTGGGGGCCAACAATACCGACGATTACAACCTGCTGCGCAACAACAGCTACAATGTTTCCGTGACCTTCCGGGGTAAAAACAAGGCCGATATCCGGATGGAAAAGATCGGTTCGGTGTCCGATGTCGACGGGATAAGCAGTTTTACCGACTACGCGGATAATAATGAAAACCAGTGGATGCTGATAGGCTCCAAAAATAATGATGGTTATGCCCCGTGGGAATATGTGGCCCCGGGATTCGATTTCACGACCAACAAGGGCACTGGCACCGGTGTGGACGGCAGCGACTGCCCGGCGGGATGGCGCCTGCCTTCCCTGACCGAGATGAGGCTCATGCATGCTTATTCCATGGACCAAAGAGCGGGGAACGTTTTTCAAGACGACTACCCGTATTGGACAAGTGCCTGGACCGGCACCGCGTCGGACCCCCGTGTCATCTCAATGGGGGGGATAGACGGGCAGATCGTCACTACGGGCAAGACGCTGTTTCCCGATGAGAGAATGAATTTCCGGTGCGTACGGGATATGCCTGTCGCGGTAAGCCTGAAGTATCCGTATGTCGCGGGGACGACCATTGTCTCCCGGGATGCATCGGCCGGTGTTTTGCAAAAGTATTTACTGCTCGCCGGACAAAACGAGAGGTTGTCGTCGCTCGCGGCCCAGCCGGACTATGCCGCTTCCGACACCCTGAACCGGGTGGTGCCCCAATTGCAGGTGGCCAAAGCCGATTGCGGGACGGGCAGCAGCACCTACAATTTCGCACAGGCTTACCAGGCCTGCAAGGCGTATTCCGAAACGGACGCCCCGGCCGGCACCTGGCGGCTGCCTACCCAGCGGGACCTGCACCTGATGTTCGCCTGCCGCACCTCTCTGGCCTCGGCCTCCGGTTTTACTCCCATGAAAACGGAAGACCTGGGATATGTGTCCGGAGCTCAAAACGACGGCAAGGACAAATACCTGTTCTGTGGGGAAAATTCGGCAGGAGAGTCCGATAAAACGACGGCCCGCTATGTACGCTGCGTGCGCGCCGCCACGCCCACCACTTACCCGTACCTCGACGGCCAGTATCTCATCTCCAAAGACAGCAAAGGGGGGCTTGCGGACTCCGATCTGCTTACCGACGCGCAAAAACAATGGCTCCTGACCAACGATCCGTACACTTCGCCCATAGACGACCAGGGCCCGTACAATAAAGTCTCGGCCAAACTGCGGTTCTCAAAAGACCCCTGCGATGAGGCCAACTGCGGGGTGGCCCCGGTTACTGCCGCTACGGCTACGGTCACCGCCAGATATACCTACGACATGGCCTATGCCGCCTGCCGCGGTTATTCCGAAGCCGGCGCGCCGGCCGGCACCTGGCGGCTGCCTACCTTGGCGGAATACAGGCAGATGGCAAAGGCACAATCGACACAGCCGTCTTTATTTAGTAAATTAACTGGGCCAAATGCGTCTTGTGTGCGTTCGACCGGCAATTACAGCTATGTCTGGATATATAGCCAAACCCTTGCAGCGCCTAAACCGACCATCGCTACCCTGCCTCTCACCGACGCCAAAGGGGCGTTTACCAAAGTCGGCATCCGCTGCGTACGCGACGAGTAGCAGGCCGGGAAGGAAATAATTTCAGAATAAGGCCGCCGAGAGGCGGCGACATGGAAAAATGCGGGGATTTGTCTGTTTGCAGCGGGATGCCGTGCGAATGAAAGAAAATATCGACCGCCTGCGCCGCAACGGGATACCTGTACAGCATATGATCGTGGTGGAGGACTGCCGGGAAGCGTTCGGGAAGATGGGCCGGGGCGATGTGCTGGCGGTATGCTCCCTGCGCCGCCTGGCCGACGATTTGCCGCAGCTGCGCCAAGGGTTGGAACGCGTACGGCAGGCAGAGGGTATCGTGGAATCGCTCGAGGAGCCTTGGTGGGATATGCGCGCCGGACAGCCCTGCTGGGAGCGGCTCGGCGCCCTGTATCCTTCCGGCTGCGGGCCCTTCGCTCCGTGTCCGGCCTGCAGCGGACGCGGTTGAAACAGAGCGTATCGTGTGGGTCTGTTCCGTTTTTTGGATTGTCCGAATGTGCGGCCGGGAAAATGAGTATCTTTGGGAACTTATCATACCAAAGGATGACGGAAGACCGGACGATCGAAAAACAGGATTTCAGACAGGGGGGCTGGGATAACGAATACTATGACTGTGAGTTCGAGCACTGCGATTTTTCAGGGGCCGAACTCAAGGACGTGTATTTTGAAAACTGTCGGTTCCGGTTTTGCAATTTTTCCCTGTCCAAACTGTCGTGTAATTTCCGGAATGCGAAATTCGTCGAATGCAAGATGTCCGGCGCGGATTTTTCCGGGGTCAGCCGGCTGGCGGTTTCGTTCGCGTTTGAAAAGTCGAACTTGTCCTACGCTTCTTTTATCCGCACGAAGCTCCGGGAGATGCGGTTTTCCGCCTGCCAGCTGAACGAGGCTTATTTCGACGAAGCGGACATTTCTTCCTCCGTATTCGACCGGTGCGATATGGAACGCGCTTCTTTTTACCAGACCAACCTGGAAAAAGTCGATTTTTCCACCTCGTTCAATTTTACCATCGACCCTTCCGCCAACAGGCTGAAAAAGGCGGTCTTCTCCGAAAGCGGGCTCCGGGGATTACTGTCCCATTTGAATATCGTCGTCAAAGGGCCGGACGAGTTATAAAGTTCTGGGAGTTTACTTTGGTTTATTGTCCTTTTTTAGCGCGTCACAGCCACGATGTTGCCCCTTTCTGGAAGTCAGCCGAGTTGTTGCTTTTTAACGCGTTATGGCCACAATGTTGTCCCTTCCTAAAAATTGTCGGAGGGATAGACGATGCCGTTTTGTGCCCGCACCGCATCCATAATGCCCATAGTAGCCAGGCTGTTCGCAAAAGAATTGATTGCACTCTCTACCTGCCTGCGCTCTATTATATCGAGGAACGCCGACAGTTCGTACACCATATCGTACTCTTGGTGCGGGGCGGAAATATCCTCCTGCGAACCGTCCCGCCATACGATCCGGGCCCGGTCGATCGTGTTGATGCGGTCGATGACGATACGGCCCTGCTCCCCCTGTATTTCGGAAGGCAGGGAAGAATCGGCTATTTTGGAATGAACGATCACGGCCTCCATATCCCGGTAGCGGCAGATCAGGGAGCCCTGTCCGTCCACCCCGCTGCGCAGCAGAAAGGCTTTGGATACGATATCCTCCGGCATGCCGAACAGGACAGCCATTGGATAAACCCCGTACACCCCGATATCTACCAGCGACCCGCCGGAAAAGGCCGGGGAAAATACGTTGGCATCCTGTCCCTGTTTGAACCGGTCGTACCGCGAGGAATATTGGCAGTAGGATGCGAAATAACGCCGTACGGGCCCGATGCGAGGCAATTCGGCACGGATTCGGTCGAAAGTAGGCGAAAAAGTCGTCTTCATAGCCTCCATCAGCGAAACGCCTTTTTCCCGGGCCAGGCCGCACATCTGCCGCACCTGCCGGACATTGGAGGCAAATGGTTTTTCGCAGAGCACATGCTTGCCGTGTTCCAACAGGAGCATCGTCTGCTCGAAATGCAGGGAGTTAGGCGAGGCGATGTACGCGGCGTCGAAAGCATCGCTGCGGGCGGCCTGTTCCAGAGAGGTGAACGTCAGAGGAACGCCGTGTTTGCGGGCAAAATCCGCCGCCGTCTCTTCCCGGCGGGAAAATACCGCCGCATGTTCGAAGCGCGGGTCGAGGTGCGCCCCCTGAAGAAAGAGATCGGTAATGGCGCTCGTGCCTATTGTGAGAAAACGTATTTTGCCGCTCATAAGGCCAGATGGTATATCTCGTAGATGTCGTCCCGGGTCAGTTTCACGAAATTACCCACGGTGTTTTTCCCGTCGGCTGTGGCGCGGTTGGCCATTTCGCCGAAGGAGGAATAGGGGATGTTGATCCGGGAAAAAGTGGTCGGCATACCGATGGAGGCGAAAAATGTTTCCATCCGTTTAATGCCTTCCAGGGCTGTCCGCTCGGGATCGGCAAAATCGTCCTCCACGCCCCATACCCGCACGGCAAACTGGGCGAAGCGGGCCACGTCGTGGCGGTATACGTATTTCATCCAGGCCGGGAATACGATGGCCAACGCGGCCCCATGTGTCAGGTCATATAGCGCGCTGGGCTGGTGGGCGATCGCGTGGGAAGCCCAGTCGCCTACCCGTCCGGTGGACAGCAGGTCGTTGTGCGCCAGGGTCGAGGCCCACATCATCTGGGCGCGGGCGGGGTAGTTGTCCGGTCTTTCGAGGACGATGGGCAGGTTCTGGATGATCGTTTTCAGGGTGGCTTCGCACAACCGGTCGGTGAAGTCTACGTCTTTTTCATTGGTGAAATACCGCTCCATCACGTGCGCCATAATGTCCGTCCCACCGGCAGCTGTCTGATAGGCCGGCAGGGAATAGGTAAGTGTCGGGTCGAGGATGGATACGCGCGGGCGTATGGCCTGGCTGTGGATGCCTTTTTTTACCGGGCCGTCCTCGTTGGTGATCACGCACGAATCCGAGGCTTCGCTGCCTGCGGCCGGAATGGTGAGCACCGTGACGATAGGCAGGCATTTGTCCGGGGCGATATTATCCCGGAAAAAGTCCCATACATCCCCTTCGTAAAGGGCGCCCACGCCGATAGCTTTGGCCGAGTCTATCACACTTCCGCCCCCGACGGCCAAAATGGCTTCGGCGCCTTCGGCCCGGACGATGTCTATCCCGGCCCGCACGAGCGAAAGGCGGGGATTGGGCTGTACGCCTCCGAGTTCGCAGTAACGGATACCGGCCTGGTCCAGCGAGGTTTTTACCCGGTCTATCAGGCCGCTTTTCACGGCGCTCCCTCCTCCGTAATGTAATAGGACTTTCTGGGCTAAGGGGGCCAGGTGTTTCCCGATCTGTTCAGGGGTGCCGGCGCCGAATACGATCTTTGTGGGCTGGCTGTATACGAAGTTTTTCATGGCAGGATATATTTTGCTTTTCTGCAAAGTTAATCCCTTTGCCGGGAAATTATCACGGACGGTCTTCGTTTTAAGGCTTTTTTAAGGCAAAAGCCGGGCCTGTGAAACAGGCCCGGCTTTGGAAGGGAAAGTGGCTGCTACTCGTATTGGGAGAATAGGTCTTGGTCCGGCCAGTTGCCCAGCGCCAGGACATTGTGCAGCAGCACGTAGAGGGCGTCGTCGAAAGAACCGCCGGAATCGCTCTGGTAACTGCGGGAATTGCACAGGATGGCACAATCGGTATCCCCTTTGTAATTGCGGCACCACATGGTGGCCGTTCCGGAGAGGTTGCCGCTGTGATAGGCGGCACCCGGGTACAGAGAGTGTCCTACCCGCCAGCCAAGGGCGTATTTGGTGTTGGCGGCTGAAGGGGTCTGCATCAGGTCGAGGATATATTTGGGGAAAATATCCGGTATTTCCGGGAGCGCGTCCAGTTTGCAGGCCAGCTTCATCAAGTCGGGTGTGGAAGCAATAAGGCCTCCGCAGGAGTCCAGGCGTTTCATGTTGTTGTTATACCCGTCTCCCGATTGGGAGTAATAGACGGATTCATTGGGAAAACGTTTGTCCCGTCCGGTGGAACCTACGCGGATATTCTTGACCCCGGCGGGATCCAGTACGGCTTCCTTCAGGTATTCTTCGTACGTTTTACCGGTAATGGCTTCGATAACCCTTCCCAGCACGCAGTATCCGAAGTTCGAATACTGATGGCGCACCCCCGGGGAATAATTAGGCGTGAAATTCTTGACCACGTATTCGATGGTTTCTACGTTCGACAGTTGTGTGGTCACGCTGTTGTCGAACATGGGGTCGAACGGACTGTTGGCAACTCCGCTGGTGTGTTCGAGGAAATTGCGGATGGTCATCTGCTCGAACGCTTCCTTGTGATCGGGAAATTGGTTGTGGAGTACTCCGCCCAGAGCGAAAGGTTTGTCGTCCAGGGCTATTTTACCTTCGTCCAGCAGGCGCATGATGCACATCGAGGTGAACGGTTTCGAACAGCTGGCCAGGCGGAGCATGTAATAGGATTCCATGCGCTCGTGGTTCTCGCGGTCCGCATAGCCGTACCCGCGGGCGAAGACCAGTTTTTCGTTATAGGCCACCGATACGGATACGCCGGGGATCGAATACTTTTCCATGAAATTATATACCATGTCATCCAGGGCTTTGATGCCATGCTGGACGTTCACGTAATAAAAAGCGTAGGTGTTGTCCTCGGCAGTGACTTTTACTTTGACCAGTTTTGAGTAGTCTGCAGCAGTGGCGCCGGAGGTCAGCACTTTTCCGTCGATCTCTGCTTTCGCTTTTGGGGAAAGGCTGAAAGAGGCTTTGAGTGAAGTGAGCGGCACCTCAAAAGGAATGGTTACGTAGATGGTTCCCTCGATCACACGGGATGAACAAGTCCCGTTCAGAGTTGGGTTATCAGTGGTGGTAAAAGCAAAAGAGGAAAAACCTTTGGCACTCGAAGGCGAATCGGGGTTGTCGGGCGGGTCGGTAATACCACTGTCTTTGGAACAGGAAACGGCCAGTACGGCCGAGATCAGGATCAGCGATGCGATCCGGGGAAATCTGAATAAACGCATAAGTTATCTGTTAATTTCATAGGTAGGAACAAATGTATGTTTTTTTAGGGTAGCTTATTAACTGTCTCTTATACACATCTGACGCTGCCGACGATACTCCTTGTGTAGA
>CALJDR010000005.1 GCA_938023515.1 uncultured Flavobacteriales bacterium
TCTACACAAGGAGTATCGTCGGCAGCGTCAGATGTGTATAAGAGACAGGAATGGGCGCGCTTTCTTTTATGTTATAATAGTTCAAATTTAGCTTATTTTCCGGAGCGCATCCACGGCCGCATCGATTTCCTCCGGAGTATTGAATCGTCCTATCGATATGCGCACCGAAGGACATCCGATCATGTCATCGCCGTCTTTATACATTGCCCCCAACACGGCAGAGGGCTCCGGCACTCCGGCCATGCAGGCACTCCCGGCCGAAACTTCCACTCCCTCCATATCCAAGGCCAGCAGAACGATGGACGGATCTTTCCGCACGGGCAAAGTCACGTTCACAATCCCCGGCAGGCATCCCTCTTTTTCCCGGCACAGCCCGTTGAATCGAATGTCCGGTACAGCTGCTTCCAGCCCCCGGACGAGTCGTTCTTTCAGCCCGAGGACATAGGTCGCATCCTCTTCCGCCCGCTCCGCACAGATGCGCAGGGCACACGCCATGCCTGCGATACCGGCCACGTTTTCCGTACCGGAACGCATCCCGCGCTCCTGCTGGCCTCCATGCAAAAAAGCCGGAAGGCTTCCGGTTTGTTTTATGTACAAAAATCCCACGCCCTTTGGCCCGTGGAATTTATGGGCCGACGCCGACAGGAAATCCACCGGAAGGGTGGACAAATCGATCGGTACACGCCCCGCCGTTTGCACGGCATCCGTATGATAAAGCGCGCTATACCGGTGGCAAAGTTCTCCGATGGCACGGATATCGTGCAGGTTGCCGGTTTCGTTGTTGGCATGCATCAGGGAGACCAGCGTAGGCGCATCCGAAGCGGCCAGCAGACTTTCGAGTTCCGGCAGGGACAGACGTCCTTCCCGGTCGAGGCCCACATACATTATCTCAACCCGGTTGCCCGGCGTAAAACGGGCATTATCTTGTTCGATAGCCTGTAAGGTGGAAGTCACCGCATGATGTTCGGCGCGGCACGAGAGGATACGGCGTATCCCGGCCGCACGTACACCTTGCAGAACTGTATTGTCGCTCTCAGTACCCCCCGAAGTAAAAATGATCTGCGAATGGTGCGCCCCGAGTGTCTGTGCGATCTCCCGGCGGGCTCGTTCGACCATCGCTTTGGCCTCGTGTCCGTCATGGTGCGCGGACGAAGGGTTGGCAAACGTGTCGTACATTACCTGACCCATCGTAAGTATCACCTCGGGCAAGGGGCGGGTGGTAGCCGCATTATCGAGGTATATGTGGCGGCGGTGTGGTTCTTTTTCCATAAAAAATACGTTTCAAAGCATCCGAACAGGCAAAGTTTATTTATTTAATCCCGTTTTTGCAAGAAATTCCGTTTTTTATTTGTTTTCAGCAGAACTATTTATAACTTTGCGGCCTCTTGGGATTTCCACCTCCCGGGAGGTTCCAGACTCTGAAGAAAGATCCGACCAATCTTCCAAAGAGCATAAAACAGAAGAATAAAAAGAAGATACTGAGATAAAATGAAAAAAGGTATTCATCCTGAAAATTACAGACTTTGCGCATTCCGCGATATGTCCAACGGTGAAACGTTCATCACGCATTCCACGGCCGACACCAAAGATACGGTGGAAATAGACGGGGTGACTTATCCGCTGATCAAGCTTGAAATCTCCTCCTACTCCCACCCTTTCTACACCGGAAAGGTGAAACTGGTAGATACGGCAGGACGTGTGGACAAATTCCGCAAGAAATACGGTATCAAATAATTCCTTTTCTACGGAAAAAACGCGCCTTACAAAACAAAAAACCCGGACTTACCAGTCCGGGTTTTTTGTTTGTCTATAGAGCTACCCTTTCGCAGCGGCATTCCTGAAAAAAGCGTCCAACCGATCCGCTTCCCGTTCCTTTTCCTCAAAATCGACCGGCGAAATGACGATGTCGGCCAGCGCGGCCCGCTGCTCGTCGGTCATCTGGCGCTCCATCCGGGCCCGGACACCCCCTTCGGACACTCCGTCTCTTTCGGCAACCCGCCCAATCCGGATATTCTCGGGAATACACACTGCTACGGTGACATCACACCGTTTGTCCCCTCCGGATTCGAAAAGAATAGCTGATTCCAGAATTACGTACGGAGCCTGCACGCACAGGCGCCAATGCTCGAAATCCATATAAGTGGCCGGATGGACGATCGCGTTGAGCCTGTCCAACAGCACCGCATCCAAAAAAACCTTTTCGGCCACATACCGGCGGTCGAGCTGTCCGTGGACATACGCCTGCTCGCCCAGCAGGTTTTTGATATTCTCCACCAGGATATGGTCGGTGTTCATCAGCTCTTTGGCGCGCGGATCGGCATAAAAAACAGCCGCTCCCCGTTTTTCAAACATGGCGGCCAATGTGCTTTTGCCGGAGCCGATACCTCCGGTAAGCCCTACGGTATATATTGTTCCTTTCATTCGGGGCGGATTAGCGTTTCCGGTATATGTACTGCACTTTTTCCGGGACGAGGGTCATTTTACCCACAAAAAGGGGCGAGGCCGTGATCTTCGGGTAGACAAAACGGGTGTCGGGATCCGTATGGCTCATATCGACCGTAACCCGGAAATCCTTTTCTCCCACTCGGGCATAATCTTCTACAGCTACCCGGTATCGCAGGGATACTTTGGCCGGGAAAAACTTGACCGAGTAACCTGACGGCACATTCACCGCCCGTACGCTGACCTGCATCTCCCCTTCGGTATAGGGTTTTACGGTCAGAGAAACGGCCACACGGGACGGCTCGACCCTCACTTTCTGAAGAGAGGCCGGAAGGGTAAGCCTGACCGAATCGGTGAATGGTGCCGAAAGGTTGCGGTACGACAATTCCGGCAGGGTAATGCGGTCTATCTGACCCACCTCTTCGGGCGTGCCGAATATTTTTACCCGCACCGGGCTGATCATAACCGGATCGAAAGCCCCGTAACCGGGCCGGAACGTGGTGCTGATCTTCGACACTTCCACCGGGACAATCTTGGAAACCTCGTCGCCCATATTGAGAAATATCGTATCGGCCACGATATCTTTGATCTGGTCGGAAGGAAGTATAGCCTGGGCTACCAGTTCGGGATGTCGGGCGGGTATCCAATAGTGACGCCCATGGGATTCGCGGACGACTTTGTTCAGGTCGACCTCCAGGTCCCGGGTCCCGACCGCATAACTGAGCATATTGAAGCCGTTCATCTGCACGGCTATTTTGATCTTTTGCCGGGAAAGGTCCTCGGAGGTGTAGCCTGCCGGGGCATTCACATATACCGGCGATATCGTCGCTGACATGACATACCCGCTCTCCACCTGCTTGAGAAACCAAATGGCCAAAATGATGACGAATATGACCAAAAAGACGAATACCGAACGGTTGTTCCGCACTTTCACGTTGAAAATGCGCTTGAGCTCCTTTTTTATATCAGGAGCATCCTGCTGGCCGTTCGGTTTATTCCGCGGTGTCCCGCTATTGCTTTCCATACCTACGAAAATAGGCAAATACCGCCTAAAGAACAAAAATAACAAGCACATAATAACATTTATCGCAACATTACTTATATTTGTAGAAACAAACATTGTCCCATTACGTCGAAAAAATAGTGCCCGGCACATATCGGGCATCTGCGAAGCCCGGCGTAGGGGCTATACAATTAACCGAACACAACAAAAACTTTCTAAACACATGGAAAAGAACTTAGTTTTCTCCCAAGGCCTCAAAACTGGCCTTATCGCCGCGGCCGTAGCTATAGTAACCGTCCTTATTGCATTCATTCTGAACATAACGATGATAGGATGGACTTTCCAAGGCATAAGTTACATCCTGCTTATCGCTGTAATGATATACGGGCTTTTGCAGTTCCGCAAAGCCAACGGAGGGTTCATGGCCTTCGCACAGGGACTTTTGGTAGTACTGGTAGCCGGCGTGGTATGCTCGGTCATCAGCTACTTCTTCAACCTTTTGTATTTTAACCTCATCAATCCTGATTATATCAACGAGGTGATGGAATACTCCAAAGAGGCTGTCCAGAAAATGGGCATGGTTATGAACGATGAACTGGAAGCAACCATGCGCGCCAATGCGGAAAAGAGTATGCACTTCTCCATCCTGAACTTTACCATAGGCATCGTAGGATCTTTGGTCATCTGGTCGATTCTCGGCTCGATCCTGGGGGCTATTTTTTCCAAAAAAGACCCCAGCGCAATCGCTTAATCCCGTCAATTATCTCCGAACATGGAAAACAAAATGTCCTTAGGCAAATACGCGTTTTATTACGGCATTACCACCGGGTTTATCCTGGCCCTGATCTCCCTGCTGGCATATGTTCCGGGACTCGGGTCGGTCATCTGGATCGTGCGGATCATCGCCTTGGTCATGCTGACGATGTATTTCGTGCGCAGGTACCGCGACCAGTTCAACGGCGGGATACTCACCTCCGGGGAAGGCTTTAAGCTTACATTTTTGCTGTTCGTATACATCGGCATTATCGCCGCCCTGTATTCGGGCTTTCAGGTACAGATAGCCGCATCGAAGGACTCGCAGGAAATGTTCGAACTGTTGCGCGAAACATACGACAACGCCGGGATGGACATCTCGGATTCCATGATCCGCAGTGTGATCGGCGTCGTACCGTACGTGACGGCTATTTTCTATATGATCGGACATTTGATCGTAGGAGCGATATTCGGAGCTATCTACTCCTCGTCGCTCAAACGGGAACCGCAACCGCCGGCCGAAAATAACGGGACACTGTAATTTATCCGGCAGAAAGGAAAAAAAGAGAGAGACTTATGGAGATATCCATTGTCATACCGCTTTACAATGAAGAGGAATCGCTGCGCGAACTGAACGAGTGGATACGCCGCGTAATGGCCGACAACGGATTTTCCTACGAGGCGATCTATGTGGACGACGGATCGACCGACGGTTCATGGAAAGTGATCGAGGAATTATCCGCAAACGACCCGGCCGTACGGGGGATCAAACTGCGCGGCAACCAGGGCAAATCCATCGCCCTGCGGGCGGGATTCCAGGCAGCCGAAGGAGATGTAGTATTCACGATGGACGCCGACCTGCAGGATTCGCCGGACGAGCTTCCCCCGATGTACCGCATGATCACCGAAGAGGGGTACGACCTGGTATCAGGATGGAAAAAAAGGCGTTACGACCCGCTTTCCAAGACCCTGCCCACCAAACTGTACAACTGGGCCGCGCGTAAAGCATCGGGGCTCTCCCTGCACGATTTCAACTGCGGGCTGAAAGCATACCGCAAGGAGGTGGTTAAATCTATCGATATCTATGGCGAGATGCACCGCAACATCCCCATGTTGGCACAAGCGGCGGGATTTTCCCGCATCGGCGAAAAGGTGGTCCATCATCAGGCCCGTAAATACGGACACACCAAATTCGGCATTTCCCGCTTTATCAACGGATTCCTCGACATGGTATCGATGGTGGTGCTCAAACGTTTCGGACGCCGACCCATGCATTTCTTCGGAACGGTAGGATTTTTTATGTTCGTCATCGGCTTTTTGAGCGCAGGATATATCGGGGGGGCCAAATTGTGGGCCTTGTATCACGGGCAAAAAGCCATCCTGGTGACCGACAGCCCCTGGTTCTACATCACCCTGACCATGATGATCCTGGGCGTTCAATTCTTCATGGCGGGATTTGTCGGGGAGATGATCGTAAAAAGCCGGAGCCATATGCCGGATTTTTATCTGGACCGTACCACCGGCTCACCCAAGAAAAACGACACAGAACAATAAACGGAATGGGCCTTGGGGCCCTGTCATAAAAACCCAAAGAATATGGACCTGAAAGAACTGTCCCTCGAAAGGGCCAAGCAGTGGCTCTCGGACAAATATGACGAGCAGACCCGCCGGGAAGTGCAGCGGATGATAGACGAGAATTCCGAAGAATTGGTGGATGCTTTCTACAAAGACCTCGAATTCGGCACCGGCGGCATGCGCGGTATCATGGGCGTAGGCACCAACCGGATGAACAAATACACCATCGGCGCCGCTACACAAGGTCTGGCCGACTACCTGAAGCAACAGTTCCCCGGAGAAGAGATATCGGTAGTCATCGGATGCGACGTGCGCCACAACTCGGATGTATTCTCCCGGATGTGTGCCGAAGTCCTTTCGGCCAACGGCATCAAGGCTTTCCTGTTCGACGGGTTCCGCCCGACGCCGGAAATATCCTTTGCCATCCGCTTTTTGCACGCCAAAAGCGGTATCATCATCACCGCCTCGCACAACCCGCCCAAATACAACGGCTACAAAGCCTACTGGGACGACGGTTCGCAGGTCGTGCCGCCGCATGACAAGGGCATTATCGACCAGGTGGCCAAAGTTCGTGTAGAGGACATCAAATTTACCCCGAACGAGAAACTGATCGAAACGATCGGCGAAAAAGTAGACCGCGCTTTCGTGGAAGCGGCCGTCAAACATGGCAGCTACGACACGACCGGCCGGGACGACTTCAAACTGGTCTACACCCCGATACACGGCACTTCGTTCAAGGCGATGATCCCGGCCCTGGAACTGGCCGGATTTAAAAACGTGATCACCGTGACGGAACAGATGGTGCCCTCGGGCGACTTCCCGACCGTCAAATCCCCGAATCCCGAAGACCCTAAAGCGCTGAAAATGGCGACCGACCTGGCCATCCGCGAGAACGCCGATATGGTAGTAGGGACCGATCCGGATGCCGACCGCATCGGCATCGCCGTACGGAACCTCAAGGGCGAACTCGAACTGCTCAACGGCAACCAGACCAATACCGTATTGGCTGCCTATCTGCTCGAACGCTGGCGCAAACAGGGCAAACTGAACGGAAAACAGTTCATCGGCTCGACCATCGTCACCTCCGATATCTTCTACAAGATCGCCGAACTGTACGGCGTGGAATGCAAGGCCGGGCTTACCGGTTTCAAATGGATCGCCGATATGATCCGCCGGGCCGAAGGCAAACAGGAATTCGTCGGCGGCGGCGAGGAGAGTTTCGGCTTTATGGTCGGCGATTTCGTGCGCGACAAGGACTCCATTACCACCACCATCCTGGCGTCGGAAGTGGCAGCCGTGGCGAAAGCCAAAGGTTCTTCCTTCTTCAAGGAACTGCTGAAGATCTACGAAAAAACCGGCATGTACCGCGAGAGCCTGGTGAACATCGTACGCGAAGGCGTATCCGGCGCTCAGCAGATCAAAGCCATGATGGACACCCTGCGCAACAACCCGCTAAAGACCCTCGACGGCTCGCCGGTCGTGCGTATCGACGACTACAAGACCTCCGTATCGAAAGACCTGGTAACAGGCCGGGAAAAACCCATCCACATCCCTCAGTCGGACGTGCTGATCTACTATACGGCCGACGGTACGAAAGTGGCCGCCCGTCCTTCCGGCACGGAGCCGAAGATCAAGTTCTATTTCAGCGTGAATGCTCCCTTCGCCGGAGAGCAGGAATACGATAAGGTTTCCCAGGCGCTGGACGAAAAACTGAAACGCATCGAGAAAGAAGTGGATTTTTAGGAAACGCTCCTTTTGTCTATTAAAACAGCGAGGGCGCCTTTAAAAGGCGCCCTCGCTGTTTATTTTGCCGCGAGAAAATCCCGGTAGCGGGATTCCGCCCCGACGAGCCGTTTTTTAGTCGCCCGCAGGGAAGGCCGGAAAAAGGATGTTTCCAGCAGCGTTCTACCTTTGGTCAAGCGGTTCCAGTTGCCCACGATATGTCCTTTATGCAGAATAACGGGGAAAAACACTCCGAAATTGGTAAATGCCTTGGGATAATATTCCCGGGGCAGCACCGCTGTACGGTCTTTGTAGCTGATTAGGTATTCGTCATAGGCCGGGAGCAAGTGAAGTATCTCGTCGCAGCCCGGTTTAACTGTGCAGGACCGGTGTACGAGCATTTTCCCGTATTCGGTCTTTTCTTCGGCCAAATCCGCCGCGATCGACGCCACCGCCTGCCGGGCCTGTGTCACGGGCAATCCCGACCACCATACGAAATCTTCCATCGTGGCCGGGGAATGGCTCCGGAAATACTTTGTCGCCAACGTAGAGAGGGCTTCGTCTCTTTCGAGGCGCGGAGCTGCGGGAATCCGTTCTTCGAGCAGCGCATAAGTCCGCTCCCTTCCCTTGTCCAGCCCGCAGCAAACCACACCTTCCACTTCGGCGCGCATCATCAGGCAGGTCATTTGGGTCTTTTCCGAAGGGAGACCCCTCTTCGCAAACTCTGCCGCGATCTCCTCCCGGGTGAGGTGCCGGCGCCCTTCCAATATTCTTTCGAGGGCATCCCTCGATGCGGAAAAATGCTTTTCATCCAGTCCGCGTCCTTTAGAGTACGAATTGACGGCCTGTACGATCCGCGGCGAAGTGAGTTCCAGCATCCAGCGCACGTCCCGGGCGGATACTACGTGCCACGTGGGACGCAGGACATGTGTCCGCACGATCTCTCCCCGCGCCAGCGCATCTTCCACCGCCCGGACAGAAGGGGACTTCAGGCGAATGCCTACCGCCCATTTGGACATGGCATAATCCTGCGCCTGAAGAGCCCCCATCCAATCCACCAGGTCTGCCGGCCGGTCGAAATCCGGAGCCGAGAGCTGCTGGGCGGACAGACGTATGTCGGTAATCGTTTGCATCGTAAAAAAACAGGATTGCCGGGGATAAAACCCCGGGAAAGGATATTTTACAGCCCTTCCGAAGAAGAGATATGATCGAAATACTGCCCGATGATGATCTTGAACCACTCGGAGTATTTCTCCGGGTGGCACTCTATATCGGCACGCAGTTCTTCCGGCGATACCCAGGCCCATTCTTCCACTTCGTGCGGATCGCAGGCGGGAGTGCCTGAAAATTCCCCGACGAACACGTGGTCGTATTCGTGCTCGGTAAGCCCGGTATCGAGCGAGGCTTTATAGACGAAAGAAAATATCTCCCGCAGGGGCACATCGAATCCCATTTCTTCTTTCAGACGGCGGTGTGCGGCAGCTTCTGTGCTTTCCCCGGGAGCCGGGTGCGAACAGCAGGTATTGGTCCACTGACTCTGCGAATGGTATTTGGTGGCGGCACGTTTCTGCAGCATGATCTCCCCTTTGGGGGAAAAGACGATCACGGAAAATGCGCGGTGCAGATGACCTCCGTCCAGGTGGGCTTCCATTTTTTCAGCCGTGCCGATCTCGCGGTCGTCCCCGTCTACCAGAATGACCCTGCTCATATCTATTTCTTCCTTCATTTCGATCAGTCGAGGAACTCAGTCAGTTTTTTAAATTTATCGCGGCGGTCTTTTCCTTCGTAAAGGATACTGTAGACCGCTTCCACGATCGGCATGTGGATGTCGTATTGTTTTATCAGTTGGGATACCCCATAGGTAGCATAATAACCTTCGGCCACCATGTTCATTTCGAGCATGGCCGATTTGACCGTATACCCTTTCCCTATCATCGTACCGAACATCCGGTTGCGGCTGAAATAGCTGTAGCCCGTTACCAACAGGTCGCCCAGATAGGCCGAGTCCATAATGTTGCGCCCTTCCATCGGGTAGATCGCATCCATAAAGCGGTCCATCTCGCGGATAGAATTGGACATCAGCACGGCCTGGAAATTGTCTCCGTAATTCAATCCATGCGCAATACCGGCAGCCACGGCATAGATATTTTTCAGCACAGCGGCGTATTCGACCCCGACCACGTCGCGGGACAGTTTGCACCGGATATAGGGGCCGTTGAGGTACGAAGCCATATTCTCGGCGATAGGCTGGTTCTGGCAGGCGACGGTAAGGTAGGAAAGATGCTCCATCGCCACTTCTTCGGCATGGCACGGACCTGTTATCGCCCCGATCCGGCCGGGTGCTACTTTAAAGCGCTTGGACAGGTATTGGCCCATCACGATATTTTTCTCGGGGAGCAGGCCTTTTATCGCTGAAAACAGAACTTTTCCTTTCATCGACACCTTCATCCCCCGGATCTCCTTGGAAAAAAAAGCGGACGGAATGGCAAAGATGATCGTGTACGCATTCTCAACGATCTCGTTGATATTGCTGCTCAGATATAGTTTGGATGTATCGAGCTCGACAGCGGAAAGGTAGGTAGGGTTATGGCGTTCTCTGCGGATGTATTCTACGGTCTCCTCGGACCGGATATACCAGCCGACACAGTCCATATTCTCACAAAGCATCTTGACTATGGCCGTGGCCCAACTGCCCCCGCCTACGACTGCTACCTTGTAATTTTTCTCACTCATGATTTGCAGAGATTGGAGGCATCGCCTCTTTGGTCGTAGACCAGCATCGCCGGAGGTCTGTCCCGGACAGGAAAAACCGGCAAAAAGGTCCCAGGAGGGTTCCCTGCGGGACTTGCTGTGCCGGATATCCCGGCATTTGTACCCCCGGAAGGAATCGAACCTTCATCAATGGTACCGGAAACCATCATTCTATCCGTTGAACTACGGAGGCATTTACCGTGCAAAGGTAAGATATTTTTAATTCACCGTAAAGATTATTTACAGGAAGAATCGACGTCTTCTGATTTTTACCACAAAAAAACAACAGCCTTTTTCCGACTTATACTTACCTTTACGGATATTGAAACTCTTCCTATGAAACCCCGCGAAAAATTGGCCTTCAGCGGCCCTGAAAGCCTGTCGGACGAAGAACTCCTGACCATCGTGATCGGCTCCGGCACCAGCGGCCTCTCTGCCCGTCAGATAGCGGCCGGCCTATTGGAATATGCATCCGGCAGCCTGTCCCGGCTGGCCGGAATGATCCCCACCGAACTTTGCACCGTCAAAGGAGTAGGACAGGCCACCGCCGTGGAAATAGCCGCCTGTTTCGAGATTGCCCGCCGAGCGGTGCGGGAATCGGCTGCTGCTCCGCTGATCAAATGCCCGGAAGATATTTTTGATGCCATTCGGGCCGAAATAGCCCATCTGAACCATGAAGAATTCTGGGTATTACACCTGGCCGCGTCGGGAAAATTGCTTTCCAAACAAAAGGTAAGCCAGGGGGGACTGAGCGGGGCGACGGTCGACCAGCGGATGATATTCCGCAGGGCTTACGGGCTCGGCACAGACTCTATCATCCTGTGCCACAACCACCCCTCGGGCTCGCTTTCGATATCGCAGGAAGACATCCGCATCACCCAAGCGATCCGGAATTCCTGTGCTTTGCTGGGTTTCCGGTTGACAGATCATCTGGTCATTGCCGGCGCAGAATTCACCAGCATGGCCGAGCGGGGGCTTTTGTAGAAACTAACGGCGCAGGCGGAACCGGATATACGTGATCGGAGTACCTGTTTCCAAATATTTTTTTTCGTAGAAAGTCTGGATGGTTTTCAGCTCTTCCGGCGCGCAATCGTCCCGGTAGAGATCGTGCTGGGCATAAAGCACTTCGTGCCCTTTCCCGTGGAGCAATCCCAGCGTATACCCATGCAAAAAGGCGGAATCGGTCTTTAAGTGAAGAATGCCGTCCGATTTCAGGATACCCGCGTATTTCTCCAAAAATCCCTCCCCTGTCAGGCGGTGTTTGGTCCGCCGGTATTTGGTTTGCGGGTCCGGAAATGTGATCCATATTTCATCTACCTCCCCGGGCGCGAAACAACGATCAATCAGTTCTATCTGGGTGCGCAGGAAGGCCACATTGGGCATTTCACCCTCGGTAGCCGTCTTGGCTCCCCGCCACAGGCGGGCGCCTTTGATATCGATCCCGATAAAGTTTTTCTCCGGATAGCGTTCGGCCAGGCCTATCGTATATTCTCCCTTGCCACAACCCAGTTCGAGCACAATCGGATGGTCGTTCTCAAAGAATTCTTTATTCCACTGCCCCCGCAAGGCAAAACGTCCCTCCAACACTTCCTGCCGGGAAGGCTGGAAAAGGCGGGAGAAGGTAGCGTTCTCCTGGAAACGCTTTAATTTGTGCTTACTTCCCATCGAAAAGAAAAATTGTACTGTTGTGCATTATTGGCCGGAGCGGATCGCATCCACCGGATCCATCCGGGCACCCATATAGGCAGGCATAATACCGGCCAAAAGGCCGATCACCGCAGAAATAATGATCCCTATGTTGATATTGGTCAGCGACAGGTAGAAGGTCATACCCGACAGGCTTTCCGCCGCGGCCATCGCCCCCCAAACCATCAGGATCCCGAAAAGGCCGCCGATCAGCGAAAGGAATATCGCCTCGAAAACGAACTGGAGGAGGATAAAACTGTTCTTGGCCCCGAGCGCCTTCTGGATACCGATCTGGTTGGTACGTTCCCGCACGCTGACGAACATGATGTTCGCGATTCCGAAACCGCCCACAAGCATAGAAAAACCGCCAATGATAAACCCGGCCAGGTTCAGCATGGAATAAAGCGGAGCGAACGTATTGGCGATGACGGAGGGCACATTGAGCTCGAAATTGTCCTTGGCATCGGGCGCCAGACGGCGGATGGAACGCACATGTCCGCGCAATTCGCTCAGGAACTCGTTCATATTGGCTTTTTGGGCGTCCGAAGGATTGACGATCACATTCCCGCCCGAACGATCGGTGATCATATTGTATTTCCGGTAGAAGTTGATCGGGACGAATACCCGGTTATCCTTGGCCATACCGAAAGTTTGCTCCCCTTCTTTTTCCAGCGTGCCGATGATGCGGAGTTTTTGCCCCCGGTACATAATGGTCTTGCCGATAGCTTCCTCGTCGGAACCGAAACTGTTAGTATAGATATCGTATCCCACCACCGCTACGGGAGTCCCCGCCGCGCTTTCTACCGGCGAAAAATAGCGTCCCTGCGTGACCTTCATCGGCTCGATATTCTCGTATTCGTGCGATACGGCCAGCAGCTGGAAGTCGTTGATGTTTTCGTTGTTGATCTTTATTTGCCCGTATCCCTGGAGGTAAAACGCGATCCTATCGGCGATCTCGGGCATCTGCCGGCGCAGGGAGGCCGCTTCGGCAGGCGTAGGGTACGGACGCTTGCGGATATCCCACCACTGTGCATCCATCACCATACCCCAGGGCCATTTGTCGATGTACACCACTTCGGCACCCATAGAGGCCAAGTCGTCGTCCACATTCTTCTTGAGCGAATCGACGGCTGCCAATACGGTAATGATGCAGAAGATTCCGATGCTGATACCCAACAACGACAAAAGGGTGCGGAGTTTGTTCTTTACCAGGGCATCCCAGGCGAACTTCACGCTTTCGGTAAACAGGATAATGGACTTGCGCATATTTTTTTCGGTGATCACGAACCGGACGGAGGCAAAGATACGAATTTACCGCCCGCAAACCGGCTCCGGAACGATGCCGGTGGGTCAAATGTATCGCAATTTAACGAAATATCCTTGTTTTTCATTCTCTTTTTTGACTTCCGCATATTATTTCATACTTTTGGATACATCAGAAATCAACCAAAACAACCGCACGACATGATTATCAGGCGAGTTTTTATTTTCCTTCTATTTTTCACGATGACAACAGTTTCTCAGGCACAGACCGGGGTAATGACCCCGGAAACACTCTGGCAACTCGGACGGGTAAACCTCGCCGGGGTGAGTGCGGACGGCTCTACCGTCCTGTACAACGTAACCACCTACGATACCCATGCCGACAAGGGTACCACCCATATCTTTGCCTGCAACTTTTCAGGCGCCTCCCGGCAGCTTACCGACGGGCAAACGAGCGCCCAGGCCATCGGCATTACCCCCGGCGGGCGTATCGCCTATATGCAGGAAGGCCAGCTTTGGACCATGACCGCCACGGGCACAGACAAACGGCAGGCCAGCAACATCGAAGGCGGCATCGCCAACGTCAAATTCTCTCCCAAAGGGGATGCGGTACTTTTCACCCGGGACGTAAAATTCCGTCAGACCCCGGCCGAACTCTACCCGGAACTGCCCAAAGCCAACGTGCGTATCATCGACGACCTTATGTACCGCCATTGGAACAACTGGGAAGACGATATGGTCTCGCATGTGTTCTATGCCCCGTTCAACGGCACGGAAGTATCTGGCACAGGAACGGATATCATGGAGGGAGAGCCTTATGACAGCCCCCTGACGCCTTTCGGCGGGGCCGAGCAACTCGCCTGGAGTCCGGACGGGATGAAAATAGCCTACACCTGCAAGAAAAAACAGGGAACCCAGGCCGCCATTTCGACCGACGCGGACATATACATCTACGACGTGGTCTCGAAAAAAACCGAAAACCTTACCAAAGGCAACAACGGATACGACACCTGCCCGGCATGGAGCCCGGACGGACGTTTTATCGCTTGGCTTTCGATGGACGAAGACGGGTACGAAGCGGACAAGAACGATATCAAGCTCTACGAATGGGCCACCGGGAAGACGTATAACCTGACCGACCGCTGGGATGAGACCGTCGAAGAGTTCGCCTGGGAAAAAACGGGCGCAGCGATCGTGTTCCGTACCGCATTCAATGCGGTGGAACAGTTGTTCGAATTCCGGATGCCCAAGAGCCTGAACGAAATATCGCCCAACGCCTGCATCGCCCAGCTGACAAAAGGCAAAGCCTGCGTGGGCACATTCCTGCTCACCGGCAAGAACATCATCGCCGAACGCTACGATTTCAACCACCCCAACGAGATCGTCTCCTACGACCTGAAAAAAGGCACATACCGGTACCTGACCGATGTGAACGGGGCGATATTCAAAGACATCAAACCCTCCGAAATCAAAGAGCGCTGGGTGAACACGACCGACGGGAAACACATGCTTACCTGGGTCATACTCCCGCCGGATTTTGACGCGTCCAAAAAATACCCGGCCCTGCTCTTCTGCGGGGGCGGCCCTCAGACACCCCTTACCCCCTCGTATTCTTTCCGCTGGAACTACCAGTTGATGGCGGCAAAGGGCTATGTGGTAGTCATCCCCAACCGCCGGGGCCTCCCGGGATTCGGCGTGAAATGGAACGAAGAGATCTCCGGACAATGGGGCGGACAGGCCATTACCGACCTGTTGACGGCTATCGACGACGTAGCCCGCGAACCTTACATAGATAAAGAGCGCCTGGGTGCAGTCGGCGCCTCGTACGGCGGCTATTCCGTGTATATGCTGGCCGGCAAGCACGAAGGCCGTTTCAAGACTTTCATCGCCCATTGCGGAACGTTCGACATGAAGAGCTGGTACGGCACGACCGAAGAGGTATTTTTTGCCAACAAAGACCTCGGCGGCCCCTATTGGCAGGACCGGAGCAACCCTTCGTACAACGAATTCTCCCCTTCGTCCTACGTGGACAAATGGGATACCCCGATTCTGATCATGCAGGGCGAACAGGATTTTCGCGTACCGACCAACCAATCCATGCAGGCTTTCCAGGCCGCACGGCTGCGGGGAATAGAGGCACGTATGGTGCTTTTCCCCGACGAATGCCACTGGATACTCCGTCCACAGGACAGCCTGGTATGGCAGGCGGAATTCTTCGGATGGCTGGATAAATACCTGAAGAAATAACGGCCATGGCCTCCAAAAAAGAACTCCGGAAAGCCTACCGGGAACTGCGGGCCAATATACCGCCCGCCAAAGCGGAGGCCCTTTCGCTCGCGGCCTGCCGGACGGCAATGGAGTCGCCTGAGTTCGCCGTCGCACAAAACATCCATGTGTTCCTGCCTATCCGCAGGCTGCACGAGATCGATACCTATCCGCTGTTGGATACGATCTTTTCCCAAGGGAAAACAGCCGTGGTATCCGTTTCCGACTTCGAAAAGGGGACGATGTCCTGCTATGCTCTGGGGGATACGGGCCTGTTGGCCGAGAATTCTTTCGGAATCCCGGAACCGGCCGATACGACCGGTTTACGGCCCATCGCCCCACAAGAAATCGACCTGATCGTCATCCCCCTACTGGCTTACGACCGCGCAGGACACCGGGTTGGGTATGGTCGGGGATTTTACGACCGTTTTCTGCGGCAATGCCGCCCGGATGCCGTAAAAGCGGGCCTGTCTTTTTTTCCGCCGGAAGAACAGCCGATATCCGATACGACCCCGGAAGACATTCCGTTGGACTGTTGTTTTACCCCGGAGGGTAAAACAGATTTCAAAAAATGATCGGATCCGGTTTACGGCCCGATTCTTTCTCTGATATGCAAACAAAAACTTCATGATAATGAAAGCTACAAGATTTTTCGCCCTGGCGGTCCTCGCACTCATTTCGGCAACGGTTTACTCCCAAGCCAAAGTAGTAGCCCACCGGGGTTACTGGCGGGCGGACGGCGCCGCACAGAACAGCATCGCCTCCCTCCAGAAGGCAGACCAGATCAAATGCTTCGGGTCGGAATGCGATGTATTGCAAACCAAAGACGGCGTGCTGGTGGTGAACCACGACCCGCATGTAGGTCCGGACAAGATCCTGATCGAAAATGCGAAGTACAAGGATATCAAAGATATCAAGCTGTCGAACGGTGAAAAGGTCCCCACCCTCAAGGAATACCTGAAAGCATTGAAAAAGTGTCAGAACGCCCTGCTCGTGCTGGAAATAAAGGAGCATTCCACGGACGAAAAAATGATAAAAGCCACCCGCGACATCGTGGCTATGGTCAACCAGATGGGACTGGCCGACCGGGTGTACTACATTTCTTTCATGCCGACCATCTGCGACGAGATCGTGAAGATCGCCCCGAAAGCCGAGATCGCCTATCTGAGCAACAAAATGACCCCGGAACAAGTAAAACAGCGGGGCTACACCGGGGTGGACTTCCACTATTCCCAGTTCCAGAAAAACCCGAATTGGGTGCAGGATTGCCATGACCTGGGACTGAATGTCAATGTCTGGACGGTGAACACCGAGGAACTAATGAACCAAATGCTCGACCTGGGCATGGATTTCATTACCACCGACTACCCGGAATTACTCCAGAAAATACTGCTCGAAAGACAACGCTCCGGAATTTTTTGAACGGACACACAAACCCGAAAAGAACATAACCCTATGAAAACCCAGAAATTAGCCTTGATCGGCGCTACCGGATTCGTGGGCGGTGCCATCCTGGAAGAGATCGTCGGACGGGGAGTTCCCGTGGTGGCTATCACCCGCAATACGGCCAGTATCGCCGTCGAAAGCCCGACCCTCGAGAAAAAAGAACTGGACGTAACCAGCGAGGCCGCTTTGGCCGAGGTCCTGAAAGGGGTTGACACGGTCATCTCGGCCTACAATCCGGGGTGGAAAAA
Source organism: uncultured Flavobacteriales bacterium (assembly GCA_938023515.1). GTDB lineage: Bacteria > Bacteroidota > Bacteroidia > Flavobacteriales > UBA1820 > Merdimorpha. Next base: position 17,155 of record CALJDR010000005.1, read on the forward strand.
TCCGGATATCTACCGCGATACGATGACTAACTACCCGAAAATCATTTCCGCCGTAAAAAAGGCCGGGATAAAGAGGCTGCAAATTGTGGGCGGAGCCGGAAGCCTGTTATTACCCGATGGGAAACGGGTGATGGACGGAAACCTGCCCGAAGAGATACGGGGCGGGGTCGAAAGCCTGGCCGAGATATTCTACCGATACCTGCAGCCTGAAAAAGAACTCGACTGGGTATTCTTTTCCCCCGCCGGAAATTTTACGGCCGGCCCCCGCACAGGAGAATACCGGCTGGGGGCAGATCATCTAATCGTCGGCAAGGATGGGAAAAGCAGCATCTCCGTAAAGGATTATGCCAAAGCGATGGTGGACGAGGCCGAAAACCCACAGCACCACCGGGAGCGTTTTACGATCGGGTATTAATCCGCTGTAAGGTCACATACCGTGGCGCCCGTATACGACAGCAGGTCGGCGGGCGCTATTTTTATCTGGAGCCCGCGCATCCCGGCGCTGATATAAATCCGGGAAAAATCTTTACAGGTATCATGAATAAAAGTGGGAAAAGGTTTTTTCATGCCGATCGGCGAGCATCCGCCCCGGATGTAACCGGTAGCGGGCAACAGTTCTTTCATCGGGATCAGGTCGGCCTTTTTGTCCCCGGCGGCCCGGGCCGCTTTTTTCAGGTCCACTTCCGAATCGCCCGGCACGACGCACACGAAAAGCCCGGTACGCTCACCCCGCAGGACCAGCGTCTTGAATACCTGCCGCACATCCTCTCCGAGCTGTCCGGCCAGGTGTGCGGCCGAAAGGTCGCCCTCGTCCACCTGATAAGGGATCAGCTCATATTCTATCCCGGCTTTATCCAACAGCCGGGCGGCATTGGTCTTAGTGATTTTCACAAGGCAAATATAATCACGGGGGCGGTTCCGGGCAAAATAAGTACGAAGTATCCTTGCAATTTTGGACAGCTTCCCCTATCTTGTACCCTTTACAACCTATCAGGTAAAGCTATCCCGGGCCCGCAAAACAAAGGGAACCATAAACAAAATAAATCATGCTGAAAAAATGGATGTTCGCCGCCGTATGCGGATTACTATCGATCACCGCCAGTGCAAAAGGCGGATTTTCCCTATGGCAACTGGCCGCACAATCGGACAAGATCGGGAATTCCTACGTCATGCAGACCGACAAAGGCAAAGTGATCGTGATGGACGGCGGCTACCGCGAGGAGGCCCCCTATTTAAGAGGATTTATCGCGGCCCTGGGCGGGAAAGTAGACCTGTGGATCGTCACCCATCCGCACCCGGACCATATCGGGGCCCTGATAGACATTCTGGAGCATCCCAACGGTATCCGCGTGGAATCCATCCTGCAATCCCGTTTCCCCGAAGAACTTTACAAACTGGAACGCAGCGCCCCGCATGCCCGTAAACTGTACCATTTGATAGATAGCTTAGGTATCCCGGAAACCGACCTGAAAGAACCGGGTCTGACGATGAAAATAGATGGGATGAACCTGAAAGTGCTCGGTGTGACCAACCCGGAGATCACGACCAACGTGTACAACAATTCCAGCATGGTCGTACGGGTATGGGACAAACATCGCTCTGTCCTGTTCCTGGCCGATCTGGGCATCGAAAGCGGGGACAAGCTCCTGGCCCATACGCCGAAGAAAGAGCTCGACTGCGATTACCTCCAGATGGCCCACCATGGGCAGGCCGGAGTGCGCAAAAGTTTCTACCAGACGATTCGGTTCCGGGCCTGCCTGTGGCCCACCCCGACATGGGTATACAACAACGACATCGGGAAAGGGTTCAACACCCACATTCTCCAAACTATAAACACGCGCAACTGGATGGAAGAGTTGGGTATCGAGGAGCAATACGTGAGCTGCCTGCTGGGAACCTCCAAAATATTCTGACACAAAAATCCCGGCCGAAAAGCCGGGATTTTTACATGGATATTGTCTTTCTAAAACTCAGACGAAGATCAGGCGTTTTTTCAGCAGGGACAAGATTTTGTCCCGCAACCCCTGTGCCTGGATAGGCTTGGAGGCATACCCGTCGAAGCCGCTGTTCATGATGTTCACCTCATCCCCTTCGAACGCATAGGCCGTCACGGCGATGATAGGTACTTCCTGCGACAACTTCCGAATCTCAGCGGTAGCCTGGTATCCGTCCAGTACCGGCATTTTGATGTCCATCAGGATAAGCTGGGGGACATGTTCCTTGAACATTTCGACCGCTTCCTGTCCGTTCCAAGCGTGTATCAGGTCGTAATCTTTTTTCAGGACGGATTCGAACAGTTTATAGTTGCTCGCATTGTCTTCGGCCACCAATATCTTGATCCGCTCCTCTTTTTCGACGGGCTTAGGGACGATGACTTTTTCCGGGAGTTCGGGCATCGGCATTTCTGTCGGGCGATACGGCAGGGTAAACCAGAACGTAGAACCTTTGCCCTCTTCGGATTCGACCCCGATCTTTCCGCCCAGACGATCGATGATGCTCTCGCAGATGGAAAGCCCCAGCCCGGAACCTTGCTTGAATGTGTTAAGTTTCACAAAACGGGCAAATACCGACCGCTGTTTATCCGGCGGTATCCCACATCCGGTATCGGATACGTACACATAGACCATACCGTCTTCCCTCAGCCGGTATCCCAAACGAACACTTCCCGATTCGGTGAATTTCAGGGCGTTGTTGACAAAATTGGTGATCACCTGCATGACACGGTTGCGATCGGTCTGGATGCAGATAGGATCCAAAGGTTCATCGAGGAGTATTTCTACCTGATCCGATTGGAGTTTCAGCCGCCCGGCCTGCGCCACTTCGCTCAACAGCGGGTGGAGCTCCACCCCGGCCGACGAAAATTCGAGGACGCCTGCCTCGATCTTGGACAAATCGAGGATATCCCCGATCAGCTGGAGCAGCAATTGGTTGTTGTTCTCGATAATAGAGGCGTACTCCTGTTTTTCGTGCTCATCGTCCGTCTGGGTCAGGATGCCGGAGAATCCCACGATCGCATTGAGCGGGGTGCGGATCTCGTGGCTCATATTGGCCAGAAAAGCGCTTTTCAGCCGGTTGGATTCCTCGGCCTTGGTCTTGGCCTCCACCAGGTCGTTTTCCAGTTCCTTGCGGCGGGTAATATCCATCGAAGCCCCTACAAGCATGGTCGGGTTCCCCTTTTCATCGCGGCGGGCTACGCTGGCATAGCTCTCGATATAGTGGTAACGGGACTGGTCCGTGGTGAAGGTAATGCGGAAAGACACGTTGAGCGCAACCGTTTCGTTGGCCGCCAACCTTCGCAGCCCTTCCTGCACTGCAGTCAGATCGTCGGGATGTATCCGGGCAAAATATTCCTCTTCGGTAAATACCAGGTGCCGTTTGGCCGGGTCGCTTATATCCAAAGAATACTCCACGTCGCATTCCACTTTCCGGGCCTGCAGGTCCCAGCCCCAAATAGTCATCCGGGCAGCTTTGAGCAACAGTTCGTACATCTCATTCAGCTCCTCGATCCGCGCATAGGCCTGCCGGGTTTCGGTCTTGTCGACATAAAATACGTCGAAAATATTCTCCCGGGAGTCCATGACTAACTTATCGAAATAACGTTTATTTCCAGAGGCGTCCGTCATTTCGAGGGACATATTGCGCCCGATATGCTCCTGCATATCCTGATAGAACGGATAATTTCGAAACAAATCCGAGAACCGGCGGCCGATAGCCGTCTGCCGGTCGACGCCGAACACCTTTTCAAAGGCCGGGTTGACATCTAATAGTTCATAGTCGGAATAACCGCCATGCCCGTCGCTGATAAGCCGGCCTTGCACATACACGATCGGCATGTTGTTCACCAAACGTTTGTACCCGCCGAGCAGTTCGAGCTCTCTTTTGCGCTGGTTGCGCCGCTGGGAGGAATACCTAAAATAGGTGATTATCAATGCTATGATCAGAAAAGCGATACATACCAAACTTATCAGAAGGGGTTTGTTCCGCTCCACGAAAGACAACGGTTTTTGGAAATACCGGGCATTGGACGGCAGGGCGGACGGATCGATATGGTGCCCCACCAAATGGCGGTAGTTCAGATGGGCCCCGGGTACTCCGCCGTCCCCCACCGGAATATTCCGGGCAGGCGTACCGGCCAATATCCGTTGAATGACCTCCGTAGCCGTACGGCCGAATTCGGCAGCCGAGATGAAATAGCCCCCGGCAAAATCCCCGGATTCGGTATCGGCATCCGACAGGGTAAAGACCGGGGTTTCGGAGAAACTGTCCACGATCTTTTGCACCTTGTCGTCCAGAAACCCTCCTGCATTGGCGGCCCCGCTGTCCACAAACCAGGAGTAATAAATGACTCCCACGTTTTCACTCCTATAGCTATCCAGGCTATCCAGCAAGTTCTGTGTGCTCAGGGCAGGAGATATAAGGGAGTCCAGCTGAAGGTCCGGAAAATCCGTACGCATTACATCTTTGACCTCCCGGCGGGCCTGTCGGCTCACATACCGGCTGTCGGAAATAAAGACGATTTTCCGCATATCCGGCAGAAGGTCTTTCATCAGGGATAGGGTCTGCTTGATATAGAAAGGCTGCCGAAGAACCGTCATATCGTATTTCGCGGGCAGGGAGTCGGACAATTCCGTATGTCCGGGGCTCCAATTCCCGGCCAGCAGATCTTCAAAAGTACGGGGGATCCGTTTCATCGAATAGCAAAGCAGGACCGGCACTCCCTTCCAGGGTCCGTCGAAAAGAGGACGGCACAACAACCAACCCGGATCGCCGAAGAATACGACCAAACGCGGCGGCTGTGGATATTTTTGCAACAATGCTTCCCGCCGCTCTTCCGCCTGCTGCATATCGGTAATAGTCGGGACATACAGTTCATCGGCTTTTACGGTGATTTTTCCTTCGAGGGAAGATTCGATGGAGCGGTATACCCGGTTGGTCCAACTTTCGCTGAAACTTACCGAATTTAAAAACAGGATATAGTCCCCGCCAGTTGTTTTCGGATCCGCTTTTAGCGAAAACGGCAGTAGAAAAAGGAACAACAGGCTCGCCGTCAGCCTCACCAAGGCAAAATGCGGCCATCTTTGTTCTTTGGGCATACAGGTATTCATATTGTATTCAGGGGGTAGAAGCCGGGGCAAACGATCAGTCGCCGAGCAATTTGGACAGCATATCCTTGATTTCCTTGATATTGATAGGCTTGGTCATCACCCGGTCGCATCCGGCATTTATCGCTTCATCCCGATCCGAGCCGAAAGCATACGCCGTCAGGGCAATGATAGGAATCTTTTTATCTGCCTTGCGGATATCGGCCGTGGCCTCGAGCCCAGTCATCACCGGCATCTTTATATCCATCAGGATAAGGTCCGGCTTTATTTCATGATACAGGCGAACCGCCTCGGCCCCGTTCACCGCCCGGGTAAGGAGGTATTCTTTTTTCAGGATAGTGGATAGCAAGAGGTAATTGCTGTCGTTATCTTCGGCCACAAGGATCGATTTTCCATGCATTTTCATAGGTTCTTTCTCCGGTTGGTCCGGTTGATTCTCAAAAGAAGGGACATCCGTATCCTGCTCGGATAACGGAACGGCAGGTATGGTAAACCAGAAAGTAGAACCTTTGCCCTCTTCGGATTCCACCCCGATCTTTCCATCCAGATGTTTGACGATCACATCGCAGATAGACAATCCCAGGCCTGTACCCTGGACGAAAGCATCGCATTTGACAAAACGCTCGAATACCCTAACCTGATTTTCCCGGGAAATGCCCTTCCCCGTATCGGTCACATAGAAATACAACTCCTTGCCTACGCGCTTATAACCCATTCGGACAGAGCCTTTCGAAGTGTATTTGGACGCATTGCTCAGGAAATTCGAGAGTACCTGTGTCAGTCGGTTCTTTTCTGAATGGATGATGCAGGATTCATCGGGGAGCTCACAGATCAGGTCCACCTCCGGTCTTATCCGTTGCCGATATACCTGTTCCAGCTGCCGGAAAACGGTGCATATATCCACGTCGGTGTAGACGAATTCCAACTGCCCGGATTCGATCTTGGAAAGATCGAGAATATCGTTGATCAGTTGCAGTAACAGTTCGTTGTTCGTTTGTACGATATTATAATATTCCCGTATCTGCTCTTTGTCCTCGGTCTCGGCGATCAGGTTGGAAAATCCGACGATCGCATTGAGCGGCGTGCGGATCTCGTGGCTCATATTAGCTAAAAATGCACTTTTCAACCGGCTGGATTCTTCAGCCTTATCACGCAATACGACGAGCTCTTCGTTGATCTTTTTCATCTCCGAAATATCCCGGCGCAACCCGCTGACGGTAATCACCCGGCCGTGTTCGTCACGGGCGAACACGACCCCGTACATTTCTACCCACCGATAACCGCTGCCCGTCAGATTGGCCCGGGCTTCGAGCGTAAGGGTGTCTACATTTCCTTCGGAAAGTTGTTCGAGGCCATGCAACAGCAGGGATGCATCCTGGGGATGGATCACCGTCATGAACTTTTCCAAAGACAGCCCCTGATGGAGGAACGATTGGGGGTCCGGCGAGGAGAACGTCCGGGAAGGCACGTCGTAATCCCATTGGACAAAACCGCCCGAGCGCCTTACCATATCGAATTTAAACGCATATTCATGCAGCTTCCGCTCGTCCTCTACCGTATGGGTGATATTTTTCTCGGTGCCTATGATCTGCTCGGTGCGGCCGAACGGGTCTTTAATGACAGTGGCATATATTTCAAACCATTCATATCGTCCTTGTTGGTCAAACCGCAGGATTTCCTTGGTATTTTCCTTTTCCCCGCGGATAAGGCCTTCCATCATCGCCTTGAATTTGGGAAGGTCGTCCGGATGTACCCGCTTGTAAGCATCTTCCAGATGGAATCCGTCGCCCGAAATAGTCTGGCTGTGCAGGGATGCGAACCAATTCTTTTCGGGATTGTAATTCCAGGCGGCCAACGAACCGGCATCCATCGCAATGGACAGCTTTTGCTTCGCATTATACAGCTCCCTTTCCTTTTCGCGGTCTTGGGTGAGATCTACCAGCACGGTGATGATGTAGCACGACCCGTCGTTGTTGACCAGCTTACTTTTGGTAGCCATCCCGCTGCGCACTAAATTTCCTTTGTCATCGTACACATACCGGTCGAACGTGAGCGGCTCGTCGCTTTCCAGAGTCTTAAGGTCGTCCGCCCGGTATTCTTCTGCCGACAGGGCCCCGGTCTCGAAGTCGTTTTTCCCTACCTGCAGACGATGACCGGAAGAATTATAGAAATCGTGTGATTTTTCATTGCACAGCACATAGCGGAATTCGTCCGAAGCGTTTTTGACATGCAATCCCACCGGAAGGTTATCTACTATGGACTGTAAAAAGGTCTGCAGTCTCGAAACCTCTTTTTTGGCGGCTATGTGAGCCGTCGCATCGTGGACGAAGCAAATGACCCCGTCTTCATAAGGCGCCGAACGGGCATCCAGATAGGTAACGCCCCGTTTGCCTTCGACCTTATAGTGGAAAGAGCATATTCCTCCCGTAGAAGCCGTCTGACGAATGTTTTCAGCCATCTGGCGACCCTCTTCCCGCGACGAATGGAGGATACCTTCCAATTCGTCGACATGCTTGCCGACCAGATTTCCGATCTCCATATCCTCCCGGGGATTGATGATCTCCTGAATGTGGAGCCCCCGGTCGAAAATGACGGCCATATTGGGCATCATTTCCACCAGGTGCTTCATTTTTCCGTTGGTTTTCCGGTAGATTTTTTCTTGCTTCCTCCGATGGAAAAAGACCAGGATCAGGATCGTGACCAGAGCCAGGAACAAAAGGGTGACCATCACCGTCTCCCACAGGTATTCGCGGAATATAGAAGGTTCCTGATTGTAAAAAACAGAGCCGGACGGCACCCGGGCCGGATCAATCCCGGCATTTTTTAAAGTCACATAATTGATGTGATAGCGCGGTTTTACCGGAATAGGGCCAAATGCAGGGGCATTTTCGATACCCTGGGTCAATACCTGATAGGTGAGGTCGGCCAAGGCCTGCCCTCTTTCCCGGGAAGAGGCGTAATACCCTCCCAATTCGCTTATATTGGTCAGTCCCCAGTCGGACATCATGTATACGTACTTCGAATAATCCCAATTCAATTCATTGTTGAGCATCGAATAGGCATGCCGGTAATGGTCCGCATCGGTATACCATCCGGCAGAAACCAAAGCGTATGTTTGGTCCATCCCGGCTATCGTATCAAGGACTTGCTGGGTCGAGAACTCCTGGCCGCTGAGATAGATCAGGTTATCAAATCCTGCCTTCGATACGATACCAGTCAGGTATTTTTCAAAGAAGCCCAATCCATAAGGATCGTCGTAAAGGAAAACGATATGCCGCGCCTGGGGCTGAAGCCGGCGAACCAGCTCAAGATTTTGTTCGAAATAGTCCGTAAGATAGAACCCCGTAACATGGAAATCCCCGAAAGTTTCTTCGATCTGTTGCATATCCTGCAGACCCCTTATCGTATCGGTCGGAGAATTAAACGGATCGACGACCCTTTCTTTCATCGTTGCCAGCACGATAGGGATATCTTTCCAATCGTCGGGACAGGTATAGCGGTAGGCTGCCCAGGCTTCCGGTCCCTGAATAACGACTACAGCCGGCTTTTTGGAATACGACTTGAAAAGTTGGGCCATCCATTCCTTTCCCTGCCTGAGCCCTTCGTAGGACTCTGCATCCATATACTCGACCGTTATCTTACTGTTTATCCTTGGGGACAGGCTTTCGATAAAGAACAGAACCGTGTTCATGGTCCCGTCCCGCGTGGGGGAATGGGAACTGATGAATAATACCTGGCCTCCATTGCCCGAAGCGGCCTTGCATATTCCCGAAGCTCCCGAAAGGAAAAACAGGAAAAATATCCATATAGACAGATGTCCCGATCTCATGATAGGTTTAAAGGAGTAAAAGTATCCAAATATCCGTAATATCGCATTATAAAAGTATGATTTTATTTATTGTTCTCCACGCGGATGGACCGGGGGGGCTACCGATTGTCTTATCCTGCATCTGTATGAAATTGTAAAAAGTGAGGGGGTATCTTATTTGCCAAAAACCTTTTTTCAGCCGATAAATTCTTACTTTTGTCCGGAATTTTCATCTAAATCCGCAAGTCCTATGGCGCGCAAAGCCGTCTTTTACCTGGTAGATTCTTTGATAGCTGTGGCGACGATTATCGTCGTATTGCTCAGCATAACCGGCTGGCTGGCCGACCAGGCCGACCCCTGCCGGTGGGGAAGCATCGCCCTGACTGGGCTGGCCCTTCCCGTACTTCTGATAGCCGATCTGGTTCTGGCCGTTTTCTGGGCGCTGAAAAAACGCTGGTGGGCACTTCTTCCGCTCGCCGCTCTGGCACTGAACGGGAGCTTTATATTTTCCTGTTTCCGAATACCATCCGATAACACCGGGCAACCGTACGACCTGAAGGCAGCCACCTACAACGTCTATGGATTCCGCAGCGAACGCGATCTCCAATTTTCCGTGGAGCATATCGCCCAGATAATGCAGCGGGAGGGTGCGGACGTGGTTTGCCTGCAGGAATTCCTTGCCGGTCATAAATACAATGTGGACAGTATCCGCAAAGCATTCGGATTCCTGCCGTATTCTTATATCCCCGAAAACCACGGAAAGCCCGGCGCAATAGCCCTTTTCAGCCGTTTCCCCATTACGGATTCGGCCTATATCCCTTTTCCCGATACGGACAACAGCTCCCTTTGGGCAGATATTTCCGTAAAAGGGCATACGATCCGCATATTCAACAATCACCTCCAGACCACGAGCATCAGCCAAAGCCGGGCGGAAATAGCCGCCCTGAAAAAAATGGGCGCCGTAGAAATGGGCCCGGACACGGAAAAAGCAATGGAAACCGTGATCGGAAGGTTGAAGGACAACTTCTGCCGACGGGCGGCACAGGCGGAAATGGTGCGCGCCATCATCGATACGACAAAGAGTCCGGTAGTAGTCTGCGGGGACTTCAACGATACGCCGGCTTCCTATGTATACCGCCGGATGAAACAGGGATTGTCGGACGGATTCAAAACCTGCGGCAGTGGATACGGATATACTTACCGGGGGTTCTGGCACCTGCTCAGGATCGACTACATACTGCATAGCCCGTCCTTGGAAGGGATACGGTACTATTCTCCTTCGGAGCCCTGGAGCGATCATAATCCGGTATTCATGGAGATATCCCTGGACAATCCTTAGGGCTGTTTCTTCGGGATCGAAAAACTGAACGTCGACCCCATTCTCTCTTCCGAGACGAACCAAAGTTTTCCTCCGTTCTTTTCGGCGAAATCCTGGCACAGCAACAGGCCAAGCCCCGATCCTTCTTCGTTCTTGGTGCCGAACGTGGAAAAATGAGTATCCGAATGGAGCAATTTTTCCTGGTCCTCGGCCTTAATACCCCGCCCATAATCCCGGATGCTGATCACAGCAAAATCGCCTTCTTCCCGGACAGACACGTCGATGTTCCCTCCTTCGTTGCTGAATTTAATGGCGTTGCTCAACAGGTTTCTTACCACAGTCTTTACCATATCGGAATCCGCATGGACTTCGAGGTTCGCTGGGAATTCGGTACGGATATTGATCTTTTTGAGCATAGCTACCGATGCGAATACCTCGATAACGCTCTTAGCAACATCTACCACATTGAAATCCTGATAAGCGACATTCAAACGTCCAAGTTGGCTCTTGGTCCATTTAAGCAGGTTGTCCAACAAGGCAAAAACCTCCTCCGTCGTCTGGTTGGCCATGCCGAGCATCTCGAAGGAATCCTCTCCGATGCTTTTGGAATCGGTACTCAGCAAGAGCATATTGAGCATCATCTTGATAGAGCCCATAGGCCCCCGAAGGTCGTGCGCGATGACCGAATAAAGTTTATCACGCCCCTTAATCGTACTAATAAGCTCCTCCGTCTGGCGCAGGATGATATTCTTGGCGGCGATCAGGGATATCTGGTGGGATATGCGGATAATGAGCTCTTCCTTATTGAACGGCTTGGAAATAAAGTCGCTGCCGCCCGACTGGAACCCTTTCACGATGTCGGCGGTACTGTTGAGGGCCGTCAGGAAGATGATGGGGATATCCTTGTATCTCGGGTCCGACTTCAGCTGTTTGGCCACATCGAATCCGCTGATGTCCGGCATCATCACATCGAGCAGGATCAGGTCGACCGGCTCCTGTTCGACCGCTTTCAAGGCCTCGGTACCGTTCCCGGCAGTCACCGTACGGTATTTTTCGTTCTTGAGCAGCGCTTTGAGCAAAAGCACGTTCGAAAGAATGTCGTCGACTATCAGTATTTTATAGTCGGACGGCTCGATGTCTACGTTCAATATCTTATCCATAACTACGGTTGCCCGGCTTTAGTTTTATGCCAGGACTTCGTTTTTGAAATATTCTATCGTTTTTACCAGGCCTTCCTCCAACTCTATATCCGTCACATAGCCCAGTTTTTCCCGGCTAAGAGCCACATCCGGGCTCCGCTGCCGGGGATCGTCCGCCGGACAGGGCAAAAAGACCAGTTTGGACGAAGAGCCGGTAAGCCGGATGACATTTTGCGCCAATTGCAGGATGGTAAATTCCTTGGGGTTGCCCAGGTTGACCGGGCCGATGAAAGAATCGTCCTGTGCCATCATCCGTACCATCCCTTCTATCAGGTTGTCTATGTATTGGAAACTCCGGGTCTGGGCCCCATCCCCATAGATCGTAATATCCTCTCCCCTAAGGGCCTGCAGGATAAAATTGGACACCACCCGCCCGTCGTTGGGCTGCATCAGGGGGCCGTATGTATTGAAGATACGGATCACTTTGATCCTGACCCCAAGTTGGGAATGGTAGTCGAAAAACAAGGTTTCCGCACAGCGTTTCCCTTCGTCATAGCACGAGCGGGGCCCGATGGGATTTACATTCCCGAAATACCGCTCGTTCTGCGGATGTTCCAACGGATCTCCGTACACCTCGCTGGTAGAGGCTTGCATGACTTTCGCGTGGTAAGTCCGGGCCAGTTCCAGCATATTGATCGCACCCAGCACGGATGTCTTGAGCGTACGGATCGGGTCGCGCTGATAATGGATCGGGGAGGCCGGGCAGGCCAAATTGTATATCTCGTCCACCGGGGTATCGTACGGAACGGTAATGTCGTGTTCAACGAGTTCGAAGTCGGGATCTTTTTCCAGGGGAACCACACTGGAACGGTTTCCGGTGAGAAAATTATCCAGACAGATCACATAGTTTCCCTCGGCGAGCAATCTCTTGCAAAGATGGGCCCCTATAAAACCCGCGCCTCCGGTAACCAAAATACGTTTCTTCATTCTCTCTTTCAGTCTAATCAATTTTTAATCAGTGGACAAATTTAGCATTAATTAACCCCCAATTCTAATTATCGGGTCGTTTTTATCTTTGTTGTTTCGTTTTTCATGCAGCAAAGTACTATTTCGGCTTCAATTATTATTAAAATCCCTGTTAATCAGCCTCTCCGGGCTTTCTCCCAAGTCCCTTTTCCCTTATTGCGCCGCAGATAGAACATTCCCCGTATAACGTTCGCATTCATGAACAGGAAATAGTACGGCACAAAGGCCCACCGGGGAACCTTTCCTTTCTCCGAGCACAGATATCCATATACCGCCGCCGCATAGAAAAGTACCTGCAAGCCCAATATGGTTCCATACAAGGAAACATGTACCCCAGCCGCCACCAGCAGGATATTGAGCGGTACCAGCAGGAATAGTGCGACGGGAGCCGCCGACCAGCGCAATACCTTGCGCGAAATATACTGGAAGCTGAGTGTCCCGTAACGGAATACATTCAGCAGCCCCCGGAGTCTTCCTATCGACTGAAGGCCCCCGGCAGCGATCCTCACTTTGCGTTTGGCCTCTTCCCGCATATCGGCGGAGGCCGTTTCACAGGCGTATGCCTGTTTGCAATAGGCGATCTTATAGCCCCTGCGGGCGATCTCCATCGAAAGGATGAAATCGTCCAGCAGCGTATCCGGCGGGAGGGCGATATACAGCGGGGTGCGGATAGCAAACAACTCCCCGGCCGCCCCTACGGTTGTATACAGCCGGTCGTCCAGCGCCTTGAGCACCGATTCGTATTTCCAGTAAATGCCTTCTCCTACCGTAGCGCCCTGCCCCTGCTGGCTGACGACGCGTTTTTCACCTGCCACACAGCCCACGCGGGGATCGGAAAAGGCCTTGGCGATCTCCAATATAGCTTCAGGGTTGAGCATCGTATTGGCGTCCGTATAGACGGTGATGGGCGTGGAGATATAGAGCATCGCCCGGTTGAAAGCCGCCGCTTTTCCCGCCCGCGGACCGCCCGAGATAAGCCGTATCCCAGGGTAGGCCGATAAAAGCCGGTCCGTACCATCGGTAGAACCGTCCGTCACCCAGGCTATCGTCAGTTTTCCCTGGGGATATTGCAGCGCGCGGCAATTGGCCATCTTTTCCTCTATTACCGATTCCTCGTTGTAGGCGGCTATCAGCAGGGTAATCTCCGGCCACTGGTCCGGGACTTTCCGGTCGGCCGGCTTACGGAAAAGTTCTTTGGCCTTCACCAGTACATAAAGCAACACCCCGTAACCTACATATGTATAGACTACCAGCAGTACACACACCCAAAATACAACCTCAATCCAACCCATCGTTTTCCTTGTTTAAAACCTCATTCAATACTTTCTGCATCTGCACCGTCCACGACAACTCTGCGACCGAACAGCGTATCTGTGCCGGGGTAAGGGTATTATCCCGGCAAAACCGGACTACCGCTGCGATATCGAGCAGGCTTTCGTCGGCCGGAGCCTTCATCACGTAAGGCATCGCATCGAAATCGCTGTCCGCTTCCGAATAGACGAAAGGAATACCCCGAGCCGCATATTCGCGGTTTTTCAGCGTTTTTATCCGGTCTATCCCGCACCGGTGACGTCCCAGACTGGCAATCCCCATATCGGCGTTCTCAAAGATCGCGTCGAGTTCCGCTCCGGATTTCGGCCCGTGGAAGATCACCCGGGATTCCAAATGATATTTTGCAGCCAGCGCCCGCAGCATTTCCAACTGCGAAGGCACCCCGCTGCCCACTACATGGAATTCCACGTCCTGCTCCGGAGATGTCCTGTAATATTCGGCCATCCCTTCGATCACGCGGTCGAAACCGTGCCAGAAGTGGATATCGGCCACACCCGTCAGGCGGATCACGTCGCCCGGTCGGTTTTCGGAAGCCTTTAGCGGAATGGCGCCGAAATCGATCCCGTTGGATATCCGGATGGTCGGTACCCCGAAAATGGCGGACAGGTCGGAGAAGGTCACGATCCGGGAAAGCCGTCGCGCCATCGCCCCCCGGAATATTTTATCTATCTGCAAGACGGCCCTGGCCCGCAGCGGGGCGCGGCTGTACTCGCTGTCGTAGGGATATGTCGGGATCTCCATCACTACTTTTACCCCCATGCGTTTCATCTGCCCGAGCCAGCGGTTCAAAAAAGGGTTGGCATTGTGGTCGGCGCGCATATAGATGAATTTCACGCCATTCTTCCGGATATAGCGGGTAAGCGCCTCATAGCGCATCCTTTTCCCGATCTTCCCCCGGATGCCGGGCCCGAAATCTTCTACAATCTGTTGCCCTGCCATTCGTTTCCAATGGCCGTCGGCCGAGCAGGCCACATAGCACAACTCCGCCTCCAGCCCGCACTCCCGAAGGGCCGCGAGTTGGGAGAATATTTTCTTGCTGATACCGTTATGGGCCGCAAAACCATGGAAGACTAAAAACAATCCTTTCATATCGAGCAGGTTATAGGGGTAAACGTCCGGTCAACATTTTTGTAACGCCAGGCGCAGACCGGGACAACAGGCGGTAAACCACCAGGGAAATCACGATCACAACGGCCGGCGCCAGGAAATAAACGGCTATGAGCTTTAGGTCCGTCGGGGGTTCGGCCAAGTACAAGGCCAGCCGTTTGACAAAAGTGAGCAAGGGGTCGTGGAACGCGAACAGGAAAAATCCCAGCCCACGGAGGGATGCATAGGATTTCTTTTTCCCATACCGCTCGACAAGGTAGGCTACGACGTTTGCCGTAAATACCATTCCGAGCAAGAACCCGATCCTGTCCAGCGGCAGCATATACTGTACATCCCGCAAGGCCATGTTCACAACCAAGAGAACAGGGTAAAGGATGTATACGATTTTGGCATATTTACGGAACAACCCGAGGAAATCTTTCCCCTTCAGGCTAAAGCAGGCTCCCAGAACGAAACAGGAAAAACTCTCCGCCATGAAGGCCTGTCCCGGAGAGAACAGCCAGACCAGAAGCAGCGCTCCCGCGCCCCACCAACCGGTCGCCTTTACATAGAACCGGATAAGGGGCGAGGCCAATCCCAGAATGATCAGATTGCGGATATACCAGAACTGATGCAGGATAGGCGTTCCGTTTCCTTTGTCCCAATCCCCGCCGTCCCAGAATGCCCGGAAGAAATCCGTCAGACCGTAATCCCGTACCGGAAGGTTATTTCCCGAAAAGAAATGGGATAACGCCGGAATACTTTGCAGGCAGAAATATAGCAGCAGGATCAGGGCGTTCCACAGTAAATAAGGCACCAGCAGGCTTCTGGCCTCTTTCCGCAGTTTCATGCCGTAAGGCTGTGGGCGGCAAAAGAACAAATATCCTGAGATAAAGAAAAGCGAAGGAACCGCCACTTGGGCGATCTCCAGGGAAAACAGGAAGCTGACAAACCGGTAGCCGGAAAAATCGCCCGCCTCGACCATCCCCCGGGTCGAGGAATAGGAATGGATCAGCACCACATAGAATATGAGTAAGAACCGTAATACGTCTATAGTTCGGGATTGCAGGTCGTTCTTGCGCATAATTTTAAGGCTCCTTTTTTAGTTTGCGGCGTATCCGGCCGATAATATCGTATTCGCCCGTCCACTGGATATATCCCAACCCGACGATCAAAAAGATCGTTCCCTTTACCGCCAGCGATCCTATCAGGGGAATCCCGGAAAGGCCCATCCCGGCGAAATAAAGTATGGCCGACAACAAGGCGGTGAGTCCGAACGGGGAGAGGAATTGTTTCCAGAACGGCGCCCAGGAAAGCCGGAGCGCTTTGTAGTACAACAGGTAATAGCACTGTACGAAATTGGCCGTGAAGGAGATACAGATGCACCAGGCCACCGCGTCGAGGGACTGGAACACGAATATCCCCAAGGCGATCCCCGCTACATTGAGTACAGTGGACAACACCCCGCTTATGAACATCGTACGGGTAGAATTGGCCGCTTGGAAAATAGAGCCGGACGTGGACAGGACGATCTGTATCCCTACGGAAAGGGACAGTATCTGGAACACCGGCACGGAGGGTTCCCACCGGTCTCCGAAAACGATCAGTACGATCTCCCGGGCGCCGAAGAACAGCAGTACCGACAACGGAAAACCGATAAACGCCAGGATCCGTACCACTTTCAGGTACGAATCGGACAGGCGCTTCAGGTCGTTCTGCAGGTCGGCGAATACCGGATGCATCACCGGCGATATGACATGGGTGATATTTTGCAGCGGGAGCATCATCAGCCGGTACGATTTCTCGTAATAGCCCAGCAGGGTCATATTCATATATTTGCCTATCAATAGCTTATCGAGATTGCGCGAAAAATAGTTGATCAGATTGAAAAAGAACTGATACATCGAGAACGAAAATATCTTCCGGATGGATTCTGCCCCCCAGGTAAGGCGCAACTGCTGGGGATTCTGCCGGAAGTTCACCGCGAAAAGCAGGATGCTCGACCCGATCGGGGCTATCACCAGGGCGTATATCCCCATCCCATACAAGGCCGCTATGATGGCCGCCGTACCGCAGACCGTCTGTACCGCAAGGGTGCGGAAAGCGATAAACCGGAACCTTTTTGCCTTGTAAAGCAAAGCATTGGGCACGATATTGGCCGAGGCGAAAAACAGGTTGATCGACAACCATTGGCAAATATGCAAAAGGGCCGGCTCTTCGTAATACCCGGCTACCAGCCACGAGCAGGCAAAGAACAGCCCGGCCAGGATCGCTCCGCTCCACACCGTGAAGGAGAATATATGGCTCAGGTCTTTCTTTTTGAGGTCCCGGTACTGGATCACGGCAGGCGCGATACCCAGGTCGCTGAAAATACCGAAGAACGTGATGATGACCGTCGCGATGGCCATCACCCCGAAATCGGCCTGGGATATGGTAGGCACACGGGCCAACACCCCCATTACGGCCAGCGAAACGAGGATGCCCGCATATTTGGCAATGGCCGTATAGAATACGCCTGTGGTCAGTTGTTTTCCGGTAGAGTTCATCGGCGGCGTATCTTATCGAAAGGTTTCTTTCCCAAAAGAATGGCCAATGTACGCGGACGGACGTATCGGGTATATTTTCTCACCGCTTCCCAAGCCACGGAGAGACGCTGGGGCAGAGGAAGTTCGTAAGCCTTGCCCACAGCCGGGTTGATCATCCGGCGCAGGAACGTATCGACCAATTCCTTCCGGCCGGGAGTCTCTTCCCGGGCAAAAAGCTGCAATTGGCCGGCCACGGTGAAGTACCCCCGGATATTGCGCATCGACACGCGGGCGGTCATCGTGGAATTGCCCCGGAACCGGCGCTTGAAAAACGCTTCGGGGATGATCCCGGCCTTCCCGACCCGGATATAGCACAGGAAAGTGAACAGTTCGTCTTCATGCACGATGCCCGGATAGAATTTCAACCCCGTGCGCGACATATACTCTCGTCGGATAAAGTTCAGGCACACCGACGCCCGGTGGGCATAACGCGCCATCAGACTGCGGAGCAGTTCCTCCCCGGTATAAATTTTATCCTCCAGCCCGTCCGTGCGATGATAGTACGCCGCATCGAAACAGCCTTCGTCCCCGAAAATATCGGCGTCGAACAGTACGAGATCGAGTGCATTTTCTTCGCACTTCCGATAGCAGCACTCCAAGGCCTGGGCGTCCAGCAGGTCGTCGCTGTCCATAAAGTATACGTATCGCCCCTTTGCCTGCTCCAGCCCGGTATTGCGGGCCACGGACTGCCCCTGGTTCGGCTGGGATAAAATTCGGATACGGCTGTCCACCCCGGCTACCTCGCGGACGATCTGCAAACTACCGTCCGTGGAGCCGTCGTCCACTACGATAATTTCTATGTCGCGCAGCGTCTGCCCGGCGATGCTTTCCAGCGTCGGGCGGATATAATCCTGCGTATTGTATAGCGGGATTATGACGCTCACCTTAGGGGTTCCCATCCGTACTTTCGGTGTTACAGGTTTTTCAGCGAATATTTGTCCGAATACCAATAGTCGTCCGGACAGTCTATGTCAAGGTATTTTTTGATCCCGCCGTAGAGGTCCTGCGTGATCTCGATACTCGGCCCATTATTGCCTTCTATCAGCAGGGGGCCTTCTTCGGAAAGGGCGACATCCCAGCCTACATATTTTATCGGGGCGTATTTTTCAGCCACCGAGATAGCGAATTCCCGCACCTGGTCCCACATCGGGATCCGGGAACCGGCGAATACCCGGTGTGTGTCGGGATGTGCGGTAAAGGTCTCCCGGGTATCGGCAATCGCTTCGGCCCCCAGTTCGCCCGTGAGGGCGTTTATCTTCACATATACCCCGCCGCTGCTCGCATTGTCCACCTGGCGGCCCCCGCAGCCCATCCGCGAAAGGGTGAGCACAATATCGGCCCTGCCGTTCTCGCAGCGGGTGATCACCCGGAACGTATTGACCGCATGCGGGTAAAACTCGTTCATTCCGGCATGTTGGCGCACGCCTTCCTGAACGACGTATTCTTCACCCGCCAGCCCGAAAAGGAATTCGGCGTCGAGGCGCTCGCCGCTCAACGGATCGGAAAAACCGCCCTCCCGGCGGTTAAAGACCTGTATCCCTTTCCCGCCGACCCCGAAAGTGGGTTTTACGAATATTTTATCTGCTTTGCTCCCGGCAAGAATCTCCCGGCAGGCGGACAAGTCCAGCGGGTTCAGTTCTTCGGACAACACACGGCCCCCCCGGATAAAGAACAGGGTTTTCGGCTGGCGGATACCCAGCCCTTTGTTGACTGCATACATCAACTGCTTGTCCTCGCAAAGCATATTGCGGTCCTTGAACGACATCGGGAATACGAGATAATACGCAAAAAAATCGGGCACATATTGTTTCATCTGCTCGAGGGTCAGGGCACAGTCCCGGCGGTAGAACCCATACCGGTAATAATGAACGGGATCTACCCGCCAATACTTCTCGAGGGCCTTCATCTCCCGGCGGATCACGCCGGGGGCTTTCTTCTGGTCGCAGCGCTCGAACGCGTCCGTGTAGTTTTTGTAATAGTCCCGGTAATAGGCCCTGTGGGCTTTTTCCGAACGCTTTTTCAGTATATAGTAGAGATATTCTCGAAATGTATGCATGATTGTCTCCGTATTATTCCGTTCTGATCCATTTTTTTTGCTCGTGGTCGTACCGTTTGATCACCCGGGCCGGATTTCCTACCGCCACGCAATAGGAAGGGATGTCTTTGGTCACCACACTGCCGGCGCCCACCTGCACCCGCTCGCCGATATGAACCCCGGCCACCACCACCGAATTGGCACCGATATGCGACTCCTGGCCGATCACTATTTCCTTGCGCTCCAAGGGTTGCTCGTTGGAGTCGCAGGTCCCGTCCGAATAGCCGTGGTTGAACCCCGAAACGAACACGTGCTGGCCCAGTCCTACCCTCGGCCCGAAAGTGACGGGCCCTATCACCACCGATCCTATGCCGATGCGTGCACCGTCGCCGATCACCACATCGCCCGCACCGTTATTGACCACCGTGAAGTCTTCGATCAAAGCGCCCGCTCCCACATCGAAACGATGCCACGGAAATACGTCTATCCGCGAGCGGCGCCGACGCACGACGGCCCCTTTGCCCCTGTGATGGATAAAAGGGTTCACAAACCACCGCACCCACAGCCGCGGCCGGGGATTCCGGGGCGATGAAACGGCCCACAAGACCCATTTTTTCAATCCGGGGTTTTGTTTCATTCTATCGGTTATTTTGCGAAAAACGGACATAGCTCGATTTTAAATTAGTATTCGCGTGCGATATGCTCCAACTGTTTTTTATTCCCGGCGATCATAAACCTTTATTTGGCCGCCCCGGCAGAAACTTCCCATTCTTTATAAATTTTCAGCAGCCCCCGCGCCGTCTGTTCCCAGGAGAACGCTTTGACCCGTTCGAGCCCATAAGCGACCTGATCCCGGCGGTACTGCGGATCGCACTCCAGCTCCCGGATCTTCCCGGCTATTTGGGCGGGATCGTAAGGATCGACCAGAATCGCTCCGGGGCCGGCTATCTCCGGGATAGCGGACGCATCCGAAGTGATCACCGGCGTGCCGCAGGCCATCGATTCCAGCAGCGGGATACCGAAACTCTCCCGGAAAGAGGTGTAGAGGAACGCTTCCGCGCCGGTATAGATGGCCGGAAGATCGGTATTGGGGATATATCCGGCCAAGCGAAGCAACGGGCGGATGAACTCGATACCCTGTTCCCGCAGGATCCCGTCCACCACTTCGGCCCGGAGGTCGGCTACCAAGAGGGGAGCGGGGGCTGTGGTCTGGCTCGCATACAAAGCGTAGGCTTTGAGCGTGCCGGGCGTATTCTTCTTCGGGTCGGTATTGCCCAGGAAAAACAGGTAACGCTCGTCAGGCAGGTACTTTCTTACCGTATCCCGGTAATTTTCCACCGGGTGGAAATGGTGGCCAAAACCGTTGTGGACGGCTACGATACGCCCCGCAGGGAGACCGAGCGCCTTTTGGATACGGTCGCATTCGAACTGCGAAACGGTGATGATCTTTTCGCATTTGGGCAAAATGCGCGGCACTACGAAACGCCGGTATACACGTCCCAGATTTTGATAGGTCGATTTATTGGTATCCTGGCGTTTTTCCAGGAAAATGATGTCGTGCAGGGTGAGGATCAGGGGTACCGAACACCGGATAGGCGCGGTGTTGCTGGTGCAGTGCAGCAGGTCGGGCTTGACTTTCCGCAGGGCCGCCGGCAGGGCGACCTGTTCCCACAGGGGATAGGTCGGGCATTTCATCTCGACGATCCGCAGGTTGTCCGATTCTTCCAGGCAGCGGTCCGGGCCGGGCGCCACGAAGATGAAATACTCGTTCTCCCGGTCGATCTTTTGGAGCTGCCGGATGGCCTCCAGGGCTACGAAATCCATTCCATGCTTATTGGGGCGGAATATGCGCTGTGCTTCTATCGCTATTTTCATGGTCCGGTCGGATTAATGGGAATGTTCGGTATGGATGAATTTTTTGGAGGCCCCGCGTGTGCGGAATATATTGACCGCCATCATCAGCCCCAGAAGGGGTATCTTGCGGATCGCTTTTTTGAAATTCTTGTCCACCAGATAATCCGGAACGGCCATTGCCAGGGCAAACAGGAGCATCAAAAAGAGCATCCACCATTTCAGGGAACTCGTCCAGTTTATCAAGAGAGAAAGGACGGCGCAAATTCCTACTCCCCCCAGCAGCAATACCCTCGGCGGCATCATCCATTGGAGCAATTTGTCGCAGTAGTCGTAATTTCCCGAAGCCAGCGCCCCCGGAAAATCCCGAAGCCCCTGTCCCAGCGCGGCAAACTGCGCCGCCAGCCAACGCCGCCGCTGGCGGTAGAACGCCCCGCTTTTGGATGTTTTTTCGTCGTACACGTCCACATAGGGCAGGTAGCCGATGTACACCCCCTGCCGCAGCAGGAGCGCCTCGAGCTCCTTGTCCTCCCCGGCGGTGGATATACGCCGGACATTTTCCCGGAACCATTTATAATCGAACGCCATCCCGGAACCGATCAGGGCGGAGGAAAAACCGAGGTTCACATGGCCTTTGCGGAAAACGGAATTGTTGATCTCCTCGCTCACCGCATCCAACACCGCCGTATCGGTATTGCGATTTTTGGCCATCCGGTGCGCCTGCATGGCCAGAATCCCGGCGTCGTACGCGTTGTTGATCTCCCGCAGGAAATCCGGCCCGACGGTATTGTCCGCATCCAGTATCGCCACGATGTCGTATGGCTCCTCCCCCAGCGAATCAACCGCCAGATTGAGCGCCTTCGCTTTGGAACTATCCTGGTACTGCGCTTTGAACAGCCGGATCGGGAGCTGCGAAAGTTTCCGGTCTGTCGCAGGTTCCATCTTGTCAGAGATGACCCCCACCTCGTATTTGTCCTGCGGGTAATCCTGGGCGAGGACGGAACGTACGGTCGCCTCGATCACCCTGTCCTCTTTGTACGCCGGTATCAGCACGATGATGCGGTGATGGGTCTCGGCGGCCGGAAATTTTTCCCTTCCCCGGCGCAGGGACCAGAGGGCGAATACGAAAAGGTACAGCACCCCGATGGCCAGGAGGATAAAAAGAATGGTATCTATAGCGGATAGTACAGTATTCATGATCTGCGGTCTGTTTTCGATTGAAGACGGAAAAATGCGCCGCACCCCCGCCAAACGGCTCCCGCCAAACCGGGTTTTCCTTTCAACAGGCACTGGAGGCTGTTTTTTGGTGCGGCCACCGCCAATTGATAAGCGATGCCCAGGTATTTTTCAGCCCCTTTCCGGTTGCGCCAGGCATAGAGCAGGCGGTTGCGGGAGAGGTAATACGTTTTCAGGGGGCTGGTGCGACCGGTGGAGGCGCTTTCCTTGTGGAAAACCGTGCTGCGGGGTTCGTACCATATCTCGTATCCGGCTTCCGTGATACGGGTAGACCAATCCAGTTCCTCATAGTACAGGAAATACATTTCCGGCATATCGCCCACGCGTTCCAGCACCTCGCGTTTGACCATCATGGCAGCCCCGTGCGCATACGGAGTGGCTGCCGAAGCATCGAACCGCCCGTCGTCCGGACAGCCGAACCCGATCAAATCGTTGCGCAGGGTAATGCGGGAGAGCGGGGTATATCCGGCAAACTGGACATGCTCCGGTGCGAACGCAAAACGGATCTTGGGGCATACGGCCCCTATGTCGGGCGAGGAGTCCAACCGCTCCACTAAATAGCGAAAGGAATCGTCCCGCACCAGAGTATCGTTGTTCAGCAGCAGGATGTAGTCGCCGGTAGCCTTTTTAAAACCGAGGTTATTTCCCCCGGCAAAGCCGAGGTTCTCCTCGCTCCGTACGGCAACTACGCCCGGAAAACGGGCGGCTATCACGGCCGCTTCGTCGCACCGGGAGCCGTTATCTACCACGATGACTTCGTAGGGATAGGATACGTTCGCCCGGAGGGATTCCAGCATTTGGCAGGTATCCTCGCAGCCGTTGTAATTGACCGTTACGATCGATATTTTTTTATCGGTGGTGCTCATAATCTTCGTCTTTTTCCGCACAGCGTTCCAATAGCTCTCTGTCGTAACGGGGGCTGAGGAAAATAAAGGCCGCACACATGTAAATAATGATCCCGGTAGGCAATTGTCCCAATATCTCGTTGCCATAGGCCGAGACCATCACGCCGAATATCCCGGCGATCACCGCGCATATAAGGCCCCTGAGTTGTTTGTCCTTTAGCCTGAAAAGCACCAGGTAACACCCCATGAACAGGATGTAGAACAAAATGCCCAAATGGAGGACAAGGCCGATAATACCTGTTTCCACCCATATCATCACGAACCAGGAGTCGGTCGGTATCTGCGACAGATAGGCCGTAGGCGCATACGCTTTGGCCTTACCGCCGCCCATTCCGAGCCCGGAGCCGAAAGGCTTGTCTTTGATATATTCAGCAATGCGTTTCTGGTTGTTCAGTCGGACGTTCAGCGAAGCGTCCTCCGTATCGAACGCGCTTCGCATGCGCCGTATCATGGCATTACTCTGCCCGATATCGGTGTATTTCAGGAACACGAAACCGGACAACAGGGCCGCCGCCCCCAGAAATATGATCCTCTTTTGCCGGGATATGAGCAGGTAAATCAAATAACCGGCAAAAGGCACAGCCAGTGCGCCGCGGGTGCCGGAAAGCATCATCCCATAGGCCGCCGCCAGTGCCACGCCCAGGAAATAAAGTCTCGTTTTCTTTCCGGAAAAATAGATCGCCGCAATGGAAAAGACCACCATCGCCAGCCCCATCGCCGACCCGAAATTCCCGGCATCGGTATAGAAAGAGAAGTACCGGATACCCGAATAAATGATATGGGTGGTCATCCCCCCCGATTCATACAACCATATTTTCTCGAACGTATCGAACCCGTGGTATTTCTGCACCAGGGCTTTCAGCACGGCCAGCAGGGTAAAAACAGACCACAAGACAAGGATCCGCTTAAAATCCTTGAACCGGTAGAAAAAGATCGGGGTAAGCACCGATATGCAGAAGAAATAAACCGCTACGCCCCGGATGGAAGTTGCCCAGCCCAACGGAGTGGCCATCGGGTTGAAAACCTCCAGCACGCAGTATAACAGCCAGATAAAAGCGGCCACAGACAGCCCGTTCCAAGCCCTTTCCCAGCCTACCCGCCTGTAACACGAACGGATAAGGAGCACCATGATAGAGAACATGATCAGCGCATCGATCACTATCCCGCCCGGCAGTTTCGGCACATACCGGACGATCCCCATGATGAAATAATTGACTACAAAAAGGCAGGTATAGGCCCAATACGGTCTCTTTATCAGGTAAAGGGTCAGATAAAGCACAAAAGGCACTGCCGAGAAGACAAGGCCGGCCAAAAAGCCGTACCTCAGCGAAACCATAGCAAGCGCCCCCACCCCCAGGCATAAAGCCAACCCGAGGATTATGCGGGGTGAAATACTTGCTATCGATCCTTTAATATCTTCCATTTCCTTCATCAAACGTCTTGTTTTCCCAAGATCAACCGGCCGAGGTAAGCCCCAACTGGTAGAAGCGGTATCCCAGCTTCCGGAAGAACGTATAGGGAGGCAACTGACCGGTGAAAGTCTCTACCGCGTTCTGGTCGGCCTGCGTCAGGCAGATGAACAACGGTGCATCTCCCACCCTTTGTGCGAGCCGGTCGTAGAGCAATTGATCGGTATCTTTCCACGAGCTGTCGGCTTTGAGCACCAACAGGTTCACCGCCGCCTTTTCCAGCAGGGAGGCCGGGACGGAAGCATCGTACAAAGCTTTGTATTCCGCCAGGATCACATCCTCTCCAATTTTTATATCCCTACGACGGAAGTATTCCGCCAGGTGTTCGGCCACGAAACTCTTTCCGCTGCCGCTGCGCAGGCTCAGGATATTGATCACGTTTTGCTGTCCGGGCTTGCAATAATCCAAAAGGGCGTTACCCAGGTATTGCATGGAAGCCCCCAGATGTTCTTTGTGGTAAGACCGCCGCCGGAAACCCTTCCGGGGCACGGCGCCCAGCACTTTCCCGCCGGTAAGGCGTTCGGCACGGGATTTGTCGCGCAAGGTGCGGTCGAGGAGTTCCAGCAGGAAGAAAACCCCCAGGATGAAAATGATCGTGCCCACAAAGCCTCCTACCACCATCATTTTGCGTTTGGAAGGCATGGATTCCAGCGGGAAGGTCGGCGGGGTGATGACTTTCAGCGTGGCGGAGTTCATTTGCAGGTTTTTCTGCCGCAAACGGGCCGCATTGAGGCTTTGCAGGATAGAAAGATAGGATTGCGTGGTGAAGTCTATTTCCCGTTGCTTCCGCTTGATCGTGGAGCCTATCGGGGAATAATATACGTATTGGGAATCCAGTTCCGCCTTGCGGTCGTCCATCACTTTCATTTGCGCCTGCGCCTTTTCGTGGAGGATGAGCTGTTCCAGCCACTGGCCGACGATAGACTCGGAGGAGATGCCTTCTTTTGTATACCGGCGGGCGCTGTTTTGGTCGGCAAACTGGGTAAAATCCTTCTCGGCCGCATCCAGTTGTCGGCGAAGGGTTAACAGGTCCATAGATTCGGTCCGCGTGGTATCCGGCTGGAAAGATTCCATCATCGTGATCTTGGCCGAGAGGTCGGAAATATCCTTCAGCTTAGCCAGGAAGTTCGCATTGTCCTTCAGGTTTTTGACATGCTCGTCGATGCGCCCTTCCAATTCCCGGATCAATTTGCCGGAACTGTTGTAATTCAGCAATATATCCTCATATTTCAACTGATAGTCGCGGCCCAGCGAAGCGACGTGTTTGGTCTGTTCGTCGTAATTGATGATGCGTTTTTCCACATTGTACGCGGTGAGCGAATCCTCCGTCGCGCGCAATTCCCGCCCGATGCTGTCGAGCGCATGCTGGAAATAGTCGATCACGTTGTTGGTCTCCCCGAAACGCAGCAGTTCGTATTGGCGGATGAATTCCTTGTTCAGCAGCACCAGCGTGTTGTAGGCAATACCCGGATCGTCCGCCGTGTAGCGGATCTCCAGCATATCGCTGTTGCCCATCCGGCGGACGGTGATCTTGCTCAGGTCCCGGTAACTGTAATAACGCGGCGTATAATTGAACAACCCGTAAATAAAATTGGTCGAGACCGGTTTTTCATAAGCCCAAAGGTTTTCCAGGGTCTTTTCTTCCGAATTTTTGTCGATCAGAGGGCGTACTTCGGGCGGTGTTTTCCCGTAGATCCAGCGGTAATTGGACGCCCGGAGGTAATTATTGTCTTTCTTGGGATCTCCGTACATCATATTCTCCGCATACAGGCGCATGGAAACGTTCTTGAGCGTAGTCTGGGAGGTGATGAGGTTTACCAGGTTGTCCATCGCATTGTTGAGCGTCTGCTGATCCTGGTGGGAAGCGGTGCCCGACTCGATATCGTAACCCGACATAACACCCGTGTAGATGGTCGTTTTGACCTCGTATTGCAGGGGCATTTTGTCCGTCCGCAGGAAGATGATCCCGGCTACTACTACCGGGCAAATGATGAGCCAGTACCGGATGCGGTACAAAAAGCGGAATGCGTAGATGATCGAGTCCATAGGCTAATCCTTATTTGTTGATAATCTTGGTTTTGGAAAGCACTTCCAGGCTCAGCAGCGCGGTGTTCAAAGCCGCCTGGGCCTGCAGGTACTCGTTCATGGTCTGGGTTTGGATGTTCTTCTGCCGGCTGAGCGTCTGGGCATCCGCCTTCCCGTTGACAAAATCCGCCTCCGTCACTTTGTACTGCGCATTGGCGATAGCCACAGCCTCGGATATGGATTTGATGAGCCGCAGGTTTTGGACCGCCGTCGAATAGGCTGCGATGATCTTCAGGCTCTGTTCGTCATACCAACGGTCGATCTCCAGTTCGGCCTGGTCCACCCGGACTTTCTGCTGTTTGACCTTATTGCGCCGGTCGAAAAGTTCCAGCAGCGGAATGGACAGGGATGCCCCCACGTTCCACAGCCCCCTGGCTTCGGTCGGCGCCCCTATCTGCGGGACATTGGGATCCGACTCGTACATACTGTAATAATTGGTCACCCCGTACTGGTACGAGCTGTTCAGTTTGATATAATTCAGCCAATTGCGCTGCATCGACTTCAGCGCCCGGGATTCCTCTTCCTTCCGGGCATTGAAATACTCGACCGTCGGGCTGTTCCTTGCATTTTCCAGCAGGACATTCAACGGAGGAAGCTCCAGATTGACATAATCGTCATTGGTCAGGCCGCGGATATCGCTTACCTGCCCGGCTCTGGTAGACAGCACCTCGGCCAGTTTCCCCCGAACGGGATCGTCCGGCGGGGTCTGGGCCGCGGCCGGCACGGCATACGCAGCCACAAAAGCCACGCAAAGGCATTTTATATAAAATTTCTTTTGTATCATTTTTTATTTACACATTTTCTTTTTGCACGAATGCGGTGAATGTTTTGAGCAATATTTTAAAATCCAATCCGATAGAGTAGTCCTTGGCATATACGATGTCCAGCTTTTTGCGCTCTTCGGCCGACATCTTTCCGGACATACCCCGCCTTTCCACCTGCCAGAGCCCCGTCATGCCTGCCGGCGCCATAAAGCGCTCGATGTACTCGTCGCTGGTGAGCTTTTCTGCTTCATATAATGGCAGCGGACGGTTCCCTACCACCGACATATCCCCCTTGAGCACGTTGAAAAGCTGAGGTAACTCGTCGAGGCTGTATTTGCGGATAAAACGCCCCACTTTGGTGATACGGGGGTCGTTCTCCAGTTTTACGAACGCATTTTCCTGTTCCACGGCTTTGGTCCGGGCATAGTCCGATTCCGCGATGACATAATCGTCGGACACGAGCAACATTTCATCGTCCGCATCGAACGCCGTATCGTCGCCTACCAGCAACCCTTCGGCCGTAGCTGCCGGCATAGGATCATTGGCTGCCTGAGCAGCATACTGGTTCAGGTCCTTGAACTGTCCCAAACGTTTATCCGCATCGGTATACATCGAACGG
Source organism: uncultured Flavobacteriales bacterium (assembly GCA_938023515.1). Classification (GTDB taxonomy): domain Bacteria; phylum Bacteroidota; class Bacteroidia; order Flavobacteriales; family UBA1820; genus Merdimorpha. The sequence goes on from CALJDR010000005.1 coordinate 45,515, forward strand.
AATTTCAGGAAATCGAACACTTTGTAGTTGCTTCCCGCCCTTTTGGAACGATAGACAATCGGTCCCTTGCTTTCCAGGCGGACGGCCAGCGCTACCCCTAAAAGCAACGGAGAGAACACGAGGATTGCAAAAGTCGAGAAAAGAATATCGAACGTCCTTTTCCACAAAGGCAGTTTCAACGAAACTTTTATTTCCCCTTTCCCGCCTTCGCCTAACAGATGAGCTCGATGCTGGCAGATGAAGTCCAGTTTCCCGCGGACAGACGCTTCGTCCGCGCAGGGGCGCATAACGTCGTTGATGCCGCTTTTCATATACATCAGGCGGCATTCCATATCCAGCTCCTGGGACGGGACAAGGATCAGGTAAAGCCCGGGGAATTTTTTCCGCAAACGCGCCAGCCGCGCCGGATCGGTCTTTTCGTCCTTTTGCTCGAAAAAAAGGATCACATCCTTCCCTTTCGGGCTACCACAAGTGCCGATGGTGCGCTCTGCCTGGCGGTCGTCGGACAGCATCTCTGCCTGCCCGTCCGTCACTTTTGCGAAATAATCCCTCAAAGAGGCATCTATACCCAGATAAAGGAGGGTATGTTCCATTATTTGACGATCTTAGATATCCTGATCTTCAATTCGAGCGGATTAAAGGGTTTGACAATATAATCCTCCGCCCCCTGTTCCAATAGCCGTACCCGCTCCGAACTGCTGTCCTCGCCCGAAAGCATAATCACGGGAAGTGCCTTAAACAATTCGTTGCTTTTGAGGTACGTAAGGAATTCGTCTCCCCGCATTTCGGGCATTTTAATGTCAGAAATGATCAGATCCGGCATATTCCCTTCCTGCAGCCAGGCAATAGCCCCGACCGGGTTCTCGAAATAGACAAAATCGAACTCGTCCGACAGATACCGGGCGATTATTTTCGCGATAACGTCCTTGTCATCGACCAACAAAATCCTTTTTTTCATACAAGTTCATCTAAATTTACCGAAAAAACCCGTTAAGAGATATTTCCGGCGTATTCTCAACTCATTCGTTTTGTGGCAATACGCCGACAAATACGTTCCTTTAAAACGTGGAAAAAAATTCGGACAGATAGTAAAAAAAAACTTAATAAAGTTAAAGATTTACAGTATTTTAGATGTGCCGTTAGAAAGCATTATCTTTTTGGATATATTTGCGCCCGAAAGGAACGTTTTTTCCTTACTTTCAGAATATTCCTAAAAAACGGCGTGGCAATTTCCGTGCAAAAATCTGAAAAATAACATTACAAACACCCTCCGGGGCATTTATTTTTTGCGTGGAGCTAAAAGGCTCAACGCGAGGAGAAAACGCCCAGGCCGATCTCTCCCGAAAGGAGAGATAATTAACATTGAAAAAATCTTTTAGGTTTTTATTGGCTGCCGGGGCATTTTATTCATGCGCAATGGCTTTCATAAAAAACCCCGCGCCCAAAAGCGCGGGGTAAAATGCGAAAACCGGCAGGTATCACCCGATTTTCCGGCCGATATAGAACACATACCCGTAATACTGTCCGTACTGCCGGTAATGAGGCTGTTCTTTCTTCATACTCTCTACCAGCTCCCGGGCGGCCGGATAATGGCCGTACTGCCGGGAAAAAGTATCGACGCGGGCGGCCAGCGGTGCGTAATAATTCTCCGTCCAGCACTCCGGCGGCAGTATGAAGTGCGCCGTAGGCTGATAGCCGGCGCGCTGCATCGTCTCCACTTTGCCTGCTATGGAATCTATTTCTGGGAAATAGGTGTCTATGTACCCTCTGTCATCGGGTTTCTTATCCAACAGCAAAGACGTTTCGGTCACCGCTACAAACCCGCCGGGCTTGAGGAATTCGTGCCATTTGCGCAGTCCGGCCTCGAAACCGACGTTGTAAATGGAACCTTCCGCCCAGATCAGGTCGAGCGACCGGGGTTCGAAAAGCGGATCTCCCATCGAGCCTACCAAGCCGGTGACCTTATCGGAAAGCCCGAACGAACGCATCCTCGCGTCCAATCCGGCGATCATCTCAGGCAGAAAATCCACGGCAGTGATATGTCCGGGAGTATGTGCCGCCAGGTCGGCCGTTTGTTTTCCCGTACCGCAGCCCATATCCACGATGCGGGCATCCGGAGGAAGTTCGCCGACCAGGTCGAGCGCCTGGAGGGTTTGCCGGGTACCGCCGGGCCCTTGGCGCGGCATTTCTTTGAAAAATTCGGCGATGAGTTTCAGGTCGAAATCGGTGATTTGTTTATGGTTGTCCATGTTCTTTTTAAAATTTTGAACCGGCGTCCCCCTTTCTCCTCATACGGGGAAGGAAGATCGTTCCGGAATGATAAATACAATGAAAATCCTTTCCGGGAATCCCCGGAGAACCAAACGAAGCGATAACCTGCAGAAGAGGCAGGTTATCTATCGTGCCGAATCCTTCTTAAAGAGCATAAACATGGGGCAAAGATAGACAAAATCCCGTACATCCCTCGCTTTTTATTTCAGTTCCACCGGGATACAGATGTCGACGACCCATTTGCGCTGCGGATGTTCGTCCCGGTTGTTGCGGTAAATTTCGTAATGGTGCTTCTCGGTACACCGGCAGCCGTGTTCTTCCAGCAGGCGGAACATAGCCCTCCAGGCATCCGGGAATTCCTCCATCCCTATTTCGAAACGGCCAACGGCATACTTCCCGCCGGATACCTCATATTGGCCTATCTCTCCGTCCGTACGGACATCTCCCGGTACCGTCATGGCCGCATCGGCCGTCAGTTTTTCCGTAGGGGTTACCTCGGGGTTGTCGTGATACACAGATAGTAGTTGCATGCCCGGGGCTGTAACGAGCCCGCGCGGATAAGCCCATTGCAAAAGCCGTTCGAATGCGCCCTCCATCTGGTCGAGCGCACCGTAATGGCGGCAGTAAATAACCCGGAATCCCGGAAGGTCTTTGATCTCAAATGTACAATCCATCATTTTTTCTCCTGTTTTTATGGTTTTACGGGAGCAAAAGTATTTGGAATAGGAGCGGGGGGCGTGACTATCTGTGCGCTCCGATGGACGATTCTTGCTATCCGGTTGCACTTTACTGCTGCGGTACTGCTGGGCCGTAAAGCGCGCAAGCTCCTTTTTGAAAAGCGCCGCGTCCGCGCTTTGGCGCTTGAGCGTCCGTTCGCGGTAGACAGTATGTCCCGACGCGCCCGTCGCGGTCGAAAGCTTCAAAAAGCTGTGCGCGAGCAGCGCCCACATCAGCGCAAACAGCGCCGCGACGATGAGCGCTGTCTCTTATACACATCTGACGCTGCCGACGATACTCCTTGTGTAG
>CALJDR010000006.1 GCA_938023515.1 uncultured Flavobacteriales bacterium
TGTAACTTTCTTTTGGCAAGACAAAAGAAAGTTAAGTCCGTGCCCGGACAGGGCATTTAGGAATAAATTGCGGAATAATCCGAGAATAACACCTAAATGAAAAAACAAAACGGCGGGAATTCCCCGCCGTTTTGTTTTTTATTCACGCCAGCGGGGCATTATTCGATCCATTTGGCGATCTGGTCGGCCGTAAGGGCCGGCAGGTCGAGCTTATTCTTTTTACGGTAACCGCCCATCGCCTGTTGTACCTGCGTGGGTTTCTGGGCACGGAGTTTCTCCAGCGAATCATACCCGGCGGCAATGAGATGTTCCACCCATTCCTCCGGCACACCGGCTTCCAGCAGTTCGGCACTGTTGTCCTGGCCATCTACGTCCCAGGTTTCCGGGCGCATTTGCGGGAAGAACAGTACATCCTGAATAGAGAGGGCTCCCGTCATCATCATCACCAGGCGGTCGACCCCAATCCCGATCCCACCGGTAGGCGGCATCCCGTATTCGAGGGCGCGCAGGAAGTCCTGATCGATGAACATCGCCTCGTCGTCGCCGCGCTGGAGCAGGGCCATCTGGGACTGGAAACGTTCGCGCTGGTCGATCGGATCGTTCAACTCCGAGTAGCAGTTGGCCAGTTCCTTGCCGGCCACCATCAGCTCGAAACGCTCGGTGAGCTGCGGGTCGTTACGATGACGCTTGGTCAGCGGGGACATCTCGATGGGGTAGTCCGTGATAAAAGTAGGTTGTATCATCTTGCCTTCGGCATAGGCGCCGAAGAGTTCGTCGATCAGCTTGCCTTTGCCCATCGAATCGTCTATCTCCACGTGGAGATTCCGGCAGGCTTCGCGCAGGGCGGCTTCGTCCATGCCGCTGATATCCACTCCGGCGTGTTCTTTTATCGCATCCGTGATGGTCATCCGGCGGAACGGTGCCTTGAAGCTGACCAGGTGCTCGCCGATCTGTACTTCAGGCTTACCGTTGACGGCCGTGCACACTTTTTCGAGAAGTTGCTCGGTCATGCCCATCATCCAGATATAATCCTTGTACGCGATGTAAAGCTCCATCACGGTGAATTCCGGATTGTGTGTGCGGTCCATGCCCTCGTTGCGGAAGTCGCGGGAGAACTCGTAGACCCCCTCGAAACCGCCTACGATCAGGCGTTTGAGGTACAGTTCATTGGCGATACGCAGATACAGGGGAATGTCCAATGCATTGTGATGCGTGACGAACGGCCGGGCCGAAGCTCCGCCCGGGATGGACTGGAGCACGGGGGTCTCGACCTCGATGTAACCGCGCTCGTTGAAGAAATCGCGCATCGTGTTGATGATCTTCGTCCGCTTGAGGAACACATCTTTCACCCCGTCGTTGACCAGCAAGTCCACGTAACGCTGGCGGTAGCGCAGTTCCGGGTCGGTGAAGGCATCGTATACATTTCCGTCCTTATCGGTTTTGACCACAGGCAGCGGCTTGAGCGATTTGCCCAGCACCGTCAGTTCGCTCACATGTACGGATTTCTCGCCCGTCCCGGTGAGGAACACTTTGCCTTTTACGCCGATGAAATCGCCGATGTCAAGCAATTTCTTGAATACCGTATTGTACATCAGTTCCCCATCGGGCAGTTCGTCGCGCGAAATGTACAACTGGATACGCCCCGAAGCGTCCATCAGTTCGGCGAAGGAGGCCTTGCCCATAATACGGCGGCTCATCATACGTCCGGCCAATACCACTTCCGTGCCTTCGAGTTTTTCGAAGTTATCTTTTATATCTGCGGCATGGTGGGTGGTGGCAAATTCGGCGGCGGGGTAGGGATCGATGCCTGCCTCGCGGAGCTTTTCCAAAGCCTGGCGGCGTACTATTTCCTGCTCTGAGAGATGTGAACTCATTGTTTTTATGTGTTTTATCCGCTTATCGACGGCGGTTGTTTTCGATGGGCAAATATACGGCTTATCCCTGCACGGGGCAATATTTTTTACCTTTTTAGTTGGGGACAAAAAGGCGTATAGAATAGTTTTCTTGAAAAATAATGTAAAATAAACTTGACATGGTGTAAAATATATTTTACATTTGTCCGGTAAACAAAAACTATTTCAGCCATGGAAAAAACCTATCTCTTTCCCGCCGCTTTCAAGAAAGCCGGGATATTAATGTTCATTCCGTTCGCCGTCTTGGGGCTCAACCTGTTGTTCAGCTGGTGGAATATAGAATGGAAAATGACCGTTTTCACTTTTGCCGGCACCGACGATCTCTTCGCTCCGGCTTCTTATTTCAAAACCATTCACACGGACATCTTCCCTACGTTGGTCATTTTCGGCTTGGTGGTGAGCCTGCTAATGCTTTGTTTTTCCCGGGAGAGGGACGAGGATGAATATGTGGCCAACCTTCGCTGCCGTACGCTGGTGATCGCAGTGATCGCCTCGTATGTCTGTCTGCTGGTTGGCAACCTGTTCATTTTCGACATAGCCTTCCTCACGTTCCTGTTTATCAATATGTTTACGGTATTGGTGCTCTATGCCATCGCGTTCAATTACCGCTTGTACCAATTCAGAAAATCCGCCGCCGATGAAGAATAATATCCGTGTTCTGCGGGCATCCCGGAGGATGACGCAGGAAGAACTGGCCCGTTTGGCCGGGGTGAGCCGGCAGACTGTCAACGCGATGGAATCGTCGCGGTATGTACCCTCGACTATCCTTGCCCTGAAAGTGGCGCATATTTTCGGGATGACCGTCGATGAAGTGTTTACATTGGAAGAAGGCGATTAATGTTAAAAAATGCCTAAATATTGAATCCGATGTAACCTTTTCGGAAGATTCACCGTCTTATGCTATAGAACCAAAAAACAATGTAAGCATGCGATATTTGATACTGGCCGTTTTGGCACTAAGCATAGGCACCGTTTCCGTTTCCGCACAGAATTACGGGAAAGATGTCCGGAAAATCGAACGCAAGGCGAAGAAATTGGCCCGTCAGGCCGAGCGTCTTGGAAATAAGGGGGGCGATTATGCGGCGGTCTGCGCGACGGCGGCCGATATCGAACGCAGCGCCCGGCAAGTGGGCTGTCAGGCCGAACGGATGGGCCGCAAAAGCGCTGACCGTACGATCCATATAACGACCCGGGATGCCCAGCGGATATCCCGGGACTGCAAAGAGATGGTAGATAATATCCTGGAGAGCCTCAGTTGCTGCACAGATGGAAGCTACCGCCCCCAGGAGCGTTTGGGCAATAAAAACTTTTCGGCCGATCTCAAGCATGAAATAGCCGCCCTTCCGGGTGATACGCGCCGGAAGATCCGCCGGGAACTGAAAAAACTCCCCTCCGAAGTCAGGAACATAGCTGTGATAAAAACAATGGAGGACGTATTGCGCCATCCGAAGAAATACCGTTTGAACTAAAAGAAGGTAGCGATGAAAATACTCGGAAACCTCATTTGGCTGATATTCGGCGGGTTGATGATAGCGGTGGAATACTTCATATCAGGATTTCTACTCTGCATTACGATCATCGGCATCCCCTTTGGCTTTCAGGCCTTCAAATTGGGCGTGCTGTCCCTATGGCCATTCGGGCGCAAGGTGATGAATATGCCCCAGGAACCGGGCTGCCTGTCGGTGGTGATGAACATCATTTGGATATTCATCGGGGGAATATGGATCGCGCTGTCCCATTTGCTGTGGGGCGTCCTGTTCTGTATCACGATCGTTGGTATTCCGTTCGGACTCCAGCATTTCAAGTTGATGAAACTGGCATTCACCCCTTTCGGGAAAGATATACTTTAGATAAAGTTGGTTAGTTGTTAGATTAGTTTTTGGAAATTGTTCGAAGTTCCGGCAGGGCGTAAGCGTCCTGCCGGAATTTTTGTAAGGGGTGGATTGTCCGGTAAAAAAGTTATTTTGTTTTCAGCGTCCGGTAAGAAAGGATATGCCAGCTGATCCCGACGGCCAGGGCAATGAATGCGGTGCGCATCCAGGGATTTTCGAATAGGAAAAAGGCGCTGTACAGGAGCGTGGCCCAGACCAGGGCGACGGATATGACCTTGGCCCGTATCGGGATGGCCTTGTACTCCCGGAAATTCCGGATATAGGGGCCCAAATGTTTGTGATGGGTGAGCCAGTCGTACATCCGGGGCGAGCCTTTCATCCATAGAGCGGCCGAAAGCAATAAGAAAGGGGTGGTGGGGAGTAACGGCAGGAATATCCCTACGATGCCCAGCATCAGGGATATGCTGCCTAAAAATGTGTACAGATGCCTCACTGCGCTGGTTTTTTGAGGGTCATTTCATGGTTTACGCATGAAGGGATTTCTTCCTTGTAATGGGAAACGAATATCAGGGTTTTGTCCGGCCGCCGGCTAAAGGCCTCGATCACCGCTGAGGCCCGTTTTTTCTTGCCGGCATCCAGACCGTGGAACGGTTCGTCCAGGATCAGCAGGTCCGGGTCTTTGACAAAAGCGCGTACCAATAGGATAAGGCGTTGCTGACCGTAGGATATGTCCGTAAAGAAACGCTCGGACAGGTAATCGGCCCCGAAGATACGCATCCACCGGACGGCCGCCTCGCGCTGGGCGGGCGTACATTTGCGGTACAGGCCGATGGAATCGAAAAATCCCGATGCCACCACTTCTGCGCAAGGAATGCGCTCCAGATAGAATGCGTGCATTTCCGGCGATACATAGCCGATCCGTTTTTTGATCTCCCAGATGCTTTCGCCCGTGCCGCGGCGGCGGTCGAAAAGGGTGATGTCGTTGGCATAGGCCTGCGGGTTGTCCCCGCATATCAGGCTGAGCAGGGTGGATTTGCCGGAGCCGTTGGCCCCTACCAACGCCCATTTTTCGCCGGAATTCACCGTCCAATCGATACCGTCCAGTATTTTGCGCCCTTCGTAAGCGATCTTTACTCCGTTCATCCGGATCGCGCAGGCAAACGGCGGCAACTTTTCTTCAGGGGAAGGGAAACCCGACAGGTTGGGGAGCGTTTCGTCGAAAAGTTCCGAAAGAAGGGCCTTGTCCTGCCGGAATTCCTCCCGGGAAAGGGACGGGTATATGTGCTGGGATTTGACAGGCAGTACACGGTCGATCCAATCCGGGATGTCCGCCGGATTGGGAAGCACCAGGATGCATTGCAGGATGTCTTTTTGCGACATTTCACACAGCATATCGCTCAGCAGTACGCGCGAGGCGGCATCCAGCCCGATGAACGGGTTGTCCAGAATGAGCAGCCTTGGGGCGAACGACAGTACCCGCGCCACGAGCAGTTTGCGCAGTTCCCCGCTTGAGAGCGAGATCATTCGCCGCTCCAAAAGGCTGCCTATGCCTGTCTCTTATACACATCTCCGAG
>CALJDR010000007.1 GCA_938023515.1 uncultured Flavobacteriales bacterium
ATCTACACAAGGAGTATCGTCGGCAGCGTCAGATGTGTATAAGAGACAGCAATGGCTGCGGCAGCGTGACGGGACGCAACGTCTATACCGAGAAATACGCGCTGCTTTTCGGAGAGGAAAATTCCTGCGAAGGCGCCGGGATGCCGGTGATCGGTATTCCCCGCTGCCTGAACATGTACGAAGATTATCCGTTCTGGAAGACGCTTTTCGAGGGATGTGGGGTTCGTACGGTGCTGTCTTCGCCCTCGACCTACGCCCGGTACGAATCCGGGGTGCATTCGGTGATGTCGGACAATATCTGTTTCCCGGCCAAACTGGTGCACAGCCATATCTACGACCTGATGGACAGGGGCGTGGACCGTATATTTATGCCTTATGTGGTATTCGAGAAAAGCGACGATAAAAAAGCGGTGAACAGCTACAACTGCCCGATCGTGTCCGGCTATTCGGATGTGATACGCAGTGCGGTAGACCTTACTGTGCCGGTGGATTCTCCGCCTTTCACGTTCAAGGACGAAAAATCGATGGGTAAATGCGCCGCGGATTACCTTACAACGCTGGGCGTGCCCCCTGAGACTATCAAAAAGGCGCTGAAGGCGGCGTTGGAAACATGGAATAATTATGAGGATCAGCTGCGGGAAAAGAACCGCCGGATATTCCGCAAAGCCCAGGAAAACGGGCGGCTGACCATTCTGTTGGCCGGAAGGCCTTACCATACCGACCCGCTGGTGCAGCACAAGATATCCGATATGGTAGCTTCGATGGGGGCCGACGTGATCACGGAAGATATCGTGCGGGGGGACGAATCCATATCGTTGGAAGAGATTCACCATGTGTCGCAATGGGCGTACGTGAACCGTATCCTGCGGGCCGCCCGCTGGGTGGCCGAACAGGGCAGCGACGTGCATTTCGTACAAATGACTTCGTTCGGCTGCGGGCCGGACGCATTCCTGCTCGACCAGGTGAAGGCCGTGCTGGAACGCTACGGGAAGAGCCTGACGATCCTCAAAATCGACGATATGAGCAATATCGGTTCCCTGAAACTGCGGGTGCGCTCGCTGATCGAGAGCCTGCGTTTCGACAGTCCGGAGCGGCGGAAAGTACGGCCTTTCGTCACCACCCGGAAGTTCACACCCCAAGAGCGGTCGCGGAAGATCATCGCACCGTTCTTTACCGACTATATTTCCCCGTTGCTGCCGGCCTTTTTCCGCCGGGCGGGTTACGACCTCGAAGTACTTCCCGAGAGCGACATGGAGTCGGTGGAGGAAGGGCTCAAGTACGCCAACAACGAAATATGCTATCCGGCAACCCTTATCGTGGGGGATATCGTCAAGGCGCTCAAATCCGGGCGGTATGACCCCGAAAAGACCGCCGTGGCTATCACTCAGACGGGCGGCCAGTGCCGGGCGTCCAATTACCTGACGATGATCAAGAGCGCGTTGGTGGATGCCGGTTTCAGCCAGGTGCCCGTCGTTTCGCTGGCCTTCGGCAGCGGGGGCAGCAACGACCAGTCCGGGTTTACCATCAACTGGTTCCGGTATATGCGTCTGGCGCTGGATACGATCCTGTACGGAGACTGCATATCCAAGTTTTACCACGCTACACTCGTGCGGGAAGGGGTGAAAGGACAGGCCCGGGCATTGAGGAACCATTACCTGGAACGGGCCAACAAGTATATCCTGGAGAATGATTCGAAGGGTTTGCAGCGGCTGTTGTCCGAGGCGGCGCTGGCGTTCGACGAGGCGGCCACCAAGGATGCCGATTACCCGAAAGTGGGGGTCGTGGGGGAAATATTCCTGAAATTTTGTTCCTTTGCCCATAAGGGGATCCTGAATTGGCTCTCCGACCGCGATATCGAGATCGTGCCGCCCACGCTGATCAATTTCTTCCTCCAGAGTTTTGTGAACGACAAGGTGCGCCGCGAAACGCATATGGCCGACAGCCGGGTGCCTTCGTTCGTCCATAAGGCGATTTACCGGATGATCTATTCCGAAGTAGAGAAATTCAACCGCATTGCTTCCGGGTTCCGGCATTTCACGCCGTTCACCGATATTTTCGACGAAGCCCGCCACGGCAGCGAAGTAGTATCGCTCTCCGCACAGTTCGGGGAAGGATGGCTGCTGCCCGCCGAGGTGGTGTCGTTCGCCCATGCCGGAGTGAACAACGTGCTGAGCCTTCAGCCGTTCGGCTGTATCGCCAACCATATCGTATCGAAAGGCATCGAAAAGCGGATAAAGACCCTTTACCCGCAGATGAACCTTTTATCCCTGGATTTCGACAGCGGGGTGAGCGACGTCAACGTGACCAACCGCCTGCATTTAATGATAGACAACCTGAAATAACACACAAGATGAGCCACACCGAAGACCTTGAAAAAAAGATCGTAGAGACTGCCAAGCAGGTATTTATGGAAAAAGGATTCCAGAATACCAGCATGAGCGATATCGCCGCCGCCGTAGGGATCAGCCGCACGGCCCTGCATTACTATTTCCGCACGAAGGACAAGATATTCCAGGCCGTGTTCGGCACGCTGGTACTGTCTTTTACTCCGAAGATACAGGATATCCTGTCGAAAGACGCGCCTTTCTTTGAAAAGGTAGACCGGATCATCGACGAGTATTTTCGGATCTTTTCCGAAAATCCTTATTTGCCGCGCTTTATTATGGGCGAGGTAAACCGGGATGCGGGCCATCTGCTTTCGGTGGCCGAAAAGATGGGGTTCGAACAGTATATTCATGCGGTCATCGAGGCGATAGAGGTGGAAATAGCGGCCGGACATATCCGGCGTGTGCCAGTGCATGTCATTCTCCTTTCGTTTGTCAGCCAGGTGACTTTTCCGTTCATGGCCCGCAAGCTGATCTATCAAATCCTGTGCGGCGAAAATAAAGAGGAGGATTTCAAGGCGGTCGTGGAGGAATGCAAACGGTCGGTTTCGCTTCAGATGCGGTTGCTGCTCGACCCGGCCAACAAGGTGCCAATCCCTCAAACTATGTGCTGATCCGTTCGGCATGAACTATAAACGGCAGCCCGTCCGCATTTGCGGACGGGCTTTTTGATGTTCCGAAAGGACCGCAAAAGAATGGGATACGGCAAAGGATTTTTCAAAAAGCTGTTTTTCGCCACTTTTTTGCCATAAAAGGACAAAAGCACGGATTTCGATATGAACGCACTAAAAAACAGGCGTTTTCCGGAAAACGAGTACCTTCGTATCGATATTATTCTTAATTTCGCGTGGCTGAAAAAAAATGAATTATGAACTGGTTCTATGATCTCTTTTTCGGTGTGGGCATCGCACATACCGTCGTCGTTTTCGCAGTGGCGATAGCGGTGGGTATCCTGTTGGGAAAAGTCAAAGTATGGGGGATATCTTTGGGTGTCACCTGGGTGCTGTTTGTCGGGATATTCCTGTCCCATTTCGGGATGCGGATAGATCCTTCCACCCTGGGGTTCATCAAGGAATTCGGGCTCATCCTTTTCGTGTATTCGATCGGTATGCAGGTCGGCCCAGGCTTTTTCTCCGCCTTTAAGAGGGGTGGAATTCGGCTCAATCTGTTCGCTATCCTGATCGTCCTTTTGGGCGTGGCTACTACGCTGGTCATTTTCTGGGTCACGGGTACGCCGATCACTACGATGGTGGGTATTCTTTCCGGAGCGGTGACCAATACACCCGGACTGGGTGCGGCCCAGCAAGCCTACAGCGATATGGGCGGGCAGGATCCGACCATTGCCATGGGATATGCGGTGGCCTATCCGTTGGGAGTTATCGGGATCATCCTGGTGTATATGCTCCTGCGGGGACTGTTCCGGGTAAACTACGAGAAAGAAACGGAAGCGGCCCAGCATAGGGCGGCCGAAAAAATGGCACGCGCCACACACGTATCGCTCCAAGTAGAAAATCCCGCTATTTTCGGGAAAACGATCCGCGACGTATCCCACCTGACGGGAAAAAGATTCGTCGTTTCCCGGGTGTTGCACGTCAATTCGACCCTCGAGATAGGGAATGCGGAAACGGTGCTCGGTCAGGGCGATAAACTGTTGGTCATCGCAGCGGTGCAGGATATGGCGGCCGTGACGGCCATGATAGGCAGCCGAATAGAGATGCACCGGGCGGACTGGCAGAAACTGGACGCCAAGATGGTGTCCCGCCGGGTAATGGTGACCCGCAGCGAATTGAACGGAAAATTACTGGGCGAACTGGAGATACCGGCGGCTTACGGGGTGAATTTCACCCGGGTGAACCGCGCGGGACTGGACTTGGTGGCCCATCCGGAACTGGCCTTGCAAGTGGGCGACCGGGTGACGGTCGTAGGGCCGGAGGCCAATATCGCCGGGGTGGAAAAATTGCTCGGCAACTCGATGAAACGCCTGCGCGAGCCCAATCTGGTGACAATATTCATCGGTATATTCCTCGGGGTGGCCGTAGGTTCCATTCCTTTTGCCTTCCCGGGTGTGCCGCAGCCGGTCAAATTGGGCCTGGCCGGAGGACCGCTCATCGTGGCGATCCTGATCAGCCGTTTCGGGCCCAGCTTCAAGCTGGTCACTTATACGACGGCCAGCGCCAACCTGATGCTCCGCGAGATAGGGATCACCCTTTTCCTGGCGGCAGTCGGACTGGGTGCGGGTGAAGGCTTTGTAGATACCGTGGTGGATGGCGGCGGTTTGATATGGGTATGGTACGGGTTCCTGATCACCGTGATCCCGTTATTCCTGGTGGGAGTGATCGCCCGGCTGTTCTTCAAGATGAATTATTTCACCCTGATAGGGATGGTGGCCGGAAGTATGACCGACCCGCCTGCCCTGGCGTTCTCCAACGAACAAACCTCTACCGACCTACCCGCTGTGGCCTATTCGACGGTCTATCCGCTGGTGATGTTCCTGCGGGTACTGTCTGCTCAATTGCTGATCATATTTTTGGTCTGATCGAACGACGATCCTATAAAAACCAAAAATCCCCGGAGAACATCCGGGGATTTTTTTTGGAATATAAACTCGAACGGTTATTTTAGGGTCAGCTGCCATTTCCAGGCCGAAAGGGTCATATCGTCCAGTGACAGGCCGGCCTTCCATCCCAATATTTCGTTGGCCCGGGACGGATCCGCCCATATCTGCTCGATGTCTCCTTCGCGGCGGGGAGCTATCCGGTAGTTCACTTTTCGGCCCGTTGTTTTCTCGAACGATTTGATTACGTCCAGTACACTGTACCCATGTCCGGTGCCCAGGTTGAATACTTCGCAGGGTTCTTCCGCCTCGTTTCCGAGCAGGCGGTCTACGGCTTTTACATGGGCTTTGGCCAGGTCGACCACATGGATATAGTCGCGGATGCAGGTGCCATCGGGAGTATTGTAATCGTCCCCGAAGACCGACAGGCTCTCGCGGATGCCGGCTGCGGTCTGGGTGATGTAGGGCATGAGGTTCATCGGCACGCCGTTGGGCAGTTCACCGATAAGGGTCGACGGATGCGCCCCGATGGGATTGAAATAGCGCAGCAGGACGGCGTTTATCTGGGGAAAAGCTTTGGCCGCATCCCGGATGATCTCTTCGCTTATTTGTTTGGTATTGCCGTAGGGGGATTCGGCCGGCTTGATCGGGTCGGTTTCCCGTACGGGCGGGTGCTCGGGCTGGCCGTACACGGTGCAGGACGACGAGAACACGAACGCTCCTGATTTTTCCCGGATGCATTCCAGTACGTTGAGCAGCGAAACCAGGTTGTTGCGGTAGTAGAGTAATGGCTTATGGACGGATTCGCCCACGGCTTTGGAGGCGGCGAAATGGATGGTAGCGGCGATGGGGTATTTTTCAAAAAGGGCTTTTACCTTTTCGGCGTCTTTGAGGTCTGTCTTTTCGAAGGCGGGGCGGATGCCGGTGATCTTTTCGATGCGGTCCACCACTTCGGCCGAGGAGTTAGACAGGTCGTCTGCAATGACGGTATCGAAACCTTTCTGTTGGAGTTCGACTACGGTATGGGAGCCGATGTAGCCGGTACCCCCGGTGACCAGAATTGTCTTTGCCATTTTCGTTATGCTTTTGTTTTGTAATGAATATCGGATAATGCGCGCAGGCGTTCGGCCGCCGTTTCAGCGGTAATGTCGCGCTGGGGTTCGGCCAGCATTTCGTATCCCACCATGAACTTCTTGACCGTCGCACTGCGCAACAGTGGCGGGTAGAACGAGTAGTGCATGTGCCATTCGGGATGCGGCCCGTCAGTAGGCGCCTGGTGGATGCCCGCCGAATAGGGGAAAGGGCAGCCGAACAGGTTATCGTATTTGACGGTAACGGTCTTGAGCATCCGGGCAAAGGCGTCCCGTTCATCCGGGGTGAGCTCCGTAATAGCCGTTACGTGCCGTCGGGGGATGATCATCGTCTCGAACGGCCAGGTGGCCCAAAACGGCACCAGAAGTGCGAAATATTCGTCGGCTGCGATGATGCGCTCGCCCAGGGCCAGTTCCTTTTCGGCATAGTCGGCCAGCAGGCTTCGTCCCGTCCTTTCAAAATAGGTCTTTTGGCAGGCGGTCTTTTTGGCCGGTTCGCCGGGGATGGAACTCTGCGCCCATATCTGCCCGTGCGGATGGGGGTTGGAATTGCCCATGATGCTGCCCTTGTTCTCGAATATCTGCACGTATTCTATCCAGTCCACGGCCCCGAGTTCGGCGTATTGTTCGGCCCAGACGTCCACTACCCGGCGGAGTTGCTGCGGGGACATTTCGGCCATCGTCAGGCTGTGATCGGGCGTGAAATCGATCACCCGGCAGATGCCGCGTTCGCTGCGGGCTACCAACAGTCCGTCCAGGACGTACTCTCCCTGGGGTGTGTCCGGCAGCAGGGCTGAAAAATCGTTTTGGAAGACGTAGGTATCGGTATAGTCCGGGTTCACTTTGCCCCCGGCCCGGGTGTTGCCGGGACAGAGATAACAGTCGGGGTCGTAATGAGGCCGTTCGTCGGCCTGTATGGCCTCCGTTTTACCGTTCCACGGCCGCTTGGCCCGGTGGGGGGATACGAGCACCCATTCCCCGGTGAGAATGTTCAGCCGGCGGTGCGAGTGATCCTGAAGATTGAATTTTTCCATTGGTATGTAAGTTCGGGGGCGACAAGCTAAAAACTTGCTATTCCCTTCCTAAGATTCTTCGTGGCAGCCGTCCTGGACAGTGGTTTTGTAAGCTTTCATGTCCACTCCGAAACGGTCTTTGTACGCTTTTTTCATTTTGTCGATGAATGCATCGGCATAGGACGCCTTTACCAGGTTGATGGTGCAGCCGCCGAATCCCCCGCCCATCATGCGGGCGCCGATCACGTTTTCGTCGCTGGCGGTCTGTTCCACCAGAAAATCCAGTTCGGGGCAGCTCACCTCGTATTCCTTGGACAATCCGTAATGGGTGGCGTACATCATCCGCCCGGCGCCTTCCAGGTCGCCGGCCTTCATCATTTCGCAGGCCCGTTCCACCCGGATCACTTCGCCGACCACATAATGCAGGCGGCGGTAGACGGTTTCCGGAAATTTATCCTTGTGGGCTTCCAGGTCTTCCATGCGCACGTCGCGCAGGGACGAGACCCTGAAGAGTTTTTTGCATATCTCGAGGCCCGCTTCGCATTCCTTGCGGCGGGTGTTGTATTCGGAAGAAGCCAGTTCGTGTTTTACCCGCGTGTCGCAAAGTACTACGATGTAGTCGCCCAGTTCGAAGGGGAAATATTCGTATGAGAGGTCGCGGCAGTCCAGACGGATCACGTGGTCTTTTTGCCCCATGACGCTGGCGAACTGATCCATAATCCCGCAGTTAACCCCTGCAAAGGTGTGCTCGGTGAGTTGACCCATTTTTACGAGATCGGTCTTTTCGATGCCCAGGTTAAAAATGGCATTCAGAGCTGTTCCTACTCCGCATTCCAAAGCGGCGGAAGAGGAAAGGCCTGCTCCGAGCGGGATGTCGCCGCCGAAGACCATGTCGAAACCTTTGAGTTGATACCCGTTTTCCTGCAACTGGTTGCACATGCCCATCACGTATGTTCCCCAAAAGCCGATTTTCGGAGCAAGCCGGTCGAGCGGGAACTCGAAACTCTCGTCCAGATCTACGGCGAAAAGGCGGCACAGTTTGTCCTGCCCGTTGGGTGCGACGGCAAAATAGATAGCTTTGTCGATGGCTGCGGGAAGGACGTACCCGTCGTTGTAATCGGTATGTTCCCCGATGATGTTGATGCGCCCGGGGGCTACGAATACCCGGGGGGAGGGGCCGAAAAGTTCCCGGAATTTTTGTATCACGGCTTGTTTTTGCATGGTGATAGGCGTTTTTTATTTGGCCACCGGACAGGGGGTATTGTCCCTCGGTTCGGTATGCAGGTTATAGAGGGTAAAAGTACGAAACCCCGGCCCATAATCGCAAATCCGGCCTTCCTTTTTTGTCCGTCGGCCGCAAAAATCGATGGCGCCCTGCGAAACGGCGGGGGAATTGATTACATTTGTGATGTATGCATGTACCACTTAAAAATCCAAATATGAAAAACGTATTTTATTATGACACCCCGATTGGAAAGATCGGGATAGCCGATAACGGGGACTTCGTGACCGGCCTGTTCTTCGGGGATACCTACCGGCCGCAAGGTGCGCAGGAAAAGGAAACATCCCTGATAAAGAGAACGATGGAACAACTCCGGGAGTATTTCGCCGGTGTCCGCACAGAGTTTGACATACCGGTGGCCCTGCAGGGGACTGAATTCCAGACGCAGGTGTGGAAAGCCCTGATGGTGATCCCTTATGGGCAGACCTGTACGTACGGAGAGTTGGCTGCCCGGATCGGAAATCCCAAAGCGTTCCGGGCCGTAGGCATGGCCAACAACCGTAATCCGGTGTCCATTATCGTGCCGTGCCACCGGGTGATAGGGGCTTCCGGGAAACTGGTGGGCTACGGCGGAGGCTTGAACGTAAAAGAGCGTTTGCTCGATCTCGAACGGAAAACAAGCGAAAAACGATAAAAAGAACGGAATGTGGGAAGAGGGCGGGTGTGCCCGGCCGGTAATGAAGTGATCTTTTGACGATGGATTGGAAATTGACCCTGCAGATCATAGGGATAATTTTGGGGCTGCTTTACCTCTGGCTGGAATACCGGGCGAATATTTACCTGTGGGTGGTGGGCCTCGTGATGCCGGTAGTGCACGGCGCGCTGTACTACAAGGCGGGGTTGTATGCCGACAGTTCGATGCAGGTGTATTATGTGCTGGCCGGGCTTTACGGCTGGCTGGTGTGGCGCAATGCGCCCCGGAAAAGCAAATACATCCATATTACCCATACGCCATCCCGACTGATCCTGCCTTTGGCGGGCGTATATGTAGCGGCCCATCTGACTATTTATTTCGTGCTGGTAAATTTCACGAACAGTACGGTGCCTTTCTGGGACAGTTTCACCACGGCGCTGTGCATCGTGGCCATGTGGATGCTTTCGCGCAAATACGCCGAGCAATGGCTGGTGTGGCTCGTGGTGGATGTGACCACCGTCGGGCTTTATATCTACAAAGACATTCCTTTTACGGCGGGACTTTATGGGCTCTACTCGGTGCTGGCGGTATTCGGCTATTTCCGCTGGCGGCGGATGATACGGGAGGACCGGGCGCATCGGACGGCTTTGTCGCAGGCATAAGTTTTCGGGGATATACAGGGGCTGATTTTTTTCTTGGAAATTATTTCTTTTTTGATTATATTTGTAGATGAGACAGTGCAAGGAGCACGGGACAAATAAAATCGGAAAAGAAATGAAGATAGAAGACATTACCCAGAGTACATTGGCCGCCGATATGGTCGAAGCCCTGAAAAAACGCGCGACGCCCCAGCCGGAGATCGGGCAGTTGAAGAAACAGTATTTCCCCCAGGGGCACCGGATATTCGATACCTCGGAGCGCCCGGACAAGATTGTGCGGGGTGCGGACGGAGAAATGGAACGGTTTGAAAAAGTAGCGAGAATCGCCCTGCCATTGCAAAGGGTCATCGTGGAGCGCGCGGTGGCTTTCCTGTTCGGGCATCCGGTAAAAGTGAGCTGTGCGGCGGAAAGCGACCGGCAGGCAGCGGCATTCGAAGCGGTCAAGCGGACACTGGCCGACAACAAGATAGACTCCCTCAACCGTCGTCTGGCCCGTACCGTGATGTGGGAGACGGAAGCCGCCGAACTGTGGTATCCGGTGGCGGAGAACGGTTTTTGGGAGCATATCGGCCGGGACGAGCGCTTTTCTTTCGTCAGGGAAGTCGCTCCGCAGTATAAACTTCGGGTGGCGCTGTTCAGTCCTTCGCAGGGAGACCGCCTGTATCCGATGTTCGACAATTACGGCGATATGACGGCCTTTTCACGGGGTTATACCACGGTTTCGGACGGGCAGGAGAAAGAGTTTTTCGAGACGTATACCGATACCGAGATCGTCTATTTCGAACGGACGGACAAAGGGGCCTGGCAGCTGACCAGCCGCCGGGAGAACCGGCTGGGAAAAATACCGGTGGTCTATGCCCGGCAGGATAAATGCGAATGGGCCGACGTGCAGGGGCTTATAGAACGGCTGGAAAAACTGCTTTCCAATTTTGCCGATACGAACGATTACCATGCTTCGCCGAAAATATTCGTCACCGGGGAAATCCGCGGTTTTGCCCGCAAGGGGGAGACCGGTGCGATCATCGAAGGGGAGGCCAATTCGACGGCACAATACCTTTCCTGGCAGCAGGCCCCGGAATCGGTGCGTCTGGAGATCAGTACGCTGCTCAATATGATATACAGCACCACTCAGACGCCGGATATATCTTTCGAGTCCGTCAAAGGGCTGCCGAGTTTATCCGGAGTGGCGCTGCGTATGCTTTTCCTGGACGCCCACCTGAAAGTGCAGAACAAGAGCGAGCTTTTCGGGGAGTACCTCGAGCGGCGTATGAATATTGTCAAACGCTATCTGGCGGTGCTCAACAAAGAACTGGATCCGCATGTGCAGCAGATAGAGGTGTGCCAGCGTATCGAGCCGTTCATGGTGGACGACCGTTCGGCGATGATCCAGGCCCTGAACATGGCCAACGGTGGCCGGGAGCTCGTATCCCAGCGCACGTCGGTGCGCATGGCGGGCCTTTCCGACGATCCGGACGGGGAATACGAGCGCATCGTAGCCGAAAAGGATGCCGAAAGAATCACCGACGGCACCCTGAACATCGGAGGATAAAATTTTTGAAAACCGGAGAAAAAGAGTACCTTTGCGCTCTTGTAAACAAGCAAGATAAAAGGTAATATATAAGCGCTTAATAAACAGATGAAAGTTTCGAGAGAGAACAAAGACGCCCTGAATGCCGTCATCAAAGTGGAGGTAGCCGAGGCCGACTACAGTCAGGCTGTGGAAAAATCACTTCAGAATATCCGCAAGAATGCCAATATCCCCGGGTTCCGCAAAGGAATGGTGCCCGCTTCGGTTATCCAGAAGCAGTACGGCGCGATGACCATGGCCGAGGAGATCAATAAACTGGTCAACAATGCAGTGGACGAGCACATCCGCAACGAAAAGCTCGATATTTTCGGACAACCGCTGCCCCTGCCCCAGAACATCGACTGGGAAACGGCTAAGGATTTCTCTTTCGAATTTGAGATCGGCATTATCCCCCAGGTGACGGTAAAACCGGAAGACGCTTCTAAAAAAGTGGTTTCCTACCGCATAAAGGTGAGCCCGGAATATATCGACGACCATATCGCTTCGCTGGCCAAGCGTTTCGGCAAGATGACCGAGACTGAGGCGGTAGAGAAAAAATCCGACGTGGTAGTCACTATCGAGGCTAAGGATAAGGACGGCAATCTGTACCAGCCCGGCGCTTACAAGGAAGGGGTGGTGATCGTGGAAGATATGAAGAATGCCAAGAACTTCATCGGCAAGAAAGTTGGCGACATAGTAGAGGTATCCCCGAAGGATTTCAAATCCGTGACGCGCCTGTCCCAGTTCCTGGGCAAATCGGCCGATGAATGCGAGGATTTCACCGATACGCTGAATTTGACTATTACCCGTATCTCCAACGTGGAACCTCACGCACTGGATAAGGATCTTTTCGACCGGCTGTACGGCGAGGGGGTGATAGCCGACGAAGCGGCTTTCCGTCAGAAGATACAGGACGAGGCCGAAGCGGCTTTCCGCGGCGAGACCGATGCCCAGATGATGAACGATACGATCGATTACCTGATCGAAAATACGAAATTCGATCTGCCGCTCGATTTCCTCAAACGCTGGATGATGGCTACGGCTGAAAAACCGATGACCGAAGAGGAAGCCGACAAGCAGATGAAAGATTCCGAAAAAGGACTCCGCTACCAGCTCATCGAAACCCAGTTGCTGATGGACAACGGGGTGCGTATCGATTATCCGATGATCGAAGAGCGCGCCAAAGCCTTGATCCGTATGCAGATGGCCCAGTACGGTCAGGCCGATATGACCGACGAGCAGCTGTCTCCCATCGTGGAACGCGTGCTGAAAAACCGCGAGGAAGTGGGCCGTATCCAGAGTATGATCATCCGCGAAAAGCTGATGGAGATCTTCAAGGAAAAGGTATCCGGTAAACAGAAGGAAGTGACTCTCGACGAGTTTGTCAAAGCCGTGGCCGGAGCCAAGAAGAAATAATGAGTTTCGTTCCTCAGGACAAAAAGAGCGTTCCTTTTCGGGGACGCTCTTTTTTTCTGGGGCCGGGGAAAGGGTTAATTTCCTTATTTTATGTATTTTTACAGGCGCATTGAAATTATTGCGCAGCATATCGTTATGAAAAAGAGAGAGAAAAAGAATACCGTCTGGCTGATCCTGATCGTGGCCGTGATCTGTTCGTCCCTCGTGGCTTTGCTCAATTCGATGGGTTTCCAGCATGTGCTGGCTACGCTGTTGTCCGTTTCTTCGCTGGTAGTAGCCGCCGTGGGTGTTATATTGGTGTACCGGGAGTTGGAAATGACCAACGATATTGCCGAGGCGGAGTTCATCGCCAATATCAATACGGCTTTTGTCACCAATCCCGAATACAAAAAAGTCTATGTTGCGCTGGACAAATACCAGCGGTTGTTGGGCTGTGCGGCGGGCAGGGAAATGCTGCGCCAGGCGGAAAAAGATATCGAGGAACTGGACAACAGTTCGATTTCCAATTACCTGACTTTTTTTGAAGTGCTGAACGTGTTGCGCAAAAAAGAGGTGATGAAGATCAGCACGATCGACGACCTTTTCGCCTACCGGTTTTTCATCGCGACGCGCAACAAGTGCATATACCGCCGGAAGATCGCCAAAGGCAATTTCAGGAATATCTTGGAACTGCAGGAGCTTTGGGAGCAGTACCGCCGGGAGAACGGGCTCGAAATGTACGGGGAAGAGCTTTGCGGGGACGAAGTGTCCTTTGTCCGGATGGGGGCCCCTTACCTGAGGGACGTGCTGGAGATACAGTCGGAAACTTTCGCCCATATCGAGGATGCACAGCTTTTGCGGGCCAATTCCGAAGCGGCCTTATACGATTGCCTGGTAAACCATTATGTGGTGGGGGCTTTCTGCAACGGTGAACTGATGGGATTCGGGGTGCTTTATTTCGCCCGGGATACGGAGGAAAACCTGGCGCAGTATGTCCGGACCGATGTGGACGATTATTCGGTGTATGCCAATATCAAACTGATCATCGTGCGGGAAGCCTACCGGGGCCGGGGCTTACAGAAACAGATGATGGAAAGGCTCGAAGCCGCGGCCCGAAAACGGGGTATCCGCGAACTCTTTGCCACAATATCTCCGCAGAACGTGCACAGCGAGAACAATTTCCTGGCGATGGGTTACACAAAGGAAGGATATGTGGAACACAAATACGGCAATTACGACCGCAATGTATTTGCCAAGGTTTTATAACAACCGTTTGCCCGCCTCCTTTTAGGATAAGCCGGGCTATTTTTTTATCTTTGCATATAGACAATATAATACGATGAAAGAAAAAGACGAATTCCGGAAATATGCCGTAGGGCATCTGGGGATATCCAGTTACCAGTTGGACAGTTACGCCTCCGTTTACGGGGAATACATATCGCCTACGGTGATAGAAGAACGGCAGATGAACGTGGCGCAGATGGACGTTTTCTCGCGCCTGATGATGGACCGGATCATATTCCTGGGGACAGGGGTGAACGATTATGTGGCTAATATCATCCAGGGACAACTCCTGTTCCTCTCCTCGGTGGATGCCACCAAGGACATAAGCATTTACATCAATTCCCCCGGCGGCGTAGTGTATGCCGGATTAGGGATTTACGACACGATGCAGTTCATCGGGCCCGACGTGGCCACGATCTGCACCGGTATGGCGGCCTCGATGGCGGCGGTATTGCTGTGCGCCGGAGCGAAAGGAAAGCGCTCGGCCCTTAAGCATTCCCGTACGATGATCCACCAGCCGATGGGCGGTGCACAGGGGCAGGTGTCTGATATCGAGATCACAGCCCGGGAGATCAAAAAACTCCGCGACGAACTGTACAACATCATGGCGGATCATACCGGCCAGACGTTCAAAAAGATCGAGAAAGATTCCGACCGCGACTACTGGATGACCTCCCAGGAAGCGCTGGCTTACGGAATGATAGACGAGATACTCGAAAAAAAAGCGACCGAGCCGGCCGGCAAGAAATAATCCTTTGAAAGGGAGTGATCCTCCTGAATGAGACGATATGGCAAACAACCAGAAACACTGTTCCTTTTGCGGCCGCCCCAAAAGCGAGACCAAACTGATGATAGCGGGCATCGGGGCAAATATATGCGACGAGTGCATCGAACAGGCGGTGAACATCCTGCACGAGGAACTTTCCGTGCCGGGAACCGAATCCGAAGAAAACAAAGAGATATCGGAGCTTAAAAAGCCCACCGAAATAAAGGCATTTCTCGACAAGTATGTCATCGGGCAGAACGAAGCGAAAAAAGTGCTGTCCGTAGCCGTTTACAACCATTACAAACGCCTGATGCAGGCCAAAGGGGACGATGTGGAGATCGAAAAGTCCAACATCCTGATGGTCGGCCCCACCGGTACGGGAAAAACCCTGTTGGCCCGCACGATCGCGCGCCTGCTGGATGTCCCGTTCACCATCGTGGACGCGACAGTGCTTACCGAGGCGGGCTATGTGGGAGAGGATGTCGAAACGATGCTCACCCGGCTGCTCCAGGCGGCGGATTACGATGTGAAAAAGGCCGAAAGGGGGATCGTGTTCATCGACGAGATAGACAAGATCGCCCGTAAGAGCGACAATCCCTCCATTACCCGGGACGTATCCGGAGAGGGAGTGCAGCAGGCGATGCTGAAACTCCTGGAAGGGGCTAAGGTCAACGTGCCGCCCCAGGGAGGGCGCAAGCATCCCGAGCAAAAGTTCATCGAACTCGACACCCGGAACATCCTGTTCATCGCAGGCGGGGCGTTCGACGGGATCGAGCGCAAGATAAGCCAGCGCCTGAACAAACAGACCGTCGGTTATTCGGCGGAAAGCAAAGGCATTATTTCCTCGGAGAATATCATGCGGTATGTGGCCCCGCAGGATCTGAAAGCGTTCGGGCTGATCCCGGAACTTATCGGGCGTCTGCCGGTGATCACCCATTTAGATATTCTCGACCGGGAAAGCCTGATCCGTATTTTGACCGAGCCGAAGAATGCGGTAGTCAAGCAGATGAAGCGCCTGTTCGAAATGGACGGGGTAGAACTGAAAGTGGACAAAAAAGCGTTGGAGTACATCGTGGACAAGGCCCTGGAATTCAAGATTGGGGCGCGCGGACTCCGCACCCTATGCGAGGCGGTACTCACCGATGCGATGTACAGCCTGCCGGAAAATCCGCCGAAAGAATTCCATGTTACCCAAAAATATGCCCGGGAGCAGCTGGCGAGGTTCGCCGCCCGGCAGGGAGAATAAGAAAGATGCGGCTTGGGGCCGGTGTGAAGTATAAAAATTAACAGTAGTCAGTCAACAACCGAAAATGCTTAAAACGATAGACGATATTTTTTCGTTGGCAAAAGCCAAAGGCGGGAAGTGCCGCCTGGTAGTGTGTAACGCTTCCGACCACCATGCTCTGGAAGCGGCCCTGAAAGCCCGGCAAATGGGCATTGCGACCCCCATCCTGGTCGGGAGCCAGAAAGAGATCGAATCCGCAGCCTGCGAACTGGGCCAGAGTACGGAGGGTGTACAAATAGTCGACAGCTCCGATGTGGAACAGACGGTCGAGGCTTCTGTCCGGTTGGTAAGCTCCGGACAGGGGGATATCCTGATGAAAGGAGGGGTTACGACCCCGCAGATCATGAAAGGGGCCCTTAATAAGGAGTGGGGCCTGCGTACCGACCGCCTGATCTCCCATTTCGCGATGTTCCAGATACCGGCGTACCACAAACTGCTCACCCTGACGGATGCGGCGATGAACATTGCCCCGACGCTCGAGGAAAAAGCCGTCATCATACAAAATACCGTAGATTTTGCCCATAAACTGGGTATAGACCGGCCTAAAGTAGCCGTATTGGCCGCTATCGAACAGGTGAACCCCAAGATGCAGGCGACCGTAGAGGCGGCCGAGCTCAAACGCATGAACGAGGACGGGCGGATCACCGGCTGCATCGTAGACGGCCCGCTGTCGTTCGACTTGGCAGTATCTGAAGATAGTAAGCACGACAAACATTTCGAAAGCCCCGTGGCGGCCGATGCAGATATTCTGCTCGCGCCGGACATCGAGGCCGGCAATCTGCTTTACAAATCGTTCGCCTTTTTTACCGACTGCCGCATGTGTGCGGTCATCTTGGGGGCGGCCGCCCCGATCGTGCTCACTTCCCGGGCCGATTCGATGGATGCCAAACTGAGTTCCATTGCCCTGGCGGTGGCCGGCGCTTAAGAAAAACCGAATACTAAAAACCCCTGATAAAACAACCCTGAGATCCGTGAAGAAATACGTAAGCCTGGTGATCAACCCCGGTTCCACGTCGACCAAAATAGGCGTGTTCGAAGACCTTACCCTCTCTTTTGAAAAGACCATCCGCCATTCCCCATCCGAACTGGAACCTTTTGCGGATATTCTCGACCAGCTGGATTTCCGCACGAAAACCATCCGAGAGGCCCTTGCGGAGGAGGCTTTCGATCTGTCTTCCCTCGATTTCATCATGGCCCGCGGCGGGGTGCTCAAACCGATGCCCTCGGGGACTTACTGTATCAACGACCGGATGCTGGACGACCTACGTACGTCTACCACGCGCCATGCCAGCAATATCGCGGCTTTCATCGCCGATGAGATTTCGAAGGATTTGGGTGGGGTGCCCTGTTTCATTGCCGACCCGGTAGTGGTTGACGAGATGGAAGACGTGGCCCGCATTTCGGGCAACAAAAATTTCGTGCGCAAATCGTTTTTCCACGCCCTGAACCAGAAAGCGACGGCCCGCAAGTATGCGGCCGATATAGAGCGCCCGTACGAGGAGCTCAACCTGATCATTGCCCATATGGGCGGGGGTGTTTCGGTGGCGGCGCACAAGGCTGGCCGGGTGGTGGACGTGAACCAGACGATAGACGGCGAGGGGCCTTTCTCGCCCGAGCGTTCGGGGACGCTGCCGGTAGGCGACCTGGTGCGGATGTGCTTTTCCGGGAAATATACGGAAAGGGAGATGATTACGATGATAAACGGCCGGGGAGGGGTGTTATCCTACCTGGGCGTGAGCGATATGCGTGATGTGGTCAAGATGATGGAGGAAGGGAACCGCGAGGCGGAGCTCGTTCTCGATGCGATGACCTATCAGATCGCCAAGGAGATCGGCGCCCTTTCGACCATATTTTACGGGAAGGTGGACGCGATACTCCTCACCGGGGGTATCGCCTACAATCCGACGGTGATGGGCCGGCTCGTCCCGCGTATCGAATATATCGCCCCGGTAAAACTTTATCCGGGCGAAGATGAACTGGGATCGCTCGTATCGGCGGGAATGGCTGCCATATCGGGCCGCCGTCCGGCGCAGGATTATCCGCCGGCAGACTGAAAAAGCAAAACGGAAATAGGAAAGCCCGGCGGCCTTTGAGCGGCCGGTCGAAAAGAGTAAGGAGATGGAGAGAATAAAACTCGTTTTTGCCACGCACAACCGGCATAAGTTCGAGGAGATAAGCGCGCTGATGCCAGCCGGTATAGAATTGGTGCCCTATTGGACGCTCAGCGAAAAGGAGATCCCCGAAACGGGGGATACCCTTTCGCAGAACGCTTACCAGAAGTCGTCCTATGTGCTACAGAATTATAGCTTGGACTGTTTTGCAGACGATACGGGATTGGAGGTGGAGGCCCTTGGCGGCGCTCCGGGCGTTTATTCCGCCCGCTATGCGGGCGAACAGGCCACTTACCAGGACAATGTGCTCAAGCTGCTGGCGGCGATGGAGGGAAAGGAAAACCGCCGGGCGCGTTTTGCCACGGTTATTTCTTTGCTTCTCGACGGGAAAGAATACTTTTTCAACGGATATGTCGACGGGGTGATCACGCGCGGCCAGCGGGGAGCGGAAGGGTTCGGTTACGACCCGGTGTTCCTGCCCGATGGGTTCGACCGGACATTCGCCGAGATGTCGTTGGAGGAAAAGGGGGGCATCAGCCACCGGGCCCGTGCGGTCAGGGCAATGATAGGATTTTTAGAAAACTATATAGCGGAAACAAAAGCATAAGAAAATGGGAGAAGCGGTAAAATACGTGAACCAGGTACGGGTGCGGTACAACGATACCGACCGGATGGGATTTGTGTACCACGGCAATTATGCCATGTATTTCGAGGTCTCGCGCTTGGAAATGCTCCGTTCCAGGGGACTTACTTACAAGAAAATGGAGGAAGAAGGGGGCGTGATGCTCCCGGTGTCGGAGATCAACGTGAAGTATATCCATCCGGCGTTCTATGACGATGTGCTGGATGTGGAGGTGACGCTTTTGGAGAAGCCGTCCGTTCGGGTGCGGTTCGGTTACCGGGTGACCAATCAGGATGGGGTGCTGGTTTGCACGGGGGGTGTGACGCTGGCTTGTGTCGATGTGGCGACTCGCCGTCCGACACGTGCCCCGGAGTATTTCCTGAAGTGTTTCCCGGAGTTCGGGGAGTGATCGTTACTCCCAAAAATGCGCGGCGGTAGCCGCGCCCCGGCCGCAGGCCGGGATTTTAAGAAATCCTTCCCGTGTGGAAAAACCTTTCGGATCGTTGTTGATGACCTAAATACCCGATACTATGAAAAAATATATTTTAACAGCATTTTTAGTTGTCTTTATCGCGGCCTCTGTGGCAGCCCAAACGCCGGAGGTAAGCAAGCAGACGTATCTTTATTCGGTCAAAGGGACCGACAGTTTGCGGCTGGACAAGTACGATTTTCCCTCCCTGTCCTCTGCAAAAAAACCGTGCCTGATCTTTATGTTCGGTGGCGGATTTATGACCGGTACCCGCGATAATAAAGCCTACGATTCGTATTTTCAATATTTCGCCCGGCAGGGATATTCGGTGGTATCCATCGATTACCGTCTGGGGATGAAAGCATTCGTGCAGGGGAAGGATAAGAGCCTGAACCGGTTTGCCCATGATTTTGTCCGTTCGATCTCGATGGCGGTGGAAGACCTGTACGATGCGACGGATTTCGTGTTGGCCCATGCGGACAAATGGGGGATCGATTCGAGTTTGGTGATTACCAGCGGATCGAGTGCGGGTGCTATTTCGGTGCTGCACGGCGAATATGGGATATGCAACAACGATCCTCTTTCACGCCGGCTGCCGGCAGGATTCAATTATGCAGGGGTGATCTCTTTTGCCGGGGCTATCTTCGCGGATGGCCCTCTCGAATGGAAAAAGAGCCCGGCGCCGATCCAGTTTTTCCATGGGACGGCGGACGGCAATGTGCCTTACGGGGCGATAGGCGATTCGCGCGGATGGTTTTACGGCCCGGAATATATCGCGGGTCAACTCACCGGGATGAAAGCCCCGCATTATTTCTATTCGGTCGAAAATGCGACGCACCGGATCGCGGTGAGCCCGATGAACGACAACCGGGCGGAGATACTCATCTTCCTGGATAAGTTCGTCAAGCAGAAGCAAAAACTGATCATCGACACTTCGGCCGATCAGTTGGATTTGCCGGCGCGTAACAAGGATTTCACGATCGAGGATTACGTGAAGAACAATTTCGGAAGCTAATCCCCCTCTTTATTTCTCGGATTTATCGGTCTTGGAACTCTCCGGCGGGTCGAAGCGGTAGGTTCTTTTCGGGTTACGGGGGAACCAGCCTTTGCGTACGCGTTCTTCCTGCTCGAAGATTTCCTTGATACCCCACAGGCAGGTAAAGGCAAATACGCCCAGGATGGCCGATGCAGTGATGTTTTCTACTGACACCGCTACCACGATGCCTGCTATGCCCAAAATGAGGAAAGCCCACCATATTTTGGTGCCGAAATAGTATTCTCCTTTTGTCACCGCGGGGTGCGAGATGCCTATGATGACGAACGTGAGGATGCCGATGACCAGCCCGTCGAAATTGAGGTTCTGTAAGAATTCCATGCGTATTGTTTTAGCCGTTTTTAGGGATAACGAAGAGTAAAATTAGTCAATTCGGGCTATTTTTTCCGGAAAACTTTTGTGTTTATTTTGCCATCTTGGAAGACTGCGGCCTCCCGGGGATTGAAAAATAAAGTAACTTTGCACTTGTGATAGGAGAAAACACAGAATTGGACGCCGAAAAGGCGCAAACGGTCAAACTTTCGTCGCTTACCACCGGGCAGGCCGGCATCATCGTCAAGGTACAGGGATACGGGGCTTTCCGCAAACGGATCACCGAAATGGGTTTTGTGCGCGGGCAGAAGATCGCCGTGATAAAAAGCGCGCCGATGCTCGACCCGGTCGAGTACGGTATCATGGGATATCAGGTAGCGCTCCGCCGCAGCGAGGCCGAGCAGATAGAGGTAACCCTATGCGTGGGGGAACAGCCCGCGGAGGAGAAACAAGGATACGGGCAAAACCAACTGGAAGATTCGGATGCCGAATCCCGGCGGACACGCCCCTCCGGCCCCGACTGCGGGTGTCCGGGGGCTGCACAGAATACATTCCGTCAGGCGGCCCGCACCATCAATGTGGCGCTGGTGGGCAATCCGAATATCGGCAAAACTTCCCTGTTCAACGAGGCATCCGGCTCCCACCAGAAAGTAGGGAATTACAGCGGGGTGACCGTCGACGTGAAAACGGCTACCGTCCGTCATAAGGGGTATACCATCCATATGTCCGACCTTCCGGGCACTTATTCCCTCACAGAATATTCCCCCGAAGAGGTTTTCGTGCGTTGCCACCTGAGCGAACAGATGCCTGACGTAGTGATCAACGTCGTGGATGCCACCAACCTCGAACGGAACCTTTTCCTCACTACCTCCCTGATCGATATGGACGTACGGGCTGTGATCGCCCTCAACATGTACGACGAACTGCTTAAGAGCGACAAGGTGTTCGACTACCAGGCGCTCGGTTCGATGATAGGGATCCCGATCGTACCCACCACAGCCCGCGAAGGCCGGGGAATCGGCGACCTGTTGGACAAAGTGATAGACGTATTCGAGGAAAAAGACCCCACGGTGCGCCATGTCCACATCAATTATGGCAAGGATGTGGAGGTAGCTATCCGGGACCTTCAGAAACTCCTGCGCAAAGACAAGGACCTTATCACCCGGTATTCTCCCCGGGATTTGTCGCTGCGTCTGCTGGAGAAAGAAAAAACGGCTTACCGGGCGGTCGAAAAATGTCCGGAATTCGCAGAGATAGACCGTACGGCCCGCTCGTCGGCCAAAGATCTCGAAACTACCTACGGGGAAAACGTCGAGACGGTCATTGCCGATGCAAAATACGGGTTCATCGCCGGGGCCTTGTCCGAGACCCTTTCGGCTAAGGAAGGAGTGCCCCGCAAAAGCCGCGATATCGACGCCCTGATCACCAATAAATGGCTGGGCTTCCCGATATTCCTGGCCATTATGCTGGCCATGTTCCAGGCTACCTTTACCCTCGGGGGTTACCCGGCCGAATGGCTGGAAGCCGGGGTGGCTGCCCTGGGCGAATTCGTGAATTCCGTGATGCCGGAAAGTTCGCTGCGCGCCCTGCTGGTGGACGGTATCATCAACGGGGTGGGAGGCGTACTGGTGTTCCTGCCCAATATCCTGATCCTTTTCTTTTTCATCGCCCTGATGGAAGACACCGGGTATATGGCCCGGGCGGCCTTCATCATGGACCGGATGATGCACAAGATAGGTCTGCACGGGAAATCTTTTATTCCTTTGCTGATGGGCTTCGGCTGCAACGTGCCGGCCATCATCGCGACCCGCACTCTGGAGAGCCGCAAAGACCGGCTGCTCACGATGCTTATCATTCCCTTTACTTCGTGCAGCGCCCGCCTACCCGTGTATGTGCTGCTGATCGGGGCATTCTTCCCCCAGCACAGCGGACTGGTGCTTTTTACGGTGTATATGACGGGTATTGCCGTAGCGGTGCTGTCCTCTCTGGTGCTTAAAAAACTGTTCTTCCGCCGGGAGGAGGCCCCTTTCGTGATGGAACTGCCCCCTTACCGGATCCCTACGTTCGTGAGCGTGGTGCGCCACATGTGGGATCGGGGCGTGCAATACCTCAAAAAGATGGGTTCCATCATCCTTCTGGCCTCGGTCGTGATCTGGGCTTTGGGGCACTATCCGGAGCACGTGGAGTATTCCAGGGATTATGAGGCGATGAAAGAGCAGGTAACTGTTTCTCAGGCCAGCGAAGAGGTCAAGGCCGAAGAACTGGCCCGCCTGGAGGTCGAACAGGCCGCCGAAAAACAGGAGAAATCCTATATCGGGCGCCTGGGCAAGACCATCGAGCCGGCTATCGCCCCGCTGGGCTTCGACTGGCAGATAGGTATCAGCCTGATTACCGGATTTGCCGCCAAGGAGATCGTGGTCAGTACGATGTCCGTGCTTTCCAGTACCGAAGGCGATACCCAGACTTTGGGCGAACGTCTGAGGGAGCAGACTTATACCTACGGCCCGAAAGCCGGGGAACCGGTCTATACGCCGCTGGTAGCGTTCACCATGATGATATTCATTCTCCTGTATTTCCCCTGTATAGCTGCCATTGCGGCTATCGGGCGCGAATCCGGGAGTTGGAAATGGGCTGTGTTTACGGCGCTGTATACCACAGGCATGGCCTGGATCGTGTCGTTCGCCGTATACCAGATCGGACTGCTTATTACATAAAGAGATATGGAACAAGTGATTACCCTTCTCATCGTTTTTGTGTGCGCCGCCCTGCTCGTGCGGATGGCGGTACGCAAACTGCGCCGCAAGGATTGCGGCTGCGGCGGGGGGAGCGATTGCCGCGGCACGACCGGCTGTGAAGGGTGCGGCCTGAAGGACAATTGCTCGAAAAAAGAGAAAAAATAAGTTCCCGGATTTATCCGGGACATTTTTATAAGCAAAGAACAGACGGCGGGAAAGCAGGCTTCCCCGCCGTCTGTTCTTGGGGTTCGGGTTTACAGGTCAGGGTCGTATATCATCGGCCCTTTGTCGGGATCGTACCGGCGCAGGGTGTCGCGGCCGTCCCGGAACAGCTCCCCGCAGCGGACCCAGTTCCTCCTTTTATCGCGGAACAGGTCCAGTTCGTTCGGGTAGACATAATTACCGAAGTAGTCGTAAAAAGGTTCTCCCGGGCGGCGCAGGGAGCCTTCCCCGTCGTAATACAGTTCGCCGGGCTCGCGCAGGATGCCTTTGGCATCGTAGAAAAGTTCGGAAAGGGAATACATAAGCGTTTTTATTAGATCCGTTTTGTGCCGCACGGGAGTATCCGTGCGATGCAAGATAAATAAAAAACGCTTAAAATAAGAACTTTTTATGCTGTCAATGGTTGATTTGCAGGGCAAAACGCACGAATTTTTCGTTGGCGTTTTTGCCCTGCAGTTCATTCTTCGATGGGCAGGTAGATTTCCGTTTTCAGTTTTTCCGGTGCGGTGCGGTCCGGATGGTTGAGGTATTTTTCATAGCAAGACGAATCCCGGAGCCGGTGCCCGCCCGCCGGGAGCCATTGCGAGTAGATCGTATCGTATACGGCGCCCAAGTGTTCGTACGATCCGGTGTAGAGGAATACGGCGTATTTGCCGCCCGGTATCTCCTTTACTCCGATTTCGCCCTGCGCGGCAGCTGGTTTGGGCAGTACCAGGCATACTTCGGCCCGCAGGCGGTCTTTCGGGGTCACTTTTGGGTCATCGTGGTAAATGCAGAGGTGTTCGATGCCTGCGGAGAACAGTTTGTTCTCTTTGACATATTGCCACAGTTTTCCCCAGGCGGCAGGGTAGTCGTTGTCCTGGTAGGCCCCGGACAGGCGGATGTAAGCGGCCTGTTTGTCGGGAATGTCGAGGATCTTCGGTTTTTTAATGTTCAGGGAGAGGTCAGCCTGCGAAGGTTTCATGATATGGAATTGTTTGTTTTGGCGGTATTCGAGGGGCGATATACTGTAGTACTGGCGGAACGCTTTGGACAGCGAAGCCGGGACGTCGTATCCTACCTGGTAGGCGATATCGGCTATGGGCATTGCCGTATGGCGGAGCAGGCGCGCAGCGGATTCCAAACGCAGGCGGGTGACCAGTGCCCTGGGCGTTTCACCCAGGAAGGCCTTGACGATGCGGTGCAGATGGAAAGGGGAAAATCCCGATGTGCGGGCCAATAAGTCAAGGCTGATATCTGCCGAAAGGTGGGCGGCTATATATTCGCAGAGGGCATTGAGGCCTTGCTCGTAATGCTGCCGGGTGGTTTCTTTCAGAGGGTTCATTCGTTCGTTCTGTTTTTGGTTTTTTCGACCGTGTTACAGGGACAAAAATACGGCGCAACCGCCCGGAAAAGTTTTCCTGTCTTGCGAACTTCGGGATATTTTTTAGTGTGTACCTTTACCCCATGAAAACACTCGTAATAAACGGCTCGCCGCGGCCGTCCGGAAAGATCGCGCAAATGATGGCCATGGCCGGGGAGATCGCCGGGGACGATACCGAGGTGCTCGATGTGTACCGGATGGATATAAAACCGTGCGTGGGATGCATGGCTTGCCGTACGACAGGGGTTTGCAGCCTCAAACCGGACGATGCCCACCGGGTGGCGGAGATGATACGCCGGGCCGACCTGATCGTCGTAGGCACGCCCGCTTACTGGGGAAATATGAGCGGCGGGTTGAAGAGCCTTTTCGACCGCCTGGTGCCGGTGTTCATGGGGGAAACGAAAAGCGGCATCCCCCGCGCCTGCCTGAAAGGAAAACGGGGGATCGTCGTGGCCACATGCACAACACCCTTCCCTTTCAACCGGCTGTTCGGCCAAAGCGCCGGGGCTGTCCGGGCGGTGAAGGAGATACTGCGTACGGGAGGCTTGCGGGTATCCTCGGTACAGATAGGCGGGACAAAGGGAATGAAAGAGATACCCGGGCGCTACATAGACCGGTTGACCAGACTGATCCTGCGGGCGCGGCGGGCTACCCGGTAGTTTATTCCGCCAGGAGGAAATGAAAAAAGGCGTCCTGCTAAAGTAGAGCGGACGCCTTTCAGGGATCAAAATCTATTAAAAAATATACAACATCAATCATTCTTTGTTTACAGGACAAAGATGCTGTGTTTCCCCGGGGGATAAAATCCCCCATATCGGTTATTTTATAGATTTTTCATCCCTATAAAATGCGATGGGGCCGAAGCCTATTCCACGTCGTCCGCTTTTACCAGGTTGTTCAGCAGTGCGTAGACCGTAAGGCCCGACACTGTTTTAATCCCCGTTTTGCGGGAGATGTTCTTGCGGTGGGAGATGACCGTATGTACGGACAGGTTGTAGATCGAGGCAATCTCTTTGTTGGTATGGCCTTCCACCAGGGAGGTGAGTATTTCCTTTTCCCGGTCGGATAGCTCGGCGCTGTCGCGCACGGTTTCCGCGTCGGATTTGTTTTCCGCTGCCCGCCGCAGTTTTTTCGTAATGTCGTCTTTGGTATCGTCGATATCGAGGACGCAGTCGTATTGATTGAGCTCGTCCTGGCTGAAATAACTGTAGACCAACGCCGCCAGGGCCATTTCGGGCCGGACGGACAATAATTGCCGGATATTCGACCTCCCGTGACGATCGGCCACAGAAGGATTGATCAGGATGATATCGGCTGAAGAGGCTTTCGGTGCAGCGCTCCACTGCCGCAGGTCGGCCAAGGTGGAAACGATATCGAATTCATCCGTCGCGGACAACATCGATTTAATACCCACGCAGACGATATCCGACGGCTCGATAAGCGCTATTTTGTATCTTTTACGGGCCGTCATTTCGCTTTGCTTTCTTGGAGTTCGGCCAGCGGGACAAGCACTTTGTCCTCGATGAGCGTGTGGCGGGCAATGTCTTCGCCCAGAATGTAAAGGTCGAACAGGATCTCGTTCTCCTCGCGTCCGTCGGTAGCCGGGGGCAGGTACTTAATGATGATATGAGCCAGGTCGGAAAGCTTTTCCTCGATATTGGTATGATTCTTTTCGAATACCGAGATGTTGTACTTATTCTCTTTTTTACCTCCCAACAAGGAACGTATATAGGGGAATACCGTGTTCTCCTCGTAGTCCAGGTGTTGTGCCACTTCGTCGGCGTACTGCCGGAAAAAATCGCGGAGTACCCGGCCGTTGACCTTCGGGTAGGATTCGACGATCTTTTCCAGGTGTTTCTGGATATGCGGGATTTTGTCGTTGCGGTAGTACTGATGGCTTTCGTACAGATAGTCCAGGAGCTTTTCCACCGGAAAGGACGATATTTCTTTTTCCGAAGGAAGGTAATCCGGATGTGTGTAGATGTTGAATACCAACAGCAGGAGCCGATAGTCTACTCCTTTTTCCCGGCAGACCTGCTCTACGGTCTTTTCTCCTGTGCCTAAGGTGAGCCCGAATCGGGGCAGCAGGGGCAGCAGACGGTAGTTCGACTGGAGCACATCGGCCATTTTATCGCCGGGGCCGAACAGTATATGATGGTTCATAGTAAGCAAATGTTTTAATAAAGCAAGTAACGCAAAAGTTTTTTCAGATGCAAATCCGCCGCCGGGTTTAACCTCAGGCTTCCGGATTTTTTGGATAGGGAAACACCGCTGGAAAAAATGTGATTTTCAGCCTCTATGTAGTGAGGTTGCAGTCTGAACCTGCCGGATTGCTTTTTTGCCCGGTTGCGATCCGGGTAGGAAAGTAAGTCGTTTTCTTTGAAAAGTGGCGTACCGGGGAAAAATCCGATGCACTTTTGTTTTGAAAAGGATTAACTTTGCACCCGGATTTAAATTTTACCACCTGATGACAGCAATACCCAATCCGGCTCCGGGCCGGACGATCCGGGACTCCGCGGCAATGCGCTGGACAGCCCTGGCCATAGTGGCCTTTACTATGATGGCCGCCTATTATGTGAACGACGTCATGGCCCCGCTCCAGGAAATGCTGGAAGGACAGCTTGGGTGGACCGGGTCGGAATTCGGGTTCTTTACCGGGGCGTACAGTTTCCTCAACGTATTCCTGCTGATGCTCATCTGGGGCGGGTTCATCATCGACCGCTTCGGGGTGCGTTTTACCGGAAAACTGGCTGCTTTCCTGATGGTGGGCGGTACGCTGATCCAGTATTACGGTATCACGGTCCTGGCAGGCGACAACTCCCTGATATTTGGCTATAAGACAGGCGTGTTCGTAGCTTCGGCGGGTTATTCCATATTCGGGGTAGGCGCAGAGGTAGCCGGTATCACCGTGACCAAGATCATTGCCCGCTGGTTCAAGGGCAAGGAAATGGCGACAGCCATGGGTGTGCAGGTAGCCCTGGCGCGTATCGGTTCGCAGGCGGCTTATACTTTGGCCATACCGGTGGCGAAGAATTTTAATCTGTCTACCCCCGTATTGATAGGCATCATTTTGTTGGCCGGAGGACTTGTGGCGTTCTTCATCTTCTCGGTGATGGATAAAAAACTGGACCGCCAGCAGGGGGTCGACCTGGGAGGGGAGGACGAAAAATTCTCGTTCCGGGATGTAACCAATATTCTGACTAACCGCGGATTCTGGCTTATCGCCCTTTTGTGTGTACTATTTTATGCCTGCGTATTCCCCTTCCAGAAGTTCGCTTCGGGCCTGATGGTGTCCAAATACGGGATCGATCCGGACTTTGCCGGCTCCATCGTCGGCCTTCCGGCTATGGGCGCCCTGATCCTTACCCCGGTATTTGGCGGCCTGATAGACAAGCGCGGAAAATCCGCCTCGATGATGATCCTGGGCTCGGCTATGCTTATTTTCGTGCACCTGATGTATGCGGTGCCCTTTATTAACCAGTGGTGGGTGGCCATCGGCCTGATGATCATCCTGGGTATCGCTTTTTCGCTCGTGCCTTCGGCCTTGTGGCCGGCGGTGGCCAAGATATTTCCGGTCTACCAGTTGGGAACGGCATACGCCCTGATATTCTTTATCCAGAACATAGGCCTTTGGGGAGTACCCAACCTGATAGGCTCGATCCTGCAGCATTACTGTGTGGTAGGCAGTACGGCCTCCGGCGCTAACGTCTATGACTATACCCTGCCTATGCTCGTATTCTGCGGCTTTGCCGTATTATCGCTGGCAGTGAGCATTATGCTGAAAAAGGCCGATGCGAAGAACGGATACGGCCTGCAACTGCCGAACATAAAAAAATAACCCCTCCTTTCGGCGGGCGAACGGGATAACGACCGATGAATGACAGCCGAGCATATCCCTGGGGAGACGATCTGCCCTATAACAGTGCCGCCGAAAGGCTGAAGGAGCGCTTCGGGGGGCGTATGCAAAAACTGTCCCTTTCGGCGGGCTTTTCGTGCCCCAACCGGGACGGACGTGTGGGAACAGGCGGCTGCACTTTCTGCAACAACGAGGCGTTCGTCCCGTTCTATACCCATCATAAAGACATCGATGTACAGATCGAAGAAGGACTCGGATTCCTGCGCGAACGCTATCCGCGTTCGGCCCGTTTTGTGGCCTATTTTCAGGCTTATACCAATACGTATGGGGATTTTGACGCGATAAAGGCGCTCTATTCGCGGGTGCTCTCGCATCCCGGGATAGGCGGTATCGTCATAGGCACGCGCCCGGATTGTGTGGATGGGCCGATGCTCGATTTTTTTGCGGAACTGGCCAAAGATCATTTCGTGAGCGTGGAATACGGCTGTCTCTTATACACATCTGA
>CALJDR010000008.1 GCA_938023515.1 uncultured Flavobacteriales bacterium
GGGGCTCACTTCATGTTCGGATTGACGGATCCGGGCCGGGAAATGGATTCTGTGGACCGCATCAACGCCCTTCCTCTTTCTTCGGTAAAGTTCCACCAGCTCCAGATCATTCGCTCTACGGCCCTGGAAAAAGAGTGGGAACAGGGCGGCGGTGAATTCCATCTTTTCGCCCGGGAAGAATACGAAGAATTCATCATCGGGGTGCTCGAAAGGCTCCGGCCCGACCTGCCGGTGGAGCGTTTCATTTCAGAAACCCCGCCCCGCTACCGCCGGGCCCCGGACTGGGGACTCCAGTGGCGTGTGCCGGAAGTCCGGAGGGAAATTATCGCAAAAATGAAATCCTCGGGGCGTTGGCAGGGGAGTCTTTTTTTAGTAAATTCGTGAGGTAAAAAGAGAACGACCGATGGCAAAACAAAGTGCGGAAACCCCGCTGATGTCCCAATACAATGCGATAAAGACCAAACACCCCGATGCGGTACTGCTCTTCCGGGTGGGGGATTTTTACGAAACGTTCGGCGAGGATGCGGTGGAATGTTCCCGAATACTGGGGATCGTGCTGACCAAGCGCGGCGCCGGGGCGCCGTCGGAAACGCCGCTGGCCGGATTTCCTTACCATGCGATAGATACTTACCTGCCCAAACTGGTGCTGGCCGGCAAACGCGTAGCCATTTGCGACCAGCTCGAAGACCCGAAACTGACCAAAAAGATCGTCAAGCGTGGGGTGACGGAGCTCGTTACTCCCGGGGTGGCGATGAACGACCAGGTACTTTCCTCCGGGAAGAATAATTTCCTGGCAGCCGTGCATTTCGGACAGCGGAATGTCGGCCTGGCATTCCTTGACGTATCTACCGGGGAATTCCTCGTGTCTGAAGGCCCGCAGGGGCAGGCCGCCAAATTTCTTGAAACCTTCGCTCCGAGCGAGGTACTGCACGAACGGCGGATGAAAGTGCGTTTCCGCGAGACGTTCGGCGAAGGATACCGCACGTATATGCTCGACGATTGGGCTTTCTCCGAGAATTTCGGGCGGGAAACGCTGCAAAAGCATTTTAAAACGGCTTCGCTGAAAGGTTTCGGCATCGACCGGATGTCCGAAGGTGTCGCTGCAGCCGGGGCTGTGATGGAATACCTCCGCCAGACCGAACATACGAAAGTAGACCATATATCCCGCATAAGCCGTATCCAGAGCGACACCTACGTATGGCTCGATCGCTTTACGGCCCGCAATCTCGAAATACTTTCTTCGCCCAACGACAATGCCTCTACTTTGCTGGACGTATTGGACAAGACCCTCAGCCCGATGGGCGCGCGCATGCTCAAACGCTGGCTGATGCTCCCCCTCAAGGATTTGGAAGAGATACACGGCCGACAGGGGGCTGTGAAATATTTCCTGTCCGAAGAAGAAAAAGCGGACGAACTACGCCGGTATATCTCTTCGGTGTCCGATATGGAACGCCTGGCGGCCAAAGTAGCTACCGGCCGTATCAACCCCAAAGAACTCTCCGCCCTTTGTGCCTCGCTGGAGGTAGCGGGGCCGGTCAAAAATATCCTGTCCCAGGCTTCCGGCAATGCGCTGCTGGCCCGGTTGGCCCGTTCGGTGGACGGATGCGGGGATTTATGCGCGCGTATCCGCCGGACACTGGCCCCGGACGCGCCGTCCCTGCTTTCCAAAGGCGGGGTGATCGCCGAAGGGGTGAACGGCGAACTGGATGAGCTCCGCACGATGCTCCATTCCAACAAGACCATTCTCAACGGTATTATCGAGCACGAGGCCGAACGGACGGGCATATCATCCCTGAAGATCGCGTTCAACAACGTGTTCGGATACTACATCGAGGTGCGCAATGCCCATAAGGATAAGGTGCCCCCCGAATGGATCCGCAAACAAACTACCGTATCGGCCGAACGATACATTACGCCGGAACTCAAGGAATTCGAAGCCAAGATACTCGGCGCCGAAGACCGGATCGCCCAGATCGAAAGCCGCCTGTACGGCGAACTGGTAGAGGAGTGCGGGCGCTACATCACGGCTATCCAGGAAAATTCGCGGGCGCTGGCCGAAACGGACTGCCTGCTGTCGTTTGCCCGTGCAGCGCAGGACAATGGATACTGCTGCCCGGAGGTGGACGAAAGTACGGACATAGAGATCATTGAAGGCCGCCACCCGGTGATCGAACGGCGCCTGCCGCCCGAAGAGCCTTATATCCCGAACAGCGTGACGCTCAACCGGGAAAACCAGCAAATCATCATGATCACCGGCCCGAATATGTCAGGTAAGTCCGCCCTGTTGCGCCAGACGGCCCTTATCTGCCTGATGGCCCAGACGGGAGGCTATGTGCCGGCCCGTTCGGCCCGTATCGGAGTGGTAGACCGGATATTCACCCGCGTTGGGGCGTCGGATAACCTTTCCTCGGGCGAATCGACATTTATGGTGGAAATGAACGAGACGGCCAGTATCCTGAACAATATATCGGAGCGCAGTTTGATCATCCTCGACGAAATAGGGCGCGGGACGAGCACCTACGATGGAATCTCGATCGCTTGGGCGATTTCTGAATACCTCCACGACTCGAAGGAGCGCCCCAAGACGCTTTTCGCCACCCATTACCACGAACTGAACGAAATGGCCGAGACGTTTTCGCGTATCAAAAATTTCAATGTGACCGTGCGGGAGGTGGACGGGGACGTGATATTTACCCGAAAACTGGAGCAGGGAGGCTCCAATCATAGTTTCGGTATCCATGTGGCCCAGATGGCGGGGATGCCTCATAAAGTGCTCCTGCGGGCTTCGGAAATACTCCGGGAGATGGAAAAAACGCAGCCGGCGGGACTTGCAGGCGGCCACGATGTTCCCGCAGATGGGGCCGGAAAAGGAAAATTCCGCAAGAAAAAGGTGCAGGCAGATACGGAAGACAATATTCAACTGAGCATATTCCAACTGGATGACCCTACGCTGGTAAATATCAAGGAACAGCTCAAAGGAATAGATGTAAACGGCCTTACTCCGGTGGAAGCCTTGGTAAAACTGTCCGAGATCAAAAAAAGCATCGGTCTGAAAGACTAAAGAATAAATTCTGAAACAACAAAAATCCCTGCGGAATTCCACAGGGATTTTTTTTAATATATTTTTGTTTTTATTTCTTAGGCAGGAAACTGATGTTGTCTATCCAGATCATGCCCCGGGTATCCAACCGGTAATTGAGCGTGATGCCTTCGCGGCCTTTGCCCGGCTGGCGCTCCACCTGCACATCGATGGTGTAGAGCTTCCAATCCGGACTGTCTATCCGGATGTTCTCGTTCACCAGATCGCGGCCCCGGTGTTTTAGAGTGAGGTTGAGGATGGGTTCCTCCGGTTTGATCTTTTCGGTTTTTACTTTCCCTTTAGGATTCACATAATTCTTGTGCGTAGGGAATTCCTCTTTGGATCCGGCTTTCGCCCAAAAAGACAGAGTGTAGGTGCGTGCCGAATCGACGATCATCGGGAAATGCTGCAGGGTCACACCCTCGCCGTTCTTGTGGGTGATCAGGCGTACCGAATGTTCCCCGCTCTGTGCGACGCGGGAATCGACGAAATAGGTCGAACCCCGGCCTTTGCCCACCTGTGCATAGACTGCATTGGGCACTCCGACGGAAGTGTTGAGCTCGAAATCGGGATCCACCACTACGTTCACCGTATCGGAAACGGGCAGCAGGCTTTCGTCCGCCGCCAGTTTATATACTTTGGTGTCGAACCCGATCATTTTATCCGCAATGACGCCCCCGTTCACTTCCTGTATCCGGTCTTCGAACGGCACGGCCACTTTGCCCGTGTAATCCCAGCCATCGACGGTGATGGTTACATCCTTAGGCTTGTTTTCCTTGTTCACGGCGGCGATGATCAGGTTTTTCCCGCGCGTCCAGGCGCGCACGTCCACCATAGTGTCGTTCACCGTTACGTTCGGGGCAGGCTGGCCGGATAGAATGTAAGGGGTCATTTCCGCTACTTCCAGCGCTATGGCCGAAGCTTCGCCCCAGGAGGTGGTCGATTTGGGGAAGCCGTTCTGTCCGTGGCGGATAAAGTACTGGAATCCGGTCGATCCGTTTAGCAGGCCCATGTAGACGGCGGCACGGATTTCGCCGGCCGTCGGTTCGCGGGTCCACCATTCATTCCCTCCGAACGATTGCGGGACGAGCCATACACCTTTTTTCAATACCAGGGAATTGGTCATCGCTTTTTGGAATTTCGATACCCCGGCTACAGGGGAACGCGGAACGGGATAGAGGTCGCCCATAGAGATATCGTAGCTGTCCTCATATTTCCGCTCCGATCCGTAATGCATGAACACCATGGATACCGGATGATGCGGGTCGATACTTTTTACGATATCGTACAGTTGTTTCAAGGTTTCCGGGGACGTGTTTCGCCCGTCCGGCTCATCGGCCAAATACCAACTGAGCAAAGCCGGATGGTCTTTGAAAGCCTCTACCTCTTTGCGGAGCATTTCCACCCGTTTGGTGGAATCCTGGCTGCGGTCATAGCCCGTGCCGGCGGTCGCTACACTGAGCAAATTGTAATTGACCTTCATCCCCAGTTCCGCGGCACGGTCCATATAGACTTTCCGCATCTTGAGGTCCGTGCGTGGTATGCTTTGGTAGGGGGATAGCATATTGAATCCGCGTACCACTTCTTCTTCCTCGATCATCGATTGGACCGGTGAATAGCAAAAGAATCCGTAGGGGATCAGGGGAAGCCCACGGGTGATTACCCCGCCTGTTTTCAGGTCTACCTGTACGGCATTGAATTTATACGGGAGCTTTTTCAGCTCCACCGTTCCGTCTATCGAGGCCCCGGCGGATTTCACCGTATATTTGAAAGGGGTCTTGCCTTCCGGCAGGGTGCTGATCGGAACTTCGAGCGAGGCGATGCCTCCGGGTATGCCTTTTCCCGTGATAGTCACTCCGGTAGGAGTGGTCAGGGTAATGGTCGAATTGGTGTAGATAGAGCTGTCCGGCAGGTAAACGAGGAATTCCGTCTGGGGTTCGTTCATGTAGAAATCGAGCCGGAAGGCTGCCCTGACGTCCTTGGGTTGGGCCGATACGGCCAATGCCCACAGTGTCAGAAAAAGGAAAATAGCTTTTTTCATAGGCGGTAGTTGTTTTAAGGAAAATTGTTTTTTCAGTTTGCTTATTTGCCGTACAGATGTTTTTTCCGCTTCAAAAGATAAGAGGTTCTCACCATTCGTATCAACAGGATAGCCAGTACGATGCTTATCAAAGCACTCCACCAGGGGATGATCCCCCCCGTTTTTTCCATTTCTTCCGGCTGTATCCGGGCTGCCGCATACATCAGGAAAATGTTCCACAGGTTAGAGGCCAGATGGAACGCCACGGGGACCCA
Source organism: uncultured Flavobacteriales bacterium (assembly GCA_938023515.1). Taxonomy (GTDB): domain Bacteria; phylum Bacteroidota; class Bacteroidia; order Flavobacteriales; family UBA1820; genus Merdimorpha. The sequence continues at coordinate 5,375 of CALJDR010000008.1, forward strand.
AATGTTCGATGTGTAAATATACAAATATCCCAGAAATACCGAGCACAGGAAGATTCCCACGCAATTAAACCAATCCAGATGGATAGCGGTGAACACGATGGAGACGATGATCACCGAAAGGGCCTTTCGATGGGAAATCCGTATCAGGAGCCTTTGCAGCGTCCCCCGGAAAAAAAACTCCTCGCACAGGGCCGGAACAACGCCCAGAATAAGAGCTGTCACTGGGAACGACGCCCAGGAATGTTCGCCCACGATCCGGGCAATGGAACCCTCTCGCGAGGCCTGCGCTTCTGTCAGGCGATGAAAAATATCCGCCGGGAGGGCGTATTCCAGAAAATCGCGGGTAAAGGTGACGATAAACTGCAGGAACGGTTGAAGGGCCAACACGGCCATCGACGCGTATACAAGGGTGTTCCATTGGGGTTTGTATACTTGAAGTCCTCTTTTTATACCTGTGGAAAAATGCCAGAAAATAAGGGATGGTACGGCGAAGACCGACACGGAAGTCAAAACAGCCGATAAGCCGGGTATCCATGCCGTATTTCCCAGTTGAGAGGCGGCACGGCTTAATGCTGCCGAAATGAGCATCCCGGCCAGGCAGCCCAGCACCGCCAAGGTGGTCAGGCTGAAAAAAAGTTTTTGGGGACTTTGCGTATAAAGGCTGCGTTGCATCGGATTGCCCCGGTCGGGGAGGGTTTTTTCGCATACAAATATATATCTTTGCCCTGGGATTTTAACAGCCGGCGCCCGAAAAAGCGCCGAGGAATATGATAAAAATAGGCGATATCGTTTTGGAAGGTTTTCCGGTGCTCCTGGCCCCGATGGAAGACATTACAGACCCTCCGTTCCGTGCTTTGTGCAACCGGCATGGGGCGGACATGTCGTATTCGGAGTTTATCTCGTCGGACGGCCTCATCAGGGGTGCGGAAAAAAGCCGGGTGAAACTCGATTTCGAAGAGGCCGAGCGGCCTGTGGGGATCCAGATATTCGGGGCGGATGCGGATGCGATGGCCCAGTCGGCGCGTATCATCGCTTCCCTGCCGCGCACGCCCGATGTGATCGATATCAACTTCGGCTGCCCGGTAGGCAAGGTGGCGGGCAAAGGGGCCGGTTCGGGGATCTTCCAGGACACGGACAATATGCTTCGCATCACCCGTGCGGTGGTAGAGGCGGCCGGTCCTATTCCGGTGACGGTAAAAACGCGGCTGGGATGGGATGAGAAAAGCATCTGTATTCAACATTTGGCGGAGCCTTTGCAGGACTGCGGCATACAGGCGCTGACGATACACGGGCGCACACGCTGCCAGATGTACAAAGGCGAGGCCCGCTGGGAGGTCATCCGGGATATCCGCCGAAACCCGCGCATCCGTATCCCGATCATCGGCAACGGCGATGTGGTATCCGGGGAAACGGCCCGTATGATGCGGGACGACTATGGGCTGGACGGTTGTATGATAGGCCGTGCCGCGATCGGTAACCCGTGGATATTCGCCGATGTCAAGCATTTCCTTTCCACCGGGGAGCATTTGCCGTCGCCGGGGATCCCGGAAAGGGTGGAAGCGGCCCGTTTTCATTTACAGCGGGCAGTCGCATGGAAAGGCGAACGGCTGGGGGTACTCGAAACCCGGAAACACTATGCGGGATACTTCAAAGGAGTGCCTGAATTCAAGGCTACCCGGATAAAACTCTGTACCACGGATGCTTCCGTGGAGGTTTTTGAAATTTTGAACAATATTTTAAACGATTTTTAATCTTAACGCTTTTTTAGTGTCCGAAAAACACTAATTTTACCCTCTGAACGGTGCGGGATGCCTATTGCCGCACGGATGATCGGAAATTCACGTAGTAAAAACATATATTAGAAAGAAAAACATGGATAATTCAGTTCAGAAACAAAAAAGTTATGTGCTGCCTATCGCAATGATGTTCGCGCTGTTTTTCATGATAGCGTTCGTCACCGGGCTTCAAAACCCGATGGCGGTGATCGTCAAGAACGAATTCGGGGCCAGCAATTTCCTTTCCCAGCTGGGTAATTTCGCCAACTTTATCGCGTATGCCTGCATGGGTATACCGGCGGGGCTTTTGCTCCAGCGTATCGGGTACAAGAAAACGGCCTTGATCGCCATCGTGGTGGGTTTTGTCGGAGTAGGTATTACGTTCCTTTCCGGCCAGGTGAGCAGTTTTGCCGTATACCTGACGGGCGCATTCGTTTCCGGGTTCTCGATGTGTATGCTCAATACTGTCGTAAACCCGATGCTCAACACGCTGGGCGGCGGTGGAAACAAAGGAAACCAGCTCATCCAGTTCGGCGGCGCCTGCAACTCGATCGGTGCCACGATCGTTCCGGTACTGGTAGGTTACCTGATGGGTTCCATTCCCGAAGCCCGCACGATCGCCAGCGCGGGTCCGGCCCTCTATCTGGCGATGGGTATTTTCGTTTTGGCATTCCTCGTGCTTACATTCATGAGAATTCCCGAGCCGTTCATCGCTAAAGACGAACCTAAAAAGGAAAAATCGAAATACAGTGCTCTGTCGTTCCGTCATTTCGTACTCGGTATGGTGGCTATCTTCGTTTATGTGGGAATAGAAGTGGGCATCCCTAATATTGCCAACCTGTATATGACCAGCGAAGGAAACGGAGGACTGAACATTGCCCCGACCTTTGCCGGTACGGTAGTGGGTACCTACTGGTTCCTGATGCTTATCGGCCGTCTGGGCGGCGGTGCGGTAGGAGCCAAGATTTCCAGCAAAACGATGCTTTCCTTTGTGGCTTTGGTTGCCATGGTATTCGTATTGTTGGGCATATTCATGCCTGCCGAGGTTACGGTCAACATGCCGGTATTCCTCGAAGATATTTCGTTCGGCTTTGCCGAAGTGCCTATCAGCGTGATGTTCTTCGTGCTGTGTGGTCTTTGCACTTCCGTGATGTGGGGCGGTATTTTCAACCTGGCTGTAGAAGGTCTCGGAAAATACACGGCAGCCGCTTCCGGTCTGTTCATGATGATGGTCTGCGGCGGAGGAATCCTGCCTGCCGTTCAGGGTTGGATTGCCGACCATGTGGGTTATCTGATGAGCTACTGGCTGATATTTGCCTGCCTGCTGTACCTGCTGTACTACGCGTTGGCAGGAAGCAAAAATGTGAACAAGAACATTCCGGTGGATTAATTTTTTCGGAATCATTCTATAGAAAGACCGGGCTGCGATGCAGCCCGGTCTTTTGTTTTACCCCCAAACAGGCGCGGCGGAAGCCGCGCTCCGGCCGTAGGCCGGAAATCTATCGGAGTCGTTGTCTGGATCAGAGAAAAGGATGGAATTCCCGGGTCAACTCTACGTATTGTGCGCTGCGCTGCCCATCTGCCTCACACAGGCAGAGTTCATCTGTCCGGATATCGGAGGCGGGAGTCAGGGAAAATGCCAGCAAGGAGCGTTTGAAGGGTTTGTGTGGGGCGCCTTTTACATCGGTGCGCCGGTATAAGGACAGTCCGTTTTCCCGGAAAACAGCAATGACGGTTTCCGCCGAAGCATACGGATAGATCACGGCTGCCCTCCCTTGTTCCGACAATACCTGCCGGATTTTCCCGGCCAGCGCTTCAGGTGGAAGCGAACAGGCATTTCGGGCCCCGGCACGCGCATGGTCGGGACTGAGGGTGTCTTCCGTAAAAAAAGGGGGATTGGAAACGATGAAATCGTATTTCGAAAGGAAATCATAAGTCCGGAAATCACCCTGAAAGGTATTTATCCGGCCGGAAAAAGGGCTCCCTGCTATATTTTCCGCTGCATCTTCCAGAGAGCCGCTATCCGTTTCGATGGCGTCTATCCGGCTTTCCGGAAATCGCTGGGCCATCATCAGGGCGATAAGGCCACACCCGGTACCGACATCGAGTAATGTTGAAGATCCCGATGCGTCGGCCCATGCCCCGAGCAGTACGCCGTCCGTCCCTATTTTCAGGGCCGACCGGCTGTCCGTCAAGCTGAAACGGCGGAAACGGAAAAGGTGTTTTTCCGCTTTTCCCATTATTTGAAGGTGATCTTTACTCGTCCGGTGGTATCCGCCGGTTCTGTTTTTAGCGGTTGGATCGTGTCTTTAGGGGCCTGCTCCGAGGATGGAACTGGGGCTGTGGGAAGGCTTTCGGCATTCTTTTCCGCCTCCCGCCGCAATTTCTTTTCTTCTTTGGCTTTTTTCCGGGCAGCGGCATTCTTGCCGGTGAAGGATTGTTTTATCAGGCTGCCCAATTCCCTGAAAGTGTTGAATTCCTGTCGGTAGGATACGCCGATGCTTTGGATATACCCCTGCTGGTTGTTCATGTAGTCGTTCTGTCGGCGGTTGACGAATACGGCCCGGAACCGGCCGTCGGGGGTAATATTGTATTCGATTTCCACGTCGCCTACCAGGTCGGACTGGGTGGTTCCGGTCGGCATGCCAACCATGCCATTGACCGTTACGCGGTTGTCGAACAGTTTGGTCGAGATACCCAATTCGAAATCCGTACTTTCGGTAGTGCCCAAATATTTGTTGGTCGATGTATTAACATTGACGTTGATGTCCACTCCGCTGACGAAACGTTGGAGAATATTGGAGAATTGCGAGGAGAGCATTCCGGCGGTCAGCCCGGCTACTCCGCTGGCCACGACGTTCTGGTTGTCGTTTTCCCCCGTAGCGGTAAATGAATTGAGCACCATCAGGGAAATAAACTGCTGGCTGAGCTGGTCCTGGTCGGACAAGCGGTAAGCCAGTTCTTCCCGCACGTTCTCCGGGGCCCGGGGCATTTGGATGTCGAAGTTGTATACCGGTTCCGCAAGATCGCCTGTCAGGTTGATGGTCATTACCACTTCTTCCCGGGCGTTTTCCGCGACAGAAGATAGATATACGGCCGGTTTGGTCGTCGTTTTATACGAGGCGGAGATGTCGATATTCGGGTTTGAGGGATCCCCGTCGAAAGTCATCCGGCCGCCCGAAAGCAGGCTGAAAGATTTCTTGATCATCTTATACACGAACGTATAATTTCCGCTGACGACCTCATAAGTGCCGTTCAGGGTAAAGGATCCCTGGGGAGACAGGTGCATGGAGAGTTTCCCTTCGCCGTTGGCCTCTATCATATGTCCGGAGGTTTTGTCCAGATATACGCTCAGCGTGGCATCCGGAGTGGCCTCGATGGCAATATTCATTTCGCTGGACGATTCCACGGCGGATTTGACGATCTGCTTTTTGAGGTTTTGGAGCAGGGAGTCCACGTGGGAAGTACGCGGCGGGACGAAGGTAATCATCTGCGAATCCTTGAAATCGGATGCGCTGCCGATGTCAATAGCGAAGTTTGTATTGCGTTCCGTACGGGCCGCGATATTGTATTTCAGGGAATTGGTCGGCCCTTTGAGTTCCATAAATCCGGTGGCGAAGACTTTTCCGTAGAATTTGTCGTTGTTTTGGCCGGAGGTGTTGAGTACTAAGGTTTTGTCGACATCGGTCCGAAGGTCGAGATACCAAGGTTTGAAATTGTCGTGATAGATCCTTCCGTCCAATGTCCCATAAGTGGAATACACGACGTCCCGTATACGAATTTTGTCGAAATAGAAGAAACTGTTGCGCACCGGGACGATCGTCGAATCCGGAATGGCGTATTCCACGTTCGTGAAATTGATGCCCAGTTTCGTGCGGTCCAGCCGAACGAAACCGTTGATATCCGGACTTTTCATCAGGCCTCGTATCTCTATTTCAGCCGAAGCGAATCCGGTCGATTTGTTGAACACGGAGGGCAGTAAATAGTGAACGACGTCGAGCCTGAGGCTATCCAGGGTCAGGTCCATTTCAGGAACCAGCTGCCGGTCGCTGATCCGCAGCCCTCCCGTAAGGGACAGGGCTTTCCGGGAACCGTTTACCAGTTGGGCAGATGTGTTGATATATCGGTTGGCCAGGTCGGCTTTCACCAAAAGGGAAAGGTCTCCTATTTCATCGTAAGCTACAGCCAGCGAATCAATACTGAGCGATACTTCCGGGATGATGGTCTTATCCTGGTCGCCCTTGTAAAGGTGGGCCAATAGATTCAGGCGCCCTTTTAACGGGACATTGTTGCGCAGGAAGATCGAACGCGAGAGGTCGAGTTCTTCAATGGAAAAACGTAAGTCCATCAGGTCTTTCGAAGAATAGAAACCGCCGGCGCTGATCCGGGCTTCACCGGAAGTCATCACCAGAGAGTCTAAGTTCACACTTCCCTGATCTACATTCCACACGATGCGGTCCCGGGAGGGATCGTGCCCTCCGAACTGCCATTTCATGTGTTCCAAATTGATGTTCGACGGCAAAAATCCGATGACTACGTTCCCATCCTCATCGTCTTTCTGGTAAGCTTTGATATGATAGGCTATACTGTCTGCACTGTTCCACTTGTAGAAATCGCTGCGTATGGCAATACTGTCCGCATACCGCTGGGCCGAAAGGTCGAGGTCTTCTATGCTGTAGACCGGATTGAGAAATTTCTGCGCTTTAATGCTCAATACATTGGCGTTGGCCGTGTTGAGGTTGAAATTCAGGGTGTCCAGCAGGATGTTGTTGTAGTTGATCCGGTCGGCCACCAGATTGAAGGAAAAGTCGTCCTGTGAGGTGTTTACCGTCCCTCCCATATGGGTTTTCCCGTCAAATACCAGCGGGGTGTTGACGATCTTTACATTGGAAGCCGTGATGTTCAATTGGAATGAATATTCCTGTCCCGGAGTGACCTTGCGTTTCTGATAGGGTTTGAACCGGGCCAACAGGCCGTTCATTACCGCCGAAGGCACTTCGGAAAGCAGGTAATTCCCTTCGATATACCCGTTAAATAGTTCGTCGGAATCGATGGACAGCCGTCTTTGGGCGCTGTCCAATATTTGCGATTCGATGAGTATCCGGTTGAGGTAATAATAATTGCTGCCGTTATTGTAGCTCATCTCCGAGAAACTGAGCATGCCTTCGACATCGTTCAGTCCCGAGCCCGTGGCATCGGCCTGGATCGTGCCACGCAGGTTTACGATGCTGTCTTTCACTAAGTTGAGCGCATGGAGGTCGCTTTTGTCCAGATACATGTCCAGCGTGCCATGATAGCGGCCTTTTTCGGACGTTCCCTCCAGGGAGGCGGAAAGTTTGGCTTGCAGGTTCGGATCGGCTACGGTGATCTCCGAAGAAAGCGCTCCGTCGGCCAGCTTGGAATAGAGATCGATATCGGTGTAAGGGTAATCTTTGAATTCCAGCAGGTGAATAGAGGTGTTCAACTCTACCGTCGCACTCCGGGGGTCGAAGCCCCGACCTTTGATATCCGAGAATAAGGTGATTTTCCCCAAGAGTTTCGATCCGGTCAAAAGCCCGGCATTGACATTTTCCAGTACGGCTTTGGCCGTGTAGCGGGCATTCTTTTTGTTCCACAGGTCGTCCGATTGCCCTTGGATGAATATTTTCCCGTGCTGGAGGGTCATAAGGGACACCACGGCGGTCACATTCTCGTTCTCCAGGGTCACCAGGGCATTGCCCGACAATTGTTCGATACTCGACAGTTTGTCATAGGTCTTTTCCGGAACATATTTTCCCGTTACCCGGTTCATCACAGCGATGGCCTGGGAAGGAAGTACCTGGATGCTTTTCAGGACGATTTTTCCATTGCCATCCCGCAGGGCGCCCGGGGCGTTCAGCCGGCCTGAAATATTGGCCGAGAATACGTCGCCGACAGCTATTTTCAGCCCCTTGACATCGATCATGCCTTTCTCCGCGACGATCCGGGCCGAAATGTCCGTGGGCGGCACATAAGCGGCCTGTGGGAAAAGATGCTCGACGTCGTGCATATCGATATGCGAGGGCTCCAACGAAAGGCTGAATTGGGAATTCCGGATCCGGTCAATTAATCGTATGCCGGCGGAATCGCTGCGCAGGAAGTAAGAACTGGCCGAAAATTGCAGGTTCGACCGGTCTGTGGCCAAAGTAACTTTGTCCATGATGATGCCCTGGGGGCACAATCGGAAAGTCCCCGAAAAGTTCCGCACGGCCGTTCCGGCCGAGGAGGCGAAGGAAAGGGCATCGAGGTCGGCATGGTAGTCACCCGGGTCTATGGAAATGCCGGAGGCTTTCAGGGAAATATGCCGTGCGTATTCCGTTCGGGCGGAATCCTGTTTTTCGAACGAAAAGTCCCCGTCGAAAATTTCCGCTTTCGAAACGGAGAGGTAGAAAGGTTTTTTCTCCTTTTTCTTTTCGCTTTTGAAATTGTCGATGAAAAGGGCAAGGGAGTTTTTTTCTTCCCCTTTGTATTTTATGATGTGGAGTTCCGGGCGGTAAAAATCGGCGTAGGCCAGCGACAGTTTGCCCGAAAAGATGCCCGAAAGTCCCAGTCGTGTTTTTACCGAATCGGCGGCGATCAGCGTGTCGCCGTGATGGTCGAGTACCCGGATGCCCGAGAGACACACCCGTCCCGACGTCCGGATGTCTATCCGGTCGATGCTCACCTGCTGGGGGATGTTCCGGCTGATAGCCTCGGATACCTTCCGCCCGATATAGCTCTGGACCGAGGGCAGCAGCAGGCTGCCCAATGCCAACGCGATCACCAGTATCAGCGATGCGAAAACCAGAAGTATCCTTCGGACGGTTTTATTCATTCGGAATTTCCGTATTATTCGTATTTTTGTCCCATGACAACGTCGAAAGAGCCCGTGATACTGGGCATAGAATCATCGTGTGACGATACCTCGGCTGCCGTAGTATGCGGCACGCGCCTGATGTCTACCGTCATCGCCTCGCAGAAGGTGCACGAACTGTGGGGAGGGGTCGTTCCCGAACTGGCTTCGCGCGCGCATCAGCAAAATATCGTCCCTGTAGTGGACGCCGCCATAAAACAAGCAAATATACGCAAAGAGGACGTAAATGCAATCGCTTTTACGCGCGGACCGGGGCTTATGGGGTCGCTTTTAGTGGGGACTTCGTTTGCCAAGAGCCTGTCCCTGGCGCTGGGCGTCCCGCTGATAGAAGTGAACCACATGCAGGGCCACATTCTGGCTAATTTCATAGACGACGGCAGCGGCGCCCCGATGCCCGGTTTCCCGTTCCTGTGCCTGACGGTCAGCGGCGGGCACACACAGATCGTGCGGGTGGACAGCTATCTGGAACAGACGGTACTCGGCTCCACCATCGACGATGCCGCCGGGGAGGCTTTCGACAAGATAGGGAAAATGCTTTCGCTGCCCTATCCGGCAGGTCCCCATATAGACCGCCACGCCAAGGAGGGGAATAAAGCCGCTTTTTCTTTCTCGCGGCCGGAACCGGGCGGATTGGATTTTAGTTTTTCGGGCCTCAAGACATCCGTGATGTATTTCTTGCAGAAAAAGGAAAAAGAGGATGCGGATTTTGTGAAGAACAATCTGGCCGACCTGTGCGCTTCCGTACAAGGGACCATTATCGATATATTGGTAAAAAAACTTCTCAAGGCGGTGAAAGAAACGGGTATCCGGGAAATCGCTATCGCCGGCGGCGTTTCAGCCAATTCCGGCCTGCGCAGGGCTTTGCAGCAGGTTGCCGACGAAAAAGGCCTGGTGCTCCACCTGCCCCAGCTCAAGTTCACCACCGACAACGCGGCTATGATCGCCGTGACGGGTTATTTCAAATACCTCCGGGGGGAATTCACCGACGTATCCGCCGTAGCGACCGCCCGCTATTCCCTGTAAAAATATACCGACATGCAACTTTTCTACGCTCCCGAACTCCGCCCCGAGGCCGAATTTTTCTCCCTTCCCCGGGAGGAGAGCCACCATGCCGTCAAAGTGCTTCGAATGAAGGAAGGGTCGGACATCTTCGCGACTAACGGTCTGGGATTGATGGTGCGCGGGGTGGTAGCTTCCGCCAGTCCTTCATCCCTTTCGGTCCGGGTGGAGGAAGTCCTTGAAGATACCCAAAAGCGCCCTTACCGCCTGCATATCGCCGTAGCTCCGACCAAGGTCAACGACCGGATGGAATGGCTGCTGGAAAAAGCGACGGAAATAGGAGTGGACGAGATCACTCCCCTCGTCTGCGCCCGGAGCGAACGCCGGGTGTACAACCGCCAGCGGGGCGAGAAGATTGTCATCTCGGCCGGTAAACAATCCCTGAAAGCGACATTCCCCATCCTGCACGAGGCCGTGGACTTCAGGGATTTTATAAAGGCTAATTCTTGTGTCGATACGTTCATCGCGCACTGTATGGATGGGGAGAAAAAAGTACTTTCCACGCTTTTGGCGGGAAAGAAAGATATTTGTGTGCTTATCGGGCCGGAAGGTGATTTTTCCCCCGAAGAACTTTCGGCGGCCCTATCCGCCGGTTATGGGCCGGTTAGCTTGGGCGATGCTCGCCTGCGCACGGAGACGGCGGCTCTTTACGCTGTAGCGGCCGCTTCGGTCGTTCACCAATTTTAATCGATCAGTTATGATACACCACGTCGCCCTCTGGACCGAAAACCCCGAACAGCTCCGAAATTTTTACTGTCGGTATTTCGGCGGAGCGGCGGGCCCGCTCTATGAAAATACGGGAAAAGGATTCCGTTCGTATTTCGTTCGGTTCGCCTACGGACCGTCACTCGAGATCATGTCCCGTACCGATGTGAAAGACCGGCCGGGAAAAGAAGTCCTGGGCTATTGCCATTTGGCGTTTTCGCTCGGTAGTGAAAAAGAGGTTACAGAGTGTACGACTCGATTCCGGGAAGAAGGATTTGCGATCCTGAGTACCCCCCGGACTACAGGCGATGGCTATTTCGAGAGCGTGGTGGCCGACCCGGACGGAAATCCGGTGGAATTGGTTTACGATCCGCTGGATCGGTAAATAACTAAGTATGAAAAATAAAACGGCGTTCCTTTGGGAACGCCGTTTTTTGTAAAGAGTATTTGCCGGAATTATTTCGCCTTCGCAAAAGCCTGGTCGAAATCGGCCTTCAGGTCTTCGAAGTCTTCCAATCCGACCGATACGCGGATGAGGTTTTCAAACACGCCGGCCGCATTCTTCTCCTCGTCGGAGAGTTGCTGGTGGGTGGTGGAAGCCGGGTGGGTGACAATGGATTTCACATCTCCGATATTTGCTACCAGACGGAATATTTTGACATTGTCCACGAATTTTTTGGCCGCATCGTATCCTCCCTTGATGCCGAACGACATCAGGCCGCTCTGGCCTTTGGGCAGGTATTTTTTCGCCAGAGGATAGTGGCGACTGCTTTCCAGACCTGGGTAGAGCACCCATTCCACTTGCGGGTGCGCTTCGAGGTATTTGGCGAACGCTAAGGCCGAGGTACTGTGGCGCTTCATCCGCAGTTCCAGTGTTTCGAGCCCTTGAAGGATCTCAAACGCCGAGAACGGGCTTAGGCAGGCGCCGATGTCACGCAGGCCTTCGGTGCGGAGTTTTACGGCCAGGGCAGCGGGACCCAGATCGGCATAGACCATGCCGTGATAAGCCGGGTCCGGGGTGGTGAATTCCGGAAAACGGCCGGAAGCCCGCCAGTCGAACCGCCCGGAATCGATCACCGCGCCGCCCATCGTTGTCCCGTGCCCCTGCATGTATTTGGTCAGGGAATAGGTTACGATGTCCGCCCCGTGTTCTATCGGGCGGAGCAGGGCCGGAGTGGCTACCGTATTGTCGACGATCAGCGGAATGCCGTGTTTATGGGCGATGGCAGCGATCGCTTCGATATCCAGCAGGTTGAGCTGAGGGTTGGGGAGCGCTTCCAGGAAAATAGCTTTCGTATTGGGGCGGATGGCTTTCTCGAAATCGGCCGGGTCTTCCGTCTCCACGATGGTGCTTTCGATGCCGATGCGCGGCAGGCGGATAGCGAACATCGTGTGCGTGCCTCCGTAAATGCTCGACGAGGAAACGATATGATCGCCGGCGTGCATCAGGCAGAGCAGGGCGGAAAATAATGCCGCCGTGCCCGAAGCGAAGGCACAGGCTCCGACACCGCCGTCCATTTCCGCCAGGCGGCGTTCCAGGACATCGGTGGTGGGATTGTTCAGCCGGGTGTAGATATAGCCCGGTTTGGACAGGGCGAATATTTCGGCCGCATCGTCCGCTGTGGGAAAATGATAGGCCGAGGTGAGGTATAGGGGTACGGCCATCGCCCCCCGGTGTTCGGCCGGATCGAAGGCTCCCTGGACGGAAGCGGTCGATAAGTGTTGTTCTTTCATTGTTAATGGATTCAAAAGCACACAAAAGTAACTATTTTGTGCCTTAAAAAAAATGTTTTCGTTACTTTTGCCTTGTATAAAAACAAATGGGAATATGAAGGAAATACGTATGGTCGACCTCAAAGGCCAGTATGAGAAAATCAAGAGCGAAGTGGATGCCGCCGTGGTATCCGTGATGGGTTCGAGCGCGTTTATCAACGGGCCCGAAGTCTCGGCCTTCCAGAAAGAACTGGAAGAATATCTGGGCGTAAAGCATGTCATCCCCTGCGCGAATGGTACGGACGCGCTGCAAATATCGCTGATGGCCCTCGGTCTGAAGCCGGGCGATGAGGTGATCACCGCCGATTTTACGTTCGCGGCTACCGTCGAAGTGATCGCCCTGCTCGGGCTCAAACAGGTGCTGGTTGATGTGGACAAAGACACCATGACGATGAACCTGAAAGCGATGGAACGCGCCATCACTCCCCGGACCAAAGCCATTATCCCTGTCCATTTGTTCGGGCAGACGGCCGATATGGCCCCCATTATGGCGATCGCTGAAAAACACGGCATAGCCGTAGTCGAAGATACCGCACAGGCCATCGGCGCCGATTATACTTTCCCCGACGGGACGGTGAAAAAAGCCGGCACGATCGGTACGCTGGGCGCTACCTCCTTCTTCCCCTCCAAAAACCTGGGTTGCTATGGGGACGGAGGAGCTATCTTCACCAACGACGATGAACTGGCCCACCGGGTGCGCGGCATCGTGAACCACGGGATGTACCGCCGGTACTACCACGACGAGATCGGCGTCAATTCCCGTCTGGACAGCATACAGGCAGCCATCCTGCGTATCAAACTGCGCCGATTGGACGAATATAACGCGGCCCGCCGTCAGGCGGCCGCCATGTACGACAAGGCGTTTGCCGATTGCCCGAAAGTCGCTGCCCCGTACATCGCCCCGTACAGCCACCATGTGTTCCATCAGTACACGCTCCAACTGGCCGAGGGGGTAGACCGCGATGCCCTGATCGCTCACCTGAACGGGAAAGGCATTCCGGCGATGATCTATTATCCGGTGGCCCTGCGCAAACAGAAAGCCTATGACACGCACGATTACGACGATGCCCAGTATCCCAACACCGATTTGCTGGTGCAGCGCGTAATGTCCCTGCCGATGCATACCGAACTCGACCAGGAACAGGTGGACTATATCGCCGGTGCGGTCAAGGAATTTTTGAAATAGAATGTTTGGGATCGTGTATCCCGTCCCGAAATAAAGAACGCCCCGCTGGAAAGCGGGGCGTTCTTTATGGGTAAAGGTATTTCTACAGAAATAATTCCGGCTCCCGCCGGGCAGAAAAATTTTGGTGCAGATAGGCGGTAAAAGGCGTTTCGTACCGCCGGGCCTGTGTCGGGCAGTCCTTGACGCAGGCGCAGCATTTGATGCAAAGGTTTTTGTCGGTATCTATTTCTCCGCCCTCGTTCACGAAGATCGCATGGGTCGGGCACAATCCGATGCAGGTTTCACACAGGGTGCAAAGGTCTGCCAAGGTGACGGGTGCATCGGGCGCGGAGGGTTTCAGGGGTTTATAGGGAGTGTTCCCTTTGATGAAAAAAGACTTGGGAATAGCATCATTCCATCTCCGGACAGAAGCCTTCCCGAAATCTTCAGCTATTTTCAGGTCTTCGCTGTCCGGCCGCCCTTCGGCCACAGGCCTGTCCGGTCGGCTGTAACTGTGCTCGCCGATAAAAGCGCCCGCCGAAACGGGGATGAATCCTTGTGCGAAGGCTGTATCCCGGAGTTCTATAAGGGCATCTTCATAGTCCCTGTTGCCGTAAACGACGGCGAGAACGGTTGGAGTGCCATTTCCCCGAAGTCGGCGAATGCGTTCTAAGGCTACAGGGGCAACCCTTCCGCCGTAGACCGGTACTGCGATGACAACCAGTGTATCGGCAATCTCGATGGGGCCGCAGGACGTATCGCAGGTCAGGTCGGTTTCTTGGGTGTTTTTCAGGCCTGTTCCCTGGGCGATGGCGCGGGCGATACGGGCCGAAGTATGGGTCGGGGAAAAGAATACGGACTGAACGGTATCGGGCTTCATGACGGGTCTTTTTTTGCCTGTTCGGTGGGGGAAGGGCTCCGGAAATAGTCCAGGATCAGTTTGGCGCGGGCGTCTCCTATTTCAGCAACCAGTTCTTCGGGTGATGCCCGGCGAATCTTTTCGACCGAACCGAAACGGGTAAGCAACGTTTCGCGGGTTTTGGCGCCGATTCCTTTTATGTCGTCCAGTTCGGATACCAGCGCGCTTTTCGAACGGCGCAGCCGGTGGTGGGTGATGCCGAAACGGTGCGCTTCGTCGCGCAGTTGCTGGATGATGCGCAGGGTGACCGACCGTTTGTCCAGGTACAGGGGCAGCGGATCGCCGGGGTAAAACAGCTCTTCCAGGCGTTTGGCGATACCTATCATGCTCACCTTGTCTGCGATACCCAGTTCCTGGATGATCTCGTAGGCCGCGCTGAGCTGCCCTTTACCGCCGTCTACGATAATCAGATCGGGCAAGGGCTGGTTTTCCTCCACCAGACGGCGGTACCGACGATAGATGACTTCTTTCATTGTGGCGAAGTCGTCCGGGCCTTCCACTGTACGCACGATAAAGTGCCGGTAGTCTTTTTTCGAAGGTTTGCCGTCCTTGAATACCACGCATGAAGATACAGCATTGGTACCCTGTATATTGGAGTTGTCGAAGCATTCGATATGGCGCGGTTCCACCGCCAGGCGCAGGTCGGATTTCATCGTCTGCATGATCCGGTTGGTATGGGCCTCCGGGTCGATGATCTGTTCCTTGTTCATGCGCTCCATCCGGGCCAGGCGGGCGTTCTTTTCCGACAGTTCAACCAGATGTTTTTTTTCAGCCTTTATCGGCACGCGCAGTTTGATCCCTTCCTCCAGTTCCATATCCAGAGGGAAAGGGAGCAGCACCTCTTTCGAGGTCGAAGAAAACAGTTGGCGGATCTCCACGATGGCCAGCGGGAGGAGTTCGATATCCGGTTCGTCCATGCGCTTGCGGATTTCCATCGTATAGGATCTGTCTCTTATACACATCTCCGAGCCCACGAGACTCGACGTCAT
>CALJDR010000009.1 GCA_938023515.1 uncultured Flavobacteriales bacterium
GGCCCCGTGGGAACCCGGCTGCGGGGGCGGGGTGGCCTGGGGGGCGGCGATGAATATCATGCCGTGGGAATTTTACGTCCATTACGGGGACAAGGATATGCTGGAGGAAAATTTCGAGGCGATGAAAGAACAGGTACGTTTCATGGGCAGCTGGATAGAGCCCGACGGCACGATGTGGATGAAAGACCCATGCCCCTGGAAAAACCTGGGAGACTGGTGCCCGGCCTATGATTTCCCGCCCACGCCGATGGTGCATACATTCTTTTTGTGGCGGTGCGCGGACTTAACGGCCCAAGCGGCGGCGGCATTGGGAAAAACGGATGACGAGCGGATGTACCGCGAATTGGCCGCACGGACGAAAGAGGCCTTCCACAAACGGTTTTACGACCCCCAAAAGGGGACTTACGGCCGTTATGGGGGCAATGTTTTCGCCTTGAAGATGGGCGTCCCCGATTCGAGCCGCACCCGGGTGGTCGCTTCGCTGAAACAAGATTTGGAAAATAACGGGGGAAATCTCGATACCGGTATTTTCGGCACACAGTTCCTCTTTGAAGTATTAGCCGATAACGGGCTCAATGAGATGGCTTATCAGGCATTGAACAAGCGGGATTATCCCAGTTTCGGGCATTGGATTGAACAGGGGGCTACCACCACCTGGGAACAGTGGGACGGGAAGAACTCCCGCAACCACCCGATGTTCGGTGGTTCGCTCACCTGGTTTTACCGCAAACTGGCGGGAATGAACGCCGACCCGGCGCGTCCGGGTTACCGCCACATCGTTTTCCGCCCGCAGCCGGCGGCGGATATTACCTGGGCGGGGTATGAAAGCCAGACCCCTTACGGGCCGGCGGGCGTGCGCTGGGACCGCCACGATGATGGTTTCTCCCTGTGGGTGAAAGTCCCGGTGGGCTCTACGGCAACGGTCTATGTGCCCGGTGCGGCATCGCAGGACAGTGTGCGGGTGAACGGATCGGATGCTCCGGATGAAAATGTGGTGTACAAGGGGATGGAAGACGGATATGCCGTGTACGAAGTCCATTCGGGCGAATATACGTTCGACGTATAATGCCGGGACCGTTATAGAATCACGGGCGGGATTTTTCCCGCCCGTGATTTTTCCTATACTTTGAAAATAACCCCTCGATATTGCTTCCGGTATTCACTACATTTGCCAGGGGCCTGTGTACCGCTGCATGTCCGACTCGCAAATTCACTTTCACACTAAAAATAAGTCTAAAAACTGCCATGAAACAAGTACGGGTCATAATAATCCTTTGTGTTTTGCTGCAAACGGCGTTTTTTGCCGGCGCCCAATCCCGGGATGCGGCAGTGAACAAAACATATACACATACCGTGGACGGGATCGAGCGGTCTTACATCATGCACCTGCCCGAAGGGCTGCCCCCGGATGCTCCGCTGGTATTCGTATTGCACGGGTATACAGGCCAGGCCAATCCGGCGGAGTACGATATGGATGCGGTGGCCGATAGGCACGGTTTCGCCGTGTGCTACCCGCAGGGGATAAAAGATACGCGGGGCAATACATGCTGGAACGTGGGGTATCCTTTCCAGCGGGATATGACGGTGGACGATGTCCGATTTCTATGCGAACTGGCCGGGCATGTACAGCAGAAATTCCACCTGAGCCCGGAAAATACGTTCTGTACGGGGATTTCCAACGGAGGAGAGATGTGCTATCTGTTGGCTTACCGCCGGCCGGATGTATTCGCGGCGGTGGCGCCGGTGGCGGGGTTGACCTTATTGTCGATGTATAGGCAGTATGAGTGCCCCCAGGCGATCCCGCTGTTCGAGATCCATGGAACGGAAGACCGGATATCGGAATGGACGGGCGACCTAAAAGATGAGGGGGGCTGGGGAGCCTACCTGCCGGTACCTGTGGCAGTAAACTATTGGGTAGCCAAAAACCGGTGCACGCAGGAGCTGACGGATACCCTTCCCGGGAAGACCCCGGGGAACGGCCATTATGTGATCACCCATAGATACGTAGATGGTACGGGAGGCAATCAGGTGTGGCTGTACGAAATCGTAGGCGGTCCGCATGCCTGGGGCAGAGAGGACCTCGATACGGGCGAAGAGATTTGGAAATTTTTTAGCCAGGTTGTCAAAAATAAAAAAGAAGGATTGGCTTCACTTTGAGGGAAAGCCCATTTTTTATGCCTTCGACGGCGTAGACCATCGGGCGGAAAACCCGGAGAAATTGGCCCGTTTGTGGTCGTTCCTAATCATGGATAGATGTTATGCTACTGCCCTTCCATTCGACCCGCCGTAACGCGAACGCCCCTTGCTAAACCACTCCGTCCGGATAGCTTCGCGCATAGAAAATGCCCTCAATTTTGCCTCCGCGATGGAAAAACGACTATTTTTGTGCCGGAATGCCATTTAATTTTCAGTTGCTGTCCCCGGGCATATCCCTGCCCTTTATAGCCTGTCTCTTATACACATCTGACGCTGCCGACGATACTCCTTGTGT
>CALJDR010000010.1 GCA_938023515.1 uncultured Flavobacteriales bacterium
GAGATGACGTCGAGTCTCGTGGGCTCGGAGATGTGTATAAGAGACAGGGCAGATGATGCGCTCTTCGATCTTTACGGCCTCCAGGGCCATGCGGGCGGCTTGTTTGTAGGCGCTTACGAGCCCGGATGCACCAAGCAATATACCGCCGAAATACCGTACGACCGTTACCAGCGTGTCGGTAACCCCGAAAGACAACAGTTGGTTGTAAATGGGAAGCCCTGCCGTGCCGGAGGGTTCCCCGTCGTCGTTCGCCCGAAAAGTGTCCCCGTGTGGGCCCAGCCGGTATGCATAGCAAATGTGACGGGCCGCATGGTGTTCGCTGTGCAGTTGCCGGAGGTGTTCCTGCACCTGTTCTACGTTTTCCACCGGGAAAGCATATCCGAAAAATTTGCTCCCTTTCTCTTTATAAACGGGCGGCTGCCCGGCGGGAGATGCTATGGTGAGATAAGTATCTTTGTGCTGCTCCTCGCTCATACGGCAGGGTTTTTAAAAATGTCCAACCGGTCGCGGCCTATTGTTTCTTCACGGATTTTCCGGGCGTTTGCAGGGAGTTCGGGGGCTTTTACTCCGGTCCCGATTGTTTGCAGTGCGGTGAAAATGTAGGCCTCATCCCATAGCCCCCGGGAGATGAAAGAGCCGAGCAATTCGGCGCCGCCTTCCACGATCAGCGATTGAATGTTCCGGCGGTACAATTCTTCCAGTGTCTGGTCGATCGTATCCCGGGATGGGGAAAGGGGTATGTACTCTGTAAAGCCTTCTTTCGGCCGGACGTCTGCCGTAAAGAAGAGGGTAGGTATACTTCCGTCTTTCAGGTGGTATTCCGTGGGAATTTTTCCGTCCCTGTCGAGGACGACCCGCAGGGGATCCCTTCTCTTTTCAGCCAGCCGGGCGTCCAGCCGGGGATTGTCCAGCAGGGCCGTGCGGGTACCGACCATGATGGCCTGTTCGAGGCTCCGCATCCGGTGGACGTATTTTTGGGTCTCCTCTCCTGTGATCTTCAGCGGGTGTGTGTCCGGCAAATCCCGGAGCGTATCGATAAATCCGTCCGAAGTTTGCGCCCATTTGAGGAAAATATAGGGTCGTTTTTTTTGATGAAAAATGAAGAATCGTTTGTTCAGTTCGCGGCATTCGTCTTCCAATATGCCGACGGTCACATCGATGCCGGCATCGCGCATTTTTTCCAGGCCCAGTCCGTTCACTTGGGCGAAAGGGTCTTGTATGCTGACCACTACGCGGGGAATACCTTCGTGAATGATCCTGTCGGCGCACGGAGGGGTCTTGCCGTGGTGGGCGCAAGGTTCCAGCGTCACGTACAGGGTGCTGTGGGCGAGGCGGGATTTGTCCTTGACGGATGCCAGGGCATTCACTTCGGCGTGCGGCTGGCCGGCCCGGTGGTGGTATCCCTCCCCGATAATGTCTCCGCCGGAGACGATCACGCATCCCACGGCCGGGTTGGGGTAGGTGTCCCCCAATCCTTCGTAAGCCAGCACGATAGCGCGGGCCATGTATTTTTCGTCCGTATCCGTTTGTTTTGACATACTCGGGAAAGCAATTTATGAAATATATCTTATATTTGCCTTATCCATTGCCGATGGGTACAAAATTAAAAAAAGAAAGGATTATGATATACAGAATGCGTGTGATACTCGACGTGCGGGAAGATGTGTTCCGGGACATCGAGATAGACGGGGACAATACGTTGGAGGATTTCCACAATGCGATCGTACAGAGTTTCGGCCTGGACGGCCGGGAAATGGCCTCGTTCTACCTGTCGGACGAAGAATGGGCCCAGGGAGAGGAGATCACCCTGTTCGATTTCTCCGAGGGGGATAAAAAAGCGAAGGTGATGAGCGCCCACCGGATCAGCGAATTCATGACCGGTACGCACCAGCGGATGCTGTACGCCTACGATTTTATGAATATCAAGACTTTCTACGTGGAGGTGATATCCCTGCGGGAGCCGGAAGAAGGCGTGCTGTACCCGCGGGTAGCTTATTCCTATGGTACGACCCCGGAATTCACCGACAGCGATATGGAAGAGATCGACGATCCCGATGCGTTGGAATACGACGATGATTTCGCGGACGAAGATTCCGACGGTGGGGACGATATCTTTGCCGGGGACGAGGATTTCGGCGGCAGTTACGACGATGACGACCGGTATTGATCAACGATACTTCAAAACCAAAAGGCCGGATGCTCATGCATCTGGCCTTTTGGTTTTGAAGGACAGAGGACTTTTCATTTTGCTATGGGAAGCTCCATGATGAAATCGTCCATCACGAATCCCCGGCCGATATCGGCGACTTTTTCTTCGATCACCCGGAAACCCCGGTGGCGGTATACGGATACCGTATGGTCGTTATGCCGGTTGACGGTGAGCCAGATGGCTGTCAGGCCCCGGTCCCGGCATAGGCTCTCCATGTAATTGAATGCGGCGGTAGACAATCCTTTTCCCCGGTATTCCCGGCTGAGGTATAGCTTGCTGAGGAACAGGCGGCCGTCGTCTCCCGGTTTAACGCCAAAGTACCCGGCATTCGCCCCGTCGGTTCGAATAAAATAGTATTCGTATCCGTCCTGCAATTGGGCGGCGATAGCCCCGGCGCTTTGGAACTTTTCCACCATATAATCTATCTGCTCCTGGGAAATGATTTGCACGAAATACTCATGCCAGATACTGCCGGCCAGTTCGGCCAACGTAGCCACGTCGTGAAGGGAGGAGATTTTTATGAATTCTACAGACATATCGACGAGTGAAATTTAGCAAAAAAAACCCGCAGATTTTCTGCGGGGTTAGAATTACAGGGGATTATTTATCCTCTTTCTTTGGAGCCTTTTGGGCCTGCTGTTTCGGGGCTGGTTTTGCAGCTGCAGGCAGGGCTGGCACGCCGTCCTTTTCGAAAAGGTTCTTGATCGCGCCCAGCGAACCGAGGGCGGCTGTTGCTTCGTACGGCAGGTAAATGGTCTTATTGTCCTGTCCGGCAGCGAAGGCGTTAA
This sequence comes from uncultured Flavobacteriales bacterium, assembly GCA_938023515.1. GTDB lineage: Bacteria > Bacteroidota > Bacteroidia > Flavobacteriales > UBA1820 > Merdimorpha. The sequence continues at coordinate 2,998 of CALJDR010000010.1, forward strand.
ACGTTTCGAGGTAGTGGATGGCGATCAGGTACTGGGCGGGGTCTGTAGCCCCTTCGTTGCCCAAAGCGTGGGTTACGCGCTCGATGGCGGTCGCTTCGGCGCTGGCTACGGCGATACGGGCCTGTGCCTGTCCTTCGGCCTCGAGAATCTGGGCCTGCTTGTTACCTTCGGCTTTTTTGATCTGAGCTTCCATTTGTCCTTCGGCGTGGAGTATTTGGGATTGTTTGGCTCCCTCCGCTTCGAGGATCATCGCGCGTTTGTCGCGCTCGGCACGCATCTGTTTTTCCATCGCATCGCGGATGTCGCGCGGCGGGTTGATATCCTGCAGTTCGACACGGTTTACCTTGACGCCCCATTTATTGGTGGCTTCGTCGAGTATTTCGCGCAGGCGGGAATTAATCGTGTCGCGCGAGGTCAGCGTTTGGTCGAGGTCCAGATCGCCGATCACGTTACGCAGGGAGGTTTGTGTCAGTTTTTCGATGGCCTGCGGCAGGTTGGAAATTTCGTAGACCGAGCGCACCGGATCCATGATCTGGAAATAGATCAGGGCGTTGATCTCCGTGACGATGTTGTCGCGGGTGATCACGTTCTGTTTCGGGAAATCGTACACCGTTTCGCGCAGGTCTATCCGCTCTTTCGATACGTGGCGAACTACTACGCCCGCGCCGGGGATTTCCTGCGTATAGCGCCACAGAATGCTGCGCGGCTGGTCGATAATGGGGATAATGATATTGATACCCGAATGAAGCGTCTTATGATAGCGCCCCAGACGTTCGATAATCATAACTTCCGATTGCTGGATAATGCGGATGCCTTTGGCCAGCAGGGCTATCACCAGGATAGCGAGGATAATGAGCACGATCGTGCCCGCGGTAATTCCGTCCATGGTATTTATTGATGTTTAATGGTTGCAGTTTTTTATTGGTTCTCTTCCGCCGGTTTGACGATCACGGTGATACTGTCCAGCGAAACGATCTTTACATCGGCGGCGGCAGCGATGGGACGGCCGTTATGCGAGCGCGCCGGGAAAATATCCCCGTCTATTTTTACTTCCCCCCGCATATTATCGTTGTCGATAGCTGTCACTACACGGCCTGTGCGTCCGATCAGCGCATCGTTGTTGGTCGCTACTTTATTCTTGGCGCGCAACAGGTATTTTACGGCGAACGGTCGGATGAAAGCGAACACGCCCACCGATACGGCGGCAAAAACGATTAGCTGGGCATTCGTCCCTCCACCCCCGGCGGCTACGATAGCCGCGACTACGGCTCCTACGGAAAAGCATCCGATGATAAATCCGGAGGTGAGTATTTCGAGGATAAGGGTTATTAGGGCTACGGCCAGCCATATATACCACACGAACAGACTTTCCATTGTAGTTTAAAGTATTAAGTTGTTTCCAAAGTTATAAAAAAATAATCTTTTCCGCTACGACAAGTGTATTTTTATCTTCCCGGTCCCGGAAAGCCAAGAGAAAATATAAATCGCTGTCTTTCAGCTTGTATTTTTTGGACAGGGAAGCCGCTGTCGCCGGGTAGTTGCGGGCGATCACGCTGGCGCGTCCGTCCGGGATGTCTTTTCCGGCGTTTTTACTGTCCGTCAGTTTGCAGACGCGGAAGACCCGCCCCTGGAAATCATCCCGGAGAAGATCAGAAGTATACAGGGATGTGTGGGGATGAATTTTTTCCAGTCCCAATGAATGACAGTAAGCATCGGCCAAACCAGCTTTACGCAGGGCCGCCGAGGGATCGTAGACGTATGCCCGGATATCCGACAGGGTAATGGAAGTGTTTGCCTCGGACAGGGGACAGGAAAATACCCGGGGCCCACATCCTGGATACAGGTCGGCCACATAAAGGGTTACCGGGGTGGCCGGATTTCGTTCCAGGAGAAAAAGCAATTCCTTGACTTCGTTCTTCAGGCTTACCACATGAACTTGGGTGGCCTCCGGGAACAGCCGTAAGGTAGCCGTAATATCCAGCATGGGCGAGAGTTTGACCAACAGGCGAGGGCTTTTTCTGAGCAAGGCGTCTTTTACGGCGGAAATATCCGGTGTGCAATCCGTTACGGAAAATACCCTGGAAGCGTTCTCGTCCCGCCGTGCCGGGTCGGCGTATATCAAATCGTAGGAGTTGTTTGCTTCGGAAATAGCCCGTACGCCGTCGCCAAAGTGTACGGAGATGTTCTTGTAGCCCGCTATTGGAAAATTATGGGCGGCTATCGATGCCAAATCCTCATTCGTTTCAAAATAGTCGACCCGGGTGAATCGCCCGGCCAGGGCCATCGTATCCGACCCGAATCCTCCGGTAATGTCTGCGCAGCGGTTTCCGGGCGGCACGATAGGGGCTTTATATTGGGCTGTTTCTTCGGAGGAGCATTGTTCCATGGGTATTCCGGCCGGGTAGACGATCCCCTTTACTGCTGCCAGCCGGGAAAGCTTTAAAAGAGCCTTTCGGTAGCCTTTTATCTGAATGGCAAGTTCTGTGGGAGATACGCCGTTAAAAGGACTTTTGAACACCCCGCCGGCCAGAAGCTCCTGCGCTTTCTCTGATCGCATAAAATGCTGGAATTCAGCGGTTAGTATCTCCGGATTAATAGGCATTGTCTTTAACCAAACTATAACTTTTCTTTCGTACTTTTTCAGATTAGGGGATAGTATCTTTGTCTCGTTAGGAAAGTGTTTTCATTTTTATTACGTTTTAGAAAATAAAGCGTTTTTAGTGTTAATTGTTATGATTATTTGTTAGGAAAGAAGCGGACGGAAATTTATTTTCCGCCCGCTTTTTCTTTATAGGGTTTTAAATTGCAGCCTAAAAACACTTTTTTCCCTGCCAAATTTCAAGCGAGAAGAAATTTATTACATCTCAGTCCAGCTAACCACATCCCCGGTGCTTATGCCCAGTTCGGCACACGATCCGCCGGCTATTTCCAATACGTACTGAGCCGGCCCTTCGGAAGGCAGGCTTGTTTCGTCGTATGGTTGGGCATTCGCGGCGATGCTTACGATCTTTTGGTCGGGTCCGATGTAGATGATATCCAGCGGCATGCGGGTGTTCTTCATCCAGAAAGCCTGTATTTCGGCCTGGGGGAAGATAAAGAGCATGCCTTGGTTTTGCCCGAGCGAATCCCGGTACATAAGGCCCTGTTCGCGTTTTTGTTCGCTCGAGGCGATCTCTATCTCGCCCGAGTAGAGTTCTTGCCCGTCGGCATTGAGGATCAACACCGATCCGTCCGCCTGGAACGGGATATCGATGTGGGTTACCTGTTCTTCTTGGATAGCCGGGGCTTCTTCGGCAAAGAAAGAAACCGCCAGATACCAGATAACGAAGGCGACCACTGTGATAATGGCGGCCACACTGAGCCAAAAATGTTTTCTCTTTTTAGTCATAGCTACTTATTTTTAATGTTTGTCGTTCGTTTTTTCAGGGAATACCACAGGACGGCGATACCGGCCAGGATGAAAGGCAGGCTCAGCAATTGTCCCATATTCAGTGGGAGTGAGTCCTCGAAGGCTTCCTGGTTTTCTTTCAGGAATTCCACCACGAAACGGATGGAGAAAAGGACGATCAAAAACAACCCGAACAAAAATCCGGTCTTTTGGCCGTATCCTTTTTTGTAGAGCGCCCAAAGGACGAAGAAAAGGATGGCATACCCGGCCGCTTCGTACAACTGGGCCGGATGGCGCGGGAAATCCTCGCCCAGGCGCTTGAAAATAACCCCGTAGGAAGAATCGGTCGGTTTGCCGATGATCTCCGAATTGAAAAAATTTCCGATGCGGATGAACACCCCTCCGGCAGCTACCGCCATGCACAGGCGGTCCATTACCCACAGGAACGGTTTTTTGATGTGCCGGGCGAAAAGTACCATAGCTACCACAATACCTACGGCTCCTCCGTGACTTGCCAGCCCTTCGTACCCCGTAAGGCGGAATGGGGAGAACTGGAAAGGGAGGATCATCTCCAGCAGATGGTCTTTGTAATAGCTCCATTCGTAGAAGATACAGTGCCCCAGGCGGGCGCCGATCAAAGTGCCGAAGAACACATAAAAAAGCATCGAAGTGAGCTGCTCGTCCGAGATGCCGTCGCGCCGTCCTACCTTGGCCATGATCCATATTCCGCAGATGAATGCGGCAAACCACATCATCGAATAAAAACGGAGGGTATAGAATCCGAAGTCTATGCCCTGGGACGGGTCCCATAAAATGGCCAGAGTCGTCATATTTTTTTTGAAAGAAATTTTTAAGTGTCACAAATGTAATAAAAAATTATGGGAAGCCCCCCTGTAGGGGGGACTTTATTGTTGATAGTCCGGATAAAAGTGCCTATATTTACGTGACATTTATCCAAGTTGAAAAAAAGCTGCGAAATCATACCGTTTACGAATGAAATCACTGTTGTACGACGAATTACGGGAACTGGCCCGCAAAATACTCGAGGCTCCCGAAGGTGAAATTTCGTCCCTGCAGGGGGATGCCCGCGTGCTCTATGAAAAACTGACGGTCCTCCGGTATACGGAAGGATTGGTGGAAGAACTCCGCCAGTCTATGGAAACGGACGGGGAAGAGCCTGTGCAGGAGCCGGAAGCCGTGGAACCGATGGATGACGACCTTGCCCCGGAAATGCCCGACGAACCGACTGAAACCCTATCGGAACAGTGCGGGGATGAACCACTTGCGGAAGAGACTCCGGAAGACGAGGAGGAAGATATCCCGGTACAACAACAGCCGGAGATCGTCGAATCCGTAACTCAGACGACCGTTACCACAGTGGAACAGACGGTCGCCGTAGTACAGGAAGAAGATGATACCGTGACCGTGGAAAAAACGGTGCGTGTAACTGAAAAGAAAACGACCGATAGGTCATACGACGATATACAACAATCGCTTTTCGGGGATGATCTGTTCACCAAGGAACTCGATTTCGACCCCGATGAAGACCTTTTCGAGGATAAGGCCGACAGGAAAGCAGAAGCAGATCAGGTTTCCAATGAAAAAATAGTAATAGCCGATGACGCCGATCGCGTCGAAGCTACTGTCTATATAGAGGAAGAGGTTTCCATCGAAACGACCGATATTCCGGCTGGCGGTGTAGAAGAACTGCAAAAAGAGGAGAAGGAAAACGAGTCGGCTTCGTTCTTTTCTTTCCAGGTGGTGCAGGAAGAGGAGGAAGCCGAGAACAACGATGCCGGTACGGTAGCAGAAGAAAGCGGTGAAGAATCCGATTCAGAGGAGGAGAAGGCCTCGGAAATGCCGGAAGAACAGGCAGAAACCCTATCGGAGCAACAGGACGAGGAACAGCCGGAAGAGCAAGGGAAGGATATGCCCCAACAGGTTGCTTCTGAGCCCGAAGAGACACCAGACGATGCCTCTGAGAATAAAGAAGAAAAAAAGAGGGAAGAGGCAGTTCCTGAAAAAGCCCGTACGCTGAACGATACGGCAGCCCAAAAAGAGGAAGACCGACGGCCTTCGCTGAACGAGATATTGGCGGCCAGTGATGTGAAAATGGATCTGAACGACCGTATCGCCTTTATCAACCATCTGTTCGATGGGGACGCGGAAGCGTTTGAAACATCGGTGAGCTACATATTTTCCCTCACGGATATCGACGTAGCCAACGAATATATCATCGAGATACTCAAGCCTTCGTATAACAACTGGTTTGAAAAGGAAAAATACGAGCGCCGTTTTTCGGAGATCGTCCTGCGCCATTTCATGAACAAGAAATAGTAAATACCGGATCTGAAAAAACCCGCACCTTTTGGTGCGGGTTTTTTATTGTACCGGTAATGGGATTTACGCGATGGTCACGCGAACGAACCCTACTACCTTCAGGTCTTTATTCACCGAGGATACATACTGGGCAACGGATACTTTGTTGTCGATGATGTAGTCTTGGTTGACCAGTGTGTTGTCCTTGAAGAAACGCGAAAGCTTTCCTTTGGCGATGTTATCGAGCATAGCTTCCGGCTTGCCTTCCTTGCGGAGCAGTTCTTTGGCGATCTCGATCTCCTTTTCTATCACGTCTTTGGCTACGCCGGCTTCGTCCAAGGCGATGGGGTTCATCGCGGCAGCCTGCATGGCTACGTTATGGGCGGCCTCTTTGGCGCCTTCCACGTTAGCGGACATACCTACCAGAGTGGCAAGTTTGTTGCCGTTGTGGATATAGCTGCCTACCAGCGGAGCTTCGAGGTGGGCCAGGTTGCTGATCTCGATCTTTTCACCGATCACGCCGGTCTGCTCGATGAGCTTTTCAGCTACGGTGATACCTTTGAACGGAACTTTGAGGAAATCCTCTACCGTCTGTGCATTGCTGCTCAGGACCAGTTCGGCCAGTTCGCGGGCCAGGGTCACGAAAGATTCGTTCTTGCCTACAAAGTCAGTCTCGCAGTTCAGGGCTACGATGGCACCTTTGGTAGCATCGGCATTTACCACGGCGATCACCGCACCTTCCGAGGAATTGCGGTCTGCACGATTGGCGGCCACTTTCTGGCCTTTCTTGCGCAGGATCTCGATGGCCTTCTCAAAATCGCCGTCCGCTTCCACGAGGGCTTTTTTGCAGTCCATCATTCCGGCGCCGGTCTGTTGGCGCAGTTTGTTTACGTCTGCGGCTGTTATGTTTGCCATTTTGTTTTCTCCTTTACTAAAAATTAATTATTCTGCTTCTTTCTCCTCGGCTTTGGAGGCTTCTGCGGCCTCTGCCTGAGGTTCTTCCTGCTTAGCATCGGCTTCTTTGCCGGCATCTTCCTTCTGGCTTTTACGTTCAGCCAAGCCGTCTACGATGCACTCGGACAGGTAAGAAACGATTTTCTGGATGGATTTGCCCGCATCGTCGTTGGCCGGGATGGCGAAATCGACGCTGGACGGGTCGGTATTGGTGTCCACCATAGCAAATACCGGGATACCGAGCTTGTGGGCTTCGTTTACGGCGATGTGCTCATGCATGGCGTCGATCACGAAGATAGCGCCCGGCAGGCGGGTCATATCGGCGATAGAGCCCAGGTTCTTTTCGAGGTTCTCGCGGGTACGGTCGATCTGGAGCTTTTCACGCTTGGACAGGGTGTTGAACGTACCGTCGGTCTTCATCCGGTCGATGGAGGACATTTTCTTCACAGCCTTGCGGATAGTGACGAAGTTGGTAAGCATACCACCGGGCCAACGCTCGGTGATGTACGGCATTCCCATTTTGTCGGAGAGCTCAGCTACGATCTCTTTGGCCTGTTTCTTGGTAGCTACGAACATGATCTTGCGGCCCGAGGCGGCTATTTTCTTCAGTGCCTCGCCGGCTTCTTCCATCTTGGCTGCGGTCTTGTGCAGGTCGATGATGTGGATGCCGTTGCGCTCCATGAAGATGTACGGAGCCATTTTAGGATGCCATTTGCGGGTCAGGTGGCCGAAATGAACGCCTGCGTCGAGCAGATCCTGAATATTGATTTTCTGTGCCATTTTTAAATTTTCTTTTGTCTTAGTTTACCTTCTGTTAGCTTTAACTCGTGCAACCTGCAAGTAGCCCGTTGTTTTTCGGAGTCTTGCCGGTTTGGATACTAAACTAATCTGCACTTTATTAAGTATGAGTAACAGAACTTGTTTGAACTTTTTAAAAAAATAATATCCTCCGGATTAACGTTTGGAGAACTGGAAACGACGGCGGGCTTTCTTCTGACCGAATTTCTTGCGCTCTACCATACGAGGGTCGCGCATGAGCAGTTTTTCGGGCTTAAGTTTCAGGCGGTATTCCGGGTTCACCTCGCACAGGGCGCGGGAAATACCCAGACGGATAGCTTCGGCCTGGCCGGTGATACCACCGCCTTCTACCGTAGCTACTACGTCGAAAGTGCCTTTAGTGTCCGTCAATGCGAACGGCTGGTCGAGTTTTACGCGCAGCATGTCCGTATTGAAATACTCCGCTGCAGGGCGTTTGTTGACCGTGATCTCGCCTTTTCCTTCGGAAAGGTAAACGCGGGCTACGGAAGTCTTGCGGCGCCCGATAGTGTGAATGGTTGCCATTACTTAATGTCGTTAAGGTTGATTAATACTGGTTTCTGGGCCTGCTGCTGGTGTTCGGCGTCTGCATAGATGAAAATGTTCTTCTGCAGGGCTTCTCCCAGGCGGTTTTTGGGAAGCATTCCCTTGAGGGCGGCACGTATGATGCGGGTGGGGTCTTTAGCCATCAGCTTGCGTGCGGTAAGCGTCCTCTGTCCTCCGGGGTAGCCGGTGTAACGGGTGTAAACTTTCCCGTCCATCTTCTTGCCCGAGAGAACAATTTTCCCGGCATTAATGATAACGACGTTATCACCACAGTCCGCGTTGGGCGTAAAGCAGGGCTTATACTTGCCGCGGGCTATGTTGGCAACTTTAGAAGCGAGGCGTCCAAGCGTCTGCCCTTCGGCGTCGACCAGGACCCACTTTTTGTCGGCCGCTTCTTTGTTTACCGAAACTGTTCTGTAACTCAATGTGTTCATTACTGTACTTAAATATGTTAAAAAATGTTCAAATCCCCACTTTTAGGGGAGTGCAAATTTACTATTATTTTTTCTATATTTCCTAATTCCGGATGCATTTTTTACGTCCGTGCGCATACCGTAGGCCTAAACGCGGGATGCCAAGGCCGGGAGGCTACCGGAAAAGCCGCAGGATGTCGTTCCCGAAGGCCAGTACCATGATGAGGATCAGCAGGAAGAAGCCGATCATCTGCGCCCATTCGAGTACTTTTTCGGAGGGTTGCCGCCGGGTGATCATCTCATAGAGGATGAAGACCGCATGGCCGCCGTCCAGCGCCGGGATAGGCAGGATATTGATCACCGCCAGCATGATGGACAAAAAGGCCGTAAGCTGCCAGAAAGCCGCCCAATCCCAAACAGGAGGGAACAGGCTTCCCATCGTGATGACGCTGCCTACGCTTTTGTAGGCCCCGCTTTCGGGATTCACCAGTTTTTTGACCTGCGCCCAGTAGTTAGCCAGTTTATCCCCTGTGACACCCACGCCGCGCACCAGGGAGGCAAAGAAGCCGTAATGCTTTTCGGTGACGGTAAATACTTTGTTCTGTATCAGCACCGACGGGGACTGGTCGTTGACTACACCCAGCATCCCTTCGGGCGATACTTTGGCCCCGATAAAGAGGGTCGTGTCCCCGCGTTGGGTCTCCAGGATGACATCCCCTCCGGCATGGGCCATCAGGGTGGGTTTGGCCATATCGAAGAACGGGATCGGCGTGCCGGACACCGAACGGATCACATCGCCGGGCTTCAGGCCGGACGAGATGTTGAGTGAAGTATCGGGAACCGCGCCGACGATGAACGGGACGCGCGGGTAATAGAAGTACGGGTTTTGGTGGTCTTTGAATATGTCGATGAAATTCACGGGGATAGCCAAAGTGGTATCCCGCCCGTCGCGCTGGACGGTAACTTCCGAACCCAGCAGAATCGCCGAATAGGTGTCAAAGAATTTCTCGTATTCTTTCCCGTCGATCGATACGATCCTGTCCCCGGTCTTCAGGCCGATAGTGGCGGCCAGGGTCGAATCGGTGATGGCAATGCCGTCCTTTATGTCGCGGGAAGCGATGTAGGTTTCCCCGTATTTGTAGGTCATCATCGAGTAGATGAACCAGGCCAGCAGGACATTCATCACCACGCCGCCCACAATAATGATCAGGCGTTGCCAGGCGGGTTTGGAGCGGTATTCCCAGGGTTTCGGCGGTTGTTTCAGCGCTTCGGTGTCCATCGATTCGTCCACCATGCCCGCAATCTTGCAGTAGCCGCCCAAAGGGAGCCAGCCGATGCCGTATTCGGTCTCGCCGATCTTCTTTTTGAACAGGGAGAACTTCGGGTTGAAGAATATGTAGAATTTGTCGACGCGTGCACCGAAGAATTTTGCTGCCAGGTAATGTCCCAATTCGTGGATGGTGACCAGAATGGTCAGCGAAAGGATGAATTGGAGGATGCGTATGAGTATGTCCAAGATCGGTATGGTGTTTTTTGTTTCTTATTTATTCATCGATTTTCCGGTATTGACTTTCTTTGGCTGCCCAAAAGAAAGTTACAAAGAAAACGGCCGGGCCAAATATACGGCATTTTATTTTTCTTCTTCCCCGGGGAAATGCTCCAGGAGTGTTAATTGTTGCAGGAATTCCAGCGAACGGGGCGTATGGAACCCCTCTATGTGCAAGGAAAAATAAGCGGTCAGGATACGCCATAGTTTCCGATAATTGGCTGCGTCGGAAATGTCGGCATCGCGCCGTACATCTCCCAGGGAAAAGAAGAGGGCCGCATTATTGGGCGTCAGGTAGTATTTGTGGGGCGGTTTCTGGAGCGAAAATTCCCCCGACTGCATATCGAAATACCCGGCGGAACAATCCCCGGCGTTGTCGGGGGCAAAACCCAGCAATCGGGCCAATTGGTAGGTATAGCGCAGGCAGATATATTTTTCGGCCTCCGAGCAAAGCGAAAGGATGCACTGATAGAGGAAATCGTAGAGTTCCGGGCCGCTTTCGCGCCCTTTTATGGTGAGGGCTGTCAGTTCGCAAATAAACAGCAACTGTGCCGACCGGTAGGGGGGCAGGCACGAAATATCCGCTTGATGTGTGTCCGGGCTGATCTCCCGCACGACTTGCATGGCGTCGCCCCGGGCATGGGCCAATACGAGGTTAACGAGGCTTCCGGGCTGTGTTTCCGTCAGTTTGGCCGAAGTGCGGCCGGTGGCTACCCCGCGAAGGATCACAGGAATCTTTTCCGATGGGGTAAGCACGTCCAGTATCACACTCGAAGAGAGGTATGGGGTCCGGCGAAGGATGATACCGTCCGTAGTGGTCATCGTCCGGCCTCTTCCAGTCGGGAGTCCAGCAGGTCGAATACGCGCTGTTTCAGCGCTTCCTTATCCGCGATGGTCATTCCGGTTGTCTCGATCGGGTCGTCGATTATGGCCCGGAGGATGCCCGGATGCCCTTCATGGGGCTTCTCACTGGGAAACAGGCGGCAGTTGTCCAGGAAAGTGACGGGCAGGATAGGGATGCCGCAGTCGATAGCGATCACGAACGCACCGTCCTTGAACGGGATCAGGCGTTTGGTGATATGTTTGGAAGTTCCCTCGGGATAGATGCAGATGCTGCGCCCGCGGGCTATTTCGGCTTTGGCTTTGGGGAGTACGCCCCGGCGGGATTCCAGTGAAGTGCGCTCCACCATGATATTGGATGCCCGGTATATCCAGCCGAACACGGGGATACGGGCCAGGGATTCTTTTCCGATGAACATCATGGGAAGAGGCACTGCCACATAACTGAGCATGATATCCAGAATGGAAGAATGGTTGGCGACCACCATGTACTGCCGTTTGCGGTCGATCTTCTTACGTCCTTTCACGCAGAAGATAAAGCCGGACAACAGCAGGATCAGAAAACTCCATATGCGCGCCAGTACGGAGAAAAAACCGTAAAAACGCGGTGTGGAGACCGAGATGAGCAACAGTGGGGACAGTCCGAGCGTCACCAGGCTGGCCATTACTGCGGCCCATAGCTTCCATATTTTCCGCAGGATGTTTTGTATCAGGGTTATCATCTTGTATGTGTGCTTTTTTCAGATGTTTTCGGCCCGGGAATCAGGCGCCCAGCCGGGCTATGAACCTTTTTGGGTCGACGACTACCCGGGTGTGTTTCGCCCGGCCTATCACGTCGTTCTTTTCGTTCTTTACTTCGATGTAGAGGAAAATGCTACTCCCTTCATGCGCCTTTACCTCGGCGGTGGCCGTCAGCTCCTCGCCGACTTTCGAGGCCCGGAGGTGCTCGATGAATATTTCAGCACCGACAGTGGTTTCGCCGGCTTTAAGTTCTGTTTCTACGGCTTTTATGGCCGTGTTTTCCATCAGGGCGCCCAGTGAAGGGGTAGAAAAAACCTCAAGGGAACCGGAGCCGATAGCTGCGGCAGTCTCTTGAGGTTGTACGGTGTGGGATTGGGTAAATACCGACTTTTTCATTTGCCTATATTTTACGCGTGCAAATATAAGCAAAATATCGGGAAATGCCCCTTGCTTAGAAGCTGATATCCAGTCCCAGCATGAAATTGGTGCCCGCTTGCGGGAAATAATACGCGTCCGTTCCGTAGATGGAACCGTTGGATACATACATCTTGTTGAAGATATTGTTCAACTGTCCCCGCAGGGTGAATGCCGGCAGGTAACGACTCTTGCGTATATTGTAGGCTACCGAAAGGTCGCTCACGAAATACGAGTCGAGCTTGGACTCCGGGATATTGTTGTTGCTCATGTACTGTTCGCCTACAAATCGGCTGGAAAAGGCGATAGTCATCGGTTCGATCGGCCGGAAGGTGAACACGTTGTTGGCGATCACGGCCGGGGAATATGAGATCTTTTTGTCTTTGTTGGTCTCATCATTGAGTTTCATTCCTTTTATCACATTATCCGAGAAAGTAGCGTTCAGCCCCCAGGAGAACCATTTGACCGGTTGGTACAACCCTTGTAGCTCGATGCCCAGGCGGTAACTCTTGTCCACGTTCATCTGGATTGGAGCACCCGTATCGTTCAGTTCGCCGGTAGGGACGAGCTGATCGATGTAGTTCATGTAATAGATATTGGCCGAAGCGGTGAATTTGGGTGAAGTGAAGCCATACCCGAATTCGAAATCGTCGAGGTATTCCGGCCGGGGAGCAACAGGCGAATCGGTGAAGTCGGCCCGGTTGGGTTCTTTCGAGGCCCGCGCGTAGCTGGCGTATACCCGGTGTTCGGCCGAGATATGGTAGCTGACACCCGCTTTGGGATTGAAGAACGAATAATCGCGCGTGATGTCCAGGGCCACGTTCTTGTCCTCCGTTCCTCTCATCTTCAGGCTGATGGTGCGGTACTGCATGTCCGCATAGATGGACAGGCCTTTTACCGGGCGGTATTCGGCTTTCAGGAATACGTTGCCGTCGTTCTTGTCCGTATGGTTATTGTAGTATTTTTGGCCTTTCGGCGCATCGGGCATGTATTGGGCCCAAATTACGTCGCCGTAATGGTCGCATTCGTAGCGGTTGTATGCCCCGGACAGGGTAGCCGTGATCTTTTGCCGGTTGTAGGTCAGGTGGGCGGTTGCTCCATAGAAATGGTTGTAAAGCCATTTCTGGTTGACCAGGTCGCAGTATTCGATCGTTTCATCCCCTATGGTGATCGGCCCTATTTTGTAACGGGCCATATCGGCGCCCTGTTTGTAGCTCTCGTAATACCCACGTCCGAAAGTGTAGTGGAGGGTCATTCCGGCCTCGAAGTCGCCCAAGCGGCGGTTGGCGATCATCTGGAGGTGGTCCTGCCAGTAGTTGTCGGTCTCGTTGTCGTAATAACCGATGATCTTGTCCCAGCTCGAATTGTAGATGGCCCCGCAGGAGTTGAAACGGCGGTTGGTCTTCAGCGTTTCCGCATCCACGCCGTTCCAGGCCTGGTAAGTCTTCTGTTTGCCGCCGAAGCCCAGGACTTTGATGGTCGTTTTGTTATCGTAATATCCGGCCGAGAGGAAATAAGAGCTCATGTCCGAAGACGCCCGGTCGATATACCCGTTGGAATAGGCCCGGGAAAAGCGCCCGGACAGTTCGTAATGGTCGTTTAGCAGGCCGGAGGAAAAAGCGGCTGAGAATTTCTGCGCGCCGAACGAGCCGACGTTGTATGTGAGGTCTGCGCCCACTTTATCGCGGGGTGCGGTCGTGCGGATGTTCACACTGCCGCCGAAGGCCCCGGCTCCGTTGGTCGAAGTTCCGGCTCCGCGCTGTATCTGGATGTCGTTGGCCGAGGAAGCGATATCCGGAAGGTTCACCCAGAAGACGGACTGCGATTCGGCATCGTTGAGCGGCACATCGTTGATAGTCACATTCACGCGGGTAGCATCGCTGCCGCGAATGCGCATGTGCGAATAACCGAACCCGGTGCCGTCGTCCGACGTGAAGACCAGCGAGGGGGTTCCGCCCAGGAGGAACGGAACGTTCTGCCCGTAGTTGTCCCGGCGGATCTCTTGGGCCGAGACGATAGTCTGGGCGAACGGATCCTCCGAACTGGCGCGGGTGGGCGATACGACCACTTCGTCCATCAGGACGACGTTCTCTTTCAGTTTGAAATTTTCCGTGGCATCCGCTGTCAGGTCGACAAACCGCGTTTGCCCCTGGAAAACCAGGTGGGATACTTCCAGCGATGATTTGCCCGAAGGAACCTGTTTGAATAAATAATCGCCGTTGTTCCCGCTTTGAGTGGAGAATACCTGAGTTCCGCGGCGGAAGATGACGCTGGCTCCCGGTACGGGCAGGCCTTCGGCGTCCGAGATCTGGCCTTTTACGGTGATTTGCGCATAAAGCGCGGATAGGGAAATGGTGGTGAGAAATAGCGCTGTCAATAGAGCGCGTTTAAAAAAATAAGCCATTGCTTTAAAGTTTTAAAGGTTAAACAAAAGCAAGGGCGTACCTCGTGCGGCCCGCAGGCCTGACACTGAACAATAAATAATGTGAGATGTGAAAAAAATTTGTCCCTCGACAGCATTATCCGTCCAGGTTCAAAGGGTATAATCTCAGCCGTTTATTGTGGCACCCCTAAAAAATTATCGTTGATTCATTTTTGGTTTTTCAGTTTTTTGCGCAGGTGGGACATCAACACCGCGTCGGCGGCGCATTCCACGCCTTTATTTCCCAGCCTTCCGCCGCTGCGGTCGCGCGACTGGGCAATGTTTTCATCCGTCAGCACGCCGAATATCACCGGTGCGAGCCCTTTTTCTCCCGCCTGGGCATTAAGCCCCCCGATACCTTGGGCAACTGCCGAACAGATGTATTCGAAATGAGGGGTTTCCCCCCGGATCACGCTCCCCAGTACGATCACGGCATCATATCGGCCGCTGGCCTGCATCAGAGATGCAGCGTAGATAAGCTCGAAGCTACCCGGCACTTCATTGCGTACGATGTCGTTGCGCAGCACACCCAAGTCGATCAGCGTATCGAATGCGCCCCGGTAAAGGCTTTCTGTGATCTCGGCGTTCCATCCCGATACGGCGATCCCTATCCGAAGGCCTGCGCCGTCGGGTATTTTGGAGCGGTCGTATGCGGAAAGGTCCGTGGTAGCCATCCGGTCTTTATTTGAGGTTCTTGGCGGCGCCGGCGGCGTATTCGAGGTATTTTTCGACGGAGGCAGCCTGGGGCGAATCCGGATATTTTTCCTTGATAGCCTTGAAATGTTTCTCGGCGACCGAGTATTTCTTCAGGTACATAGCCGTATTGCCGGCTTTCATCAGGTAGAAAGGCGTCGTGAAGTTATTGCTGCGCTTCGACGCGGCTTTTTCATAGTATTTCAGGGCTTCTTCCGGTTTCTCGAGTTGGGCGTAGCAATCGCCGATCATTCCGATAGCTTCTGCAGAAGCTACTTCATCGTCCGAAGAAAACTTTTCCAGGTAGGACATGGCCTTTTCGTACTGCCCCAGACGGTAGTAAGCGGCTCCTGCCAGGTATTTAGCCACATTGCCGGCCTTGGTGGAAGAATAACGGTCCGCGATCTTGATAAGGCCCGGATTAGCCGGATTGCCTTCCAGGGCCAAGCGAAGGGAATCCTTTTCATAAGCCTGCTGAGCGAAAGCCAGTTCGTCGGTGGCTTCGGCCTGCGAAGGTTTGGACACCCAAGTATGGTACCCGTATCCTATCAGCAGAAGGATTACAAGCCCTACTATTACGTAAGTGATCTGCTTTTTATATTTTTCGATAAGGCTTTCAAAACGGTTGGCCCCTTTATCGAGTCTGTTTACGATCTTTTCCGCGGCGTCGGATTTCTGGGCTTTTACGTTTTTTGGTTTCTGGTAAGTAGCCATATGAATGGAATGTATTTTTTATTTCTTTCGGTTAACAGGTGCAAAAGTAATACAACTTTGTGAATTACGAAATTTTTTTCCGGGAAAACGCGCCTGGTTTTACAAGTCGTCGACGATAGTCAGTTGGGGTTTTTCCTGGGACTGGGCTTCGGTGATAGGGGTAATATTGTCCGTAGCGATATTCAGTATCTTGGTATCGCTTTTCAATCCGATATAAAGGGCATTCCCCCCGCCGCTGATGGTCGCTTCCCCGTGGGAATAGCTGTCGCCCCGGTAGAGGCTTTCTCCCCGTTTGGTAAATTTGGAACTCATCCGGAATTCTCCTTCCACTTTTTTGAGCCGGAACTTATCGAATTCGCGGTCACTGATATTGAGTATGTTGAGGTAAGGGAGGAATTGTTTGGGCAGCTTTTTCCCGAACGGAATGTTGACATAGATGGCCATGATAGCTTCGGCCCTGTTGATGCTCATCGTCTGGCTGTTCACGTAAAGGACGAATTGCTGCCCGAAGCGGAACATGCCCAAAAAGCGGATGATATCGTAGTAGGTCAGCACAATCTCACCGTTCATCTGGCCCAGGTACTCCCATTTTTTCGGTTTTTCGTTCAGGGCGCTGCGGATCATGCTTTCGGACACGGTAAGACCCTTGATGTTGACGGTAGGGTCGATATTACGCAGCGTATCTACTTGTAGCATACGCTCCTCGGCCTGTTTGTCGAAGTATACTTTGGTCTTCAACCGACGGGTCATGTCTTTTTTGCCCCGGCCGGGATCGTAGGTGTCTACCAGGTTTTCCTGATAGGCCAGTATTTTGTCCGAAGAGGATATGGAGGTGTTGGTCTGTACCCGGTAAACGGCCTCGATATTGCTGAAATCTTTTTCCATCTGTATCCGAATGCGTTCCAGCAGATCGGGCACATCCATTTTGTATTTGCGTTTGGCTTTGGCGGTAACTACCGGCCCTTCGAGTTGTATAATATTCCGGCTAAGCAGTACGTCGAGTTCGGCCGGTTCTTCCGAAGCGGATAGGGGAGTGTAGGATGTATGGTATCCGACAAAAGAAACTACCAGAGTGTCCGGTAAAAATGTTTTATCGACAGCCAGGCTGAAACTGCCGTCACTGGAGCCGATGATCCCCTTTCCGGGATGTCCTTTCAGGTAAATAGTGGCATAAGGAACCGTTTGCACCGAGTCCCGCACGGTTCCCCGTATGGTGATACTTTGGGCGCTCACAGACGCTGCGGTGCATAAAACTGCGGCAATAGTCAGCAGGATGGAGTATAAAGTTTTCATGTTTGTTCTTTTTTTGGTTTGTGGTTTGGTTTTAGGGAGTGCCGCCGTCCTCTGTGTCCTCCTGTTCGAAAAGATCGACCCAGTCTTCGGTGAAATCATCTATATCCCGGCGGTCTTTCTTGGTGGGCCGGCCTTCCCGGTACGCATTCACATAAGTGGTGCGCGAGAGGCGCATCAGTTCCATCCGCTCTATTTCCTCGGGTGGAGTGATGTTCTTTAGGTACAATGGAACCAGTTTGGCCCCTACGCGGCTTTTCGGGATGTCCAGCACGAGAAATTCGAAAAACACCTGAAAACGGCGCACACGTATCTTATCCCCCTGTTTTACTTCCCGGGAGGCTTTTACGGTGGTTCCGTCTACCTGTACCTGGTTCTTCCGGCAGGCTTCGCTGGCCAGGGAACGGGTCTTAAACAGGCGCACATGCCAAAGGAATTTGTCGGCTCTCATCGTTGTTTCAGATTCTTATCCACACAAAGTTAATCATTTTCCTGCGCGGAGGGTCTTAAGGGAACACAAATATTTTACGGGGCGAATGTTAGAATAAAAAATACCGCGCCCGAAAGGGCGCGGTATCGTATGAAATATGTTTTTGTCGGATTACCGCAGGAAGCTCAGCAGGACGCCGGCCGCGATAGCCGAGCCGATCACACCGGCTACGTTCGGCGCCATGGCGTGCATCAGCAGATGGTTCTTCGGGTCGGATTTCAGTCCTTCCATTTCCGATACGCGGGCAGCCATAGGTACGGCGGATACGCCGGCCGAACCGATAAGCGGGTTGATCTTGTTCTCCTTTTTCAGGAACACGTTCATCAGTCGGGCAAACAGTAGACCGGCTGCGGTAGCGATCGAGAAGGCTACCACTCCCAGGAAGAATATCTTGAGGGATTTCTCCGTGAGGAATACCGAAGCCTGCGTAGAAGCGCCGACCGTGAAGCCCAAAAGGATCACCACAATGCTGTTCATCGAGTTGGCTGCCGTATCGGCCAGACGCTTGGTCACGCCCGATTCTTTCAGCAGGTTACCCAGGAACAGCGTTCCGAGCAGCGGGATCGCGTCCGGCGCCACGAAAGCGCAGAGGATGAATCCGATGATGGGGAACATGATCTTTTCTTTCTGCGTAACGATACGGGCCGGTTTCATGCGGATTGCGCGTTCGTGCTTGGGCACGATCAGGCGCATGAGCGGCGGCTGGATCAGAGGCACCAATGCCATGTACGAATAGGCCGCGATGGCGATGGCCCCCATATAATCCGGGTTGAGGATGCTCGTCACATAGATGGCAGTCGGGCCGTCCGCACCGCCGATGATGGCGATAGAACCGGCTTCTTTGGCATCGAAGCCCAAGGCGATAGCCGCAGCGAACGTGCCGAAGATACCGATCTGTGCGGCAGCTCCGAGGATCATCAGCTTGGGATTGGCGATCAGGTTGGAGAAGTCCGTCATTGCCCCGATACCCAGGAAGACGAGCGGCGGGTAAATACCCAGCTTCACTCCCTGATACAGGTAATACATGACAGAACCTTCTTCCTGTGCGTATACACCGATATGTTCTGCGCCGGGAATATTGCCCACGATCACGCCGAAGCCTATCGGAACCAGCAGCAACGGCTCGAATCCCAGGAAAATGGCCAGCATGATATAACCGAACCCGACACCGATCATGATGAGGTTGCGGTAGTCGATATTCGCGAACGCAGTGGACTGCAGGAAGTTCTGGAGTCCGGCCAGCGTTTCGTAGAAGATGTTTCCGCTGGAAGCGGCCGACTCGGGGATAAGAGTTCCCTCAGCCAGGGCCGAAACCAGGCCGATAGTAACCAGCGCGATGAGTATCGTTAAAAATTTTCTCATCGCTTAGGCTATTTCTACCAGGATGTCCCCCTGAAGTACGGAATCCTGCGGTTTTACCTTTACCGATTTTACGACCCCGCCGATTTCGGCCAGGATGGCATTTTCCATTTTCATGGCTTCCATCACCATCAGGGTATCGCCTGCTTTTACCGTGTCGCCTTCCTTCACGTTTACCGAAAGGATGACTCCCGGCAGGGGAGCGTCTACTTTGGATACGGCGGCAGAACTAACGGGAGCTGTTTTGGCGTTCTGGGCTGCCGGGGCTCCGCTGACCACCCGGGGGGTTTTGGTCGGGGCCTTGACGGCTTTTTCCATCTCTACCTTGAACGGGGTGCCGTTCACCTCCAGTTCGATAACGTTATCCTCGGCGCCGGTGATATCCACCGAAAAGTCGCAGTTGTTGATCTTGAATTTGTATGATTTCATCTTTTGTGTTGTTAATCGTTGGAACAAATAGCAAACGCTCAGCGTCTGGAATTGAAGATACGGCTATGGGTAGCGTATATCTTGGAACTCCACGGCGAATAGGTCTTCGCGGCGCGGTCGATGGTGATGATGGTGTTGTCCTCCTGCATGGATTCTTCCATGTACTGGAATATGGCCGCGGAGATGGCAGCTACGGTGTTGGCAGGCAGTTTGCCTGTCAGCGGAACGGCGCATTCGTCGGCATCCTTCACCGTCTTTTTCATCTTCAGGCTGTTGGACATGTATTTGCCCAGCAGGATGAAGATTCCGGCGATGATGGCCATCATGATGATCACCAGGATCGATCCGCCCACACCGATGATGAAGGCGGTATCCCCGTTGGCCGGCATTTCGGCCGAAAGGAAGAAATTGGTCAGTACTGTCATGGCTTACAAAGGAATGTTGCCGTGCTTTTTGGCAGGGTTCAACTGTTTCTTGTTGGCCAGGGCTTCCAGAGCGCGGATCACGCGGAAACGGGTGTTCTTCGGGATAATCACGTCGTCGATATAGCCCAGCGAAGCAGCCTGGTACGGATTGGCGAACTCTTTGGTGTATTCGTTCTCCTTTTCCTGCATGAAGGCGGCTTTGGCGGCCGGGTCTTCGATCTTCTTCAGTTCGCCTCCATTGAGGATGCCTACGGCGCCTTTGGCACCCATTACAGCGATCTCAGCGGAAGGCCATGCGTAGTTCATGTCGCCGCGAAGCTGTTTCGGGCTCATCACGCAGTGTGCGCCACCATACGATTTACGCAGGGTAACGGTTACTTTAGGAACGGTAGCCTCACCGAATGCATACAGCAGTTTGGCTCCGTGTACGATCACGCCGCCGTATTCCTGTCCCGATCCGGGAAGGAATCCGGGGACGTCCACCAGGATAACCAGCGGAATGTTGAACGCGTCGCAGAAGCGCACGAAACGGGCGGCTTTGCGGGACGAGTTGATGTCGAGCACGCCGGCCAGGAATTTAGGTTGGTTGGCGACGATACCTACCGGGCGTCCGTTGAAGCGGGCAAAGCCGACGATGATGCTCTTGGCATAGCTGCCGTGAACTTCCAGCAGTTCGCCGTTGTCCACAATGGCTTTGATGACCTCCATCATGTCGTACGGTTTGTTCGGGTCGTCCGGAATGATCTCGTTCAGGGAGTCTTCCAGGCGGTCGATCGGGTCGTTGCAGGAGATGATCGGGGCTTCTTCCAGGTTGTTGGACGGCAGGTAGCTCAGCAGTTTGCGGAGCATCAGGATGCCTTCCTCGTCATCCTTGGCCACGAAATGCGTCACGCCGGATTTGGTGGCGTGTACGTTGGCGCCGCCGAGTTTATCGGTGGTGATGTCCTCGCCCGTTACGGACTTAACAACTGTCGGGCCGGTAAGAAACATGTACGAAGTAGCTTCGGTCATTAGGATAAAGTCCGTCAGGGCCGGAGAATATACCGAACCGCCGGCGCAGGGGCCAAAGATACCGGATATCTGGGGGATCACGCCGGAAGCCAAGATGTTGCGCTGGAATATTTCGGCAAAACCGGCCAGCGAACGCACACCTTCCTGGATACGGGCGCCGCCCGAGTCGTTCAGGGCGATCACCGGGGCGCCAACCAGCATGGCCTGGTCCATGATCTTGCATATTTTCAGGGCGAAAGTCTCCGAGAGGGAGCCGCCGAATACGGTAAAGTCCTGTGCGGCTACATACACGATGCGTCCGTCCACGGTGCCGCGGCCGGTTACCACGCCGTCCCCGTAGTATTTTTCCTTTTCCATGCCGAAGGCAGTGGTGCGGTGGGTGACGAACATGTCGAACTCTTCGAAAGAACCTTCATCCAGGAGCATGTCGATGCGTTCGCGTGCAGTAAGTTTGTTCTTGCTGTGTTGGGAAGCTACGCGCTTTTCCCCGCCGCCCTGATAAGCCACGTCCCTTTTTTCGACGAGCTCGCGGATTTTTGCTGTGATTTCAGACATAACTGTTTTTTAGTTGTGTTTATCTTGAGGGTTTATATTTTCGGAAATTATTCGCAGTCGCAGGATTTGCAGCCGCAGCCTTCGTTCGGGTTTTCGCAAAGTTCGGTCAGTACCCCGAAAGTAGATTTCGGATGGAGGAAGGCGATGTTCAGGCCTTCAGCCCCGTGGCGCGGGGTCTTGTCGATGAGCATCACGCCTTTTTCCTCGGCGTCCTTGAGCTGGGCAGGCAGGTCTTTCACGGCGAAAGCCATGTGCTGGATACCCTGGCCTTTCTTCTCGATGAATTTGCCGATAGGGCCGTCCGGGGACGTAGATTCCAGGAGTTCGATCTTAGTCTGTCCAACCTTGAAGAAGGCGGTGCGTACTTTTTGCTCGGCTACTTCTTCTACGGCGTAACATTTGAGTCCCAGATTTTCCTCGTAAAATTTGATGGCTTCTTCGAGGTTGCTCACTGCAATACCGATGTGTTCGATATGGTCTACTTTCATGGTTTAAAGTGTTATAAAATTGATTTATAAGGTGTTTATGATTTTGTCAAAATTTTTACCTCGCAAATTTCGGGATAAATTGTTTATAAATCGCGATATTTGCATGAAAAATTTCAACAAAGTACATTCTGAAATGGCCGTAACTTACACACCGAGAAAAAGATTCGCCCCCGAAGAATACGCCAATGCCATACTGGCCGGCGACCGGGTTATGCTTTCGAGAGCTATAACGTTGATAGAAAGTAAATTGCCTTCAGATGTCGAATTGGCTGAAAAAGTGCTCGAGATCATTCTGCCGCATACGGGCAACAGTCTGCGTGTAGGGATTACCGGGGTGCCGGGCGTGGGAAAATCTACGTTCATCGAGTCCTTTGGAAAGGTGGTGACTGGGATGAACAAAAAGCTGGCGGTGTTGACGATAGACCCCTCTTCCCAACGGTCTAAAGGCTCTATTTTGGGCGATAAGACCCGTATGGAATCCCTGGCCAACGACCCGCTGGCCTATATCCGTCCGTCGGCTTCCGGGGCGACCCTCGGGGGAGTGAACAACAAGACCCGCGAAACGATGCTCCTCTGCGAGGCTGCCGGGTACGACGTCATCCTGATCGAAACGGTCGGGGTGGGCCAGAGCGAGACTACGGTGGCCGAGATCGCCGACTTCTTCCTGCTTTTGATGCTGGCCGGTGCCGGCGATGAACTTCAGGGGATCAAAAAAGGGATCATGGAAATGGCCGATGCGCTGGTCATTACCAAGGCCGATGGAGACAACGTGACGATGAGCCAACTGGCGGCCCGCGAATATGCCAATGCCATGCGGTTGTTCCCGCCCCAGGAATCGGGCTGGGAACCGGAGGTGCTCACCTGTTCCTCGGTCGAGCAGAAAGGACTGGAGGCTATCTGGGAGGTGATCAACCGCCACCACGAGTTGATGGTCAAGACCGGTTATTTCCAAGCCAAGCGCATGGAACAGAATATCGCCTGGATGAACGAGATCATCGAATACTACCTGAAATACGACTTTTTGCACAGCCCGGCGGTGAGCGAGAAGCTGGATTTCACACAGCATCAGGTGGAGAGCGGAAAGCTCCCCGCCATTACGGCTGCCAAAACCCTGCTCGGTTTGTACCGGGGAAAATAAAATTCCTAACTAACAGTGTCTACCGGCTGAAAACGGCTTATGAAACGCTTTCTATACATCCTATTGCTGGCCGCGCTTTTTTCTTCCTGTGCCGGCGGCCCGGATATCCGGGAAAAAATCATTCTCGACCGCTTGGACTATGTAGTCCATTTGCGCTCGATGGTCGACCGGCATATCTGGAACGGGTTCGGCGATAAGGTTTCCGACCTCCCGATCATTTATTACACCGATTCGATGTGTTATGTGGCCAATCCGACCCAAAAATTTCTGGATACTTACAACCCGGAGCCTGTTTCCCGCAAAAAGGGGATGGCGGTTTACCGAACGGGATTGTTGGACAGTACCCCGTTCCATATGTCGGCCCGTGTCATCCTGGGGGACAGCATCCCGGACTACGACTACCGTTCGCCTTACCTGAATTGCAGCAGTGTGGAGATCACCCGCCGTACCATTCCGGGGGTCAATTCGACCGAGCAGTGGGCGACAATGGTTCTTCACGAGTATTTCCACGGATTCCAATACAAACACCCGGCCTATCTGGATCATTTCGAGAAAAACGTGGTGTCTGTGCCCGAGGACAGCCTGAAACAGATGTACCACTCGCTTGTGTGGTTCAAGGATTCTGCCGACCGCGAGAACGAGATGCTCCTGGCGGCTATCGGAGCGGAGAATGAAGCGGAAGTGAAGGATCGGGTGGATACGTTCTTCCGTTTACGGCACACCCGAAGGGATTTTATAAAGAAAACGTTGGACTTCGATATAACTGCCTGCGAGCAGACTTACGAGACGATGGAAGGGACGGCCCGATATATGGAATATGCTTTGTATGGTCTTTTGGCACAGGAAGACCCCGATTCGACATTGGTAAAGACCGACGTATCCTATCATTCGCACGATTATTTCCATAGTTTCCGCACCGAGGACGAACCGTGGCTTTATTACACAGACCGGACGACCTGGTATTATGCTACCGGTTTCAATCTGGCCCGGCTTCTCGACCGCCTGGGAGTGGAGTATAAATCACGCCTGTTCGCTGAAGGCGGCCTTTCCCTGGAAGATATTCTGATGGAGTGGTATGCCAATATTTCGCTGTCGGATATCACTTCCTGACAGGGCTGGAAAGATTAGGAACGGATAAAACCCAATAAAAAACGCTTTGACGGTTGATTGTCAAAGCGTTTTTTGTGATAGGTACAATTTTTATCCCTCTTTCCGGAATTTCAGGGAACTCCACCGGTCTTTTTCCAGTGCCTTTTCCAGAGTGAACCCGTATTTGGCAGCCTCGGCCGTGATGGCCTCGTTGTCCGGCACGTAGAATCCGCTCATCACCAGATGTCCGCCGGGGCGCACGGCCCGGGCGTAATCCGCCATATAGCGGATGAGGATGTTCCGGTTGATATTGGCCAGGAACAGGTCGAATGTTTCCGATCCCAGTACTTCCGCACCGCCTTGCACCACGCGTATCTGTGGGCACTCGTTGGACGCAATGTTGTCCAGTGCGTTGCCGTAAGCCCACTCATCGATATCGGCTGCCAGGACATGCTTCGCGCCTTTTTTCGCCGCTGCAATAGCCAGTACGCCTGTCCCGCAGCCCATATCGCACACGTCCTTGCCGGCGCAGTCGGTATCGAGCACGTGGGTGACCATCATGTAAGTGGTCTGGTGGTGCCCCGTGCCGAACGACATGCGGGGTTCGATCAGGATATCCATGCCGGATGCCGGAGCGGGATGGAACGGAGCCCGGATAGTTGCCCGTCCGTCCACGTCGATCGGGGAAAAGTTCTTTTCCCACTCCTCGTTCCAGTTCTTCTGCTCGATCTTGGATATCTGGTAGTTTATCTCAAAACCGTCCAGATCCCACAGGAAAAGATCGTCGAAATCCGCCTGCACGAATAGGTCTTCGGGAATATAAGCCCGCAGGATATCGTCCTCCATCGTAAAACTGTCGAAAGGCAGGGTGGAGAGCGCCGCCTGGGCGATCTCCATCCCCGGTTCGGCTGGGGTGATGCGGAAAGCGAATTCCAGGTAGTTCATTATTTGTGTTCGATTAGGCTTTCGCCGGTCATCAGCGGGGATTTCTCGATGCCCATCAGCTCCACGATGGTGGGAGCGATATCGCCCAGGCGGCCGCCGGAGCGGAGCGCAGGCCGGTATTCGTTGTCCAGCACATGGAAAGGCACCGGATTGGTCGTGTGGGCCGTATTGGGTGTGCCGTCCGGATTGATCATCACTTCCGAGTTACCATGGTCGGCTGTAATGAGAACCGTGTAGCCGTTTTTCAGGGCTGTTTCGGCTACTGCCCGGGCGCATTGGTCGACGGTCTGGTCGGCTTTCATCGCGGCTTCCATGATGCCGGTGTGACCCACCATATCCGAATTGGCAAAGTTCAGGCAGATGAAATCGGCCGATCTTTTTTCCAGTTCGGGGATGATCTTATCCCGCACTTCACCGGCGCTCATTTCCGGCTGCAGGTCGTATGTGGCGACTTTCGGCGAAGGGCAGAGAATGCGATTCTCGCCCTCGAACGGGTTTTCCCGTCCGCCGGAGAAAAAGAACGTTACGTGAGGGTATTTTTCGGTCTCCGCGATACGGATCTGCTTTTTCCCGGCTTTGGCCACCAGTTCGCCCAGCGTATCGTTGAGGTCTTCGCTGCCGTAAAGTACATCCACTCCGACGAACTTGTCGTCGTATTTGGTCATCGATACGTATTTGATGTCCAGTTTTTTCATCCCGAAGTCCGGGTGGTCTTCCTGGGTGAGTACGTTGGTGATCTCGCGCCCGCGGTCGGAGCGGAAATTGAAATTGATCACTACGTCGCCGTTCTGGATGGTAGCCAAGGGCTTGCCGGCCCCATCCGTCAGGACGATGGGCTTGATGAACTCGTCGGTCACTCCGGCATCGTACGAATCCTGCACCGCCTGTACGGCATCGGTAGCGGTCGTTTCCCCTTTGCCGCTCACCAAGGTGTCGTAGGCTATTTTTACGCGCTCCCAACGGTTGTCGCGATCCATCGCGAAATAGCGTCCGGTAACGGTAGCAATCTGTCCGCCGGAGATTTTCATGTGGCCGAGGAGCTGCTGGACAAAACCTTTGCCGCTTTTGGGATCGCAGTCGCGCCCGTCCATAAAGGCGTGGATATATACTTTATCCATGCCGTTCGCCTTGGCAGCGTCCAGCAGACCTTCAAGGTGTTCGATGTGGGAATGCACGCCTCCGTCCGAGAGGAGTCCGATGAAATGCACTTTGCTGCTGTGCTTTTTGGCCGTTTCAAAGGCCTCTACCAGTACGGGGTTTTTCGCCAGCGAACCGTCCTTGGCGGCCAGCGATATTTTGACCAGGTTCTGGTATACTACACGTCCGGCACCCAGGTTCATGTGGCCGACTTCGGAGTTACCCATCTGCCCTTCCGGCAGTCCTACGGCAAGGCCGGAGGCTTCGAGGGTGGTGTAGGGGTAACGGTCTTTGAGCGAGTCCATGAAAGGGGTTTGTGCGCGGTCGATGGCCGAGACGTTCTTGTCTTGGGCGATGCCCCATCCGTCCAGGATCATCAGGAGTACTTTTTTGTCCATTGTTCTTCGTTTCGTTTTATTTTTTGTTCATTGTTTTTATTGTCGGTTATTTCCTTTACTAACTTTCTTTTGTCTTGCCAAAAGAAAGTTACAAAGAAAACTCGCTTTT
>CALJDR010000011.1 GCA_938023515.1 uncultured Flavobacteriales bacterium
GTAATGAGCTTCGTCGCGCTCAGTGCACATGAACATATTGTCGATGGTCAGCGCTTTGCCGTAGCCGTAGGTGTCGATTACCCGGGTGCGCTGGTATTCGGACGTTTCGTCATAGAAAGTTTCTCCGGAGTGCCGCAGGGACAGGGCCTGGTTGTCGTCCTTGTCGGTAAACCAAACGTTGCGGGTATATTTCTGGGGATTGGTATGCTTTTTATTGAGCTCCCGCATGGAGGCCAAATCGAAATTCAGGCGTTCGAGCTGGGCGAGGCTTCCGCGGCGCATTTCGATAGCCGAGTAGTTCCGGGCATGGAACTCTTCTTTCAGGTGGTCGAAGGATATCCATGGGTCTACCGAATCCCCGCAGGTAAATAGGTCGACGGAGGCGTATCCGTATTCGGGCCAGGTATGGATAGCCAGGTGGCTTTCCTGTATCACCACCACACCGGATACCCCATAGGGCGAAAAATGATGGAATGTGGAATTGATGACGGTAGCGCCTGCCTTTTCGGCGGCGGTAACCATGGCCGATTCTATTTTTGCCACTTCGTTCATCACTGCGGGTTCGCACCCGAAGAACTCCACCAAAATATGCCTTCCTAATGCTCTCATTCTATTCTCCTTGTTTAAAATTATTTGGCTGCAAAGATACGCTATTGCGGGAAATAATCGTGCGGAAAAATCGTACGGGAAAAATATTTTTGCTTATTGTTGCGTTCCGGTAAGAAAAAAACTATATTTGGAGTGTAAGGAAGATAATCAAATATGAAATAATAGCACTATGAAGTATAAAGAAATATTAACTATAATGGGTCTCTTTTTCTCTGTGACATTATTTGCCCAGCATATTGTAAGCGGAACGGTGATGTGTGGGGAAGCGCCTGTAAAAGGCCTTACGATCGCCGTGCCCGGCGGGGAATCGACCGTTTCTGACAAGGACGGACATTATTCCATCGATCTGGGGCCTAAAGGTAATACGATCGTATTTTCGGGGGATGGTATCATTTCCCAGTACGTGACGGTCAAAAAGAAGCAGACAGAACTCAACGTAGAGGTGAAAGTGACCGATATGAATATGGCGGTGGCCAAAGGATTGCTCGACCAAAAATATGTCTCGGCTGCTATTTCCAAATCGACGCCTAACGGAGAGTCGAACACTTACCTAAGCATGAAAAACGTGATCGAGAGCAAAGTCCCGAATGTGACCTATTCCAACGGTTATGTTTACATCCGGGGCGCCAAATGCCTAATGTATCTGGTCGATGGGGCCAAAGTTCCGAGCCTCGATATGGTCGATCCGGGATTGGTGGAGAAGGTGGAAGTGATAAGGGACGGTACCGGAAATATTTACGGGGCAGATGCGGCAAACGGCGTGGTAATGATCACCACCAAAGCATCCGGTAAATGATGATATAAAATATATAAAGCTGCAAGACAATAATAATCTCTAACACACAAACAATTTAAAGTCATGAAACTGAATAAATCAATTCTGATCGCGGGGGCAATGCTGTTATCCGTGACAGTGTCTGCACAAATGCGTACGGTAAAAGGTACTGTAACATATGGAGATGTGCCTATCACAGGGATAAATGTAATCGTAGCCGGTAGCGAACGCTCTACCACTACCGATAAAAACGGTCATTATTCCATCCAGCTATCCCCGGAAGAGAATACATTGGCATTTGTCGGGGAAGGTATCATATCTGAATATGTCAAGGTAAAAAAGAAAGTGAAAGGAGACCTGAACGTCAAACTTCAGGTGTCGGACCTGGACAAGGCTTTTGCCGAAGGCCTTTTGGATAAGGCGCTTATTTCCAATTCAAAAACTTTCATTAATCCCAAGGTTAAGGTGGCAGGGGAGCTTTCTATGAAAAATATCATAGAAGGAAGTTCTGCCGGGGTACGCTATATTGACGGTTATGTGTATGTCCGCCGGGATAGATGCCTGCTGTACCTTGTGGACGGATCGCGGGTGAACGATCTTTCGACTATCGATCCGGGAACGGTAGATAAAGTAGAGATCATAAAAGATGGGACCGGCAACCTTTATGGGGCGGATTCCGTAAATGGCGTAGTATTGATTACTACGAAAGCCTCTGGGACGAAAAACCTGCTATGATCTGTAAGCGTACCTGCCTGTTGGCCTTGTTTGCCGTAGGACTTTTGATAGCGGCGGGCGGTACATTGTGCGGCCAACAGATGGATGTATCGATACGGGTTCCGGGTAAGACAGCCACGAATTGGAAAAAACCGGATGTCGGATATATGTCCCGGGATATGAAGACTTATTATCCGGGCAAGAATGACCTGTCTTTCGAGCAAATGATCGATACGAATTTCCCTGGGGTAAAATATACCACTGGGGGGCAGGTAATAATCCGGGGGCAGTTGTGCCGGTACTATCAGGTGGATGCAGGTTTGGCATCGGGCCTTAGTGCGGTAGACCCATTGACGGTGAAAAGCATTACGGTTGTCAAAGATCCAGCGGAGACCTTTATTTACGGGTCTAAAGGACGGAACGGAGCCGTGTTTGTGGAGACGATGGCTTCTTCCCGGTAAAATTTCACGGAACAAAAATAAATACGGCTGGAGAAACCCAGCCGTATTTCTGTGTAAAATCCCCGAAGGGAAAGGTTTTTTATGCCGGAAAAAGTATATATTTGTCCTTTAAACATACATCCGGTTATGAACGCAATTATATTAGGGGCCGTCGGCCCTTGGCAAATACTCCTGATCGTCCTGGTATTGGTGCTCCTTTTCGGCAGCGCCAAGATACCCGAACTCATGCGCAACCTGGGCAAGGGTGTGAACGAGTTCAAAAAATCCACCAAGGGCGAAAACAAGGAAGATTCCGCCTCCGAAAAAAAAGACCTGGAAAAAGACAAATAATTACCGGTGTTATTCCGGCCAGGGGAAACGGATGGTCGTATAGAGCGTCCCGTTCTCCGAGGCATGGAACGTAATGTCACCGCCGCCCATCCGGGCTATGCTGCGGGAAACGAAAATGCCGATGCAGGCGCGCTGCTGGCGCGTGGTGGGAACCCCTTCGGTCGATAGCATGGCCGCGATATCCCGGGCATCTTCTTCAATGGCATTTTCCACATCCAGGATCGCATCCGAAGCTTTTTTATAACTTCTTACCGATATTTTCCCGGTGTGGGAATATTTCGCCGCATTGGTCAGGATATTCTCGATAGCTGTATTTACTGCTACAGGGCTCGATGAGGTGAGCGCGTCTTCCTTCATTGTCCAGTCGAAATCTGCCTCCGGGTACAGATGCTTGAGTGAAGCTATTTTCTTTTCGGCTGCTTTTCCCAGTTCTGTGATCGTATCCGACGGCTTCCCGGCCTGTGTATTCAGCAATACTTTGGAACGCATCACATCCAGGATCTCTTCGGCCTTTATCCGGGCTTCATCCAGACAGTCGCATATAGCCGCCAGCATTTTAGGGTCCGGCTCGCTTTTCAGCATCGCTTTGAGTACGTTGACGCTGAATCCCAGAGGGCCTACGATGTCGTGCGTGATGGCCGACAGCAGGATATCATGGTAATATTCGGGAAAGCATCCCTTCTTGTTGTCTTTGGCAGTCATGTTTTATCTCCTTTATTTTTGAGGGACCAGATGCAGGTAGGTAAAACCGGGGATGGTGTCCCCTTCTGCTTCATGTTCTTCCCTTCCTGTTTCCCGCCACCCTTCCAGTTTTTCGAGCGGGAAGAAGGTGTCGGCTTCATACTGTTTTTTTACCACGGTCAGGTAGACCTCGTCCACCAGTCCTTTTTCAAGGCATTCGCGGTATATCTGCCCTCCACCGGTGATGAACGGCTCGTAAGGGGTCGGCAAAATGGTTTCCGGCAGGTTGTCGACGTATTCCAGGGCGCTTTCCACAGACGGAACTCCTTTGCAATGTTCGAGGGCGTCGATCTTTTTTCGGTATTCCCCGTCGCGGGATACCACGATGCTGATGCGGCCCGGAAGGGCGCGCCCGATGGATTCGAACGTATGACGGCCCATGATGAGCGGATGCCCCATGGTCGTCCGTTTAAAATATTGCAGGTCGCCCGGCAGGTGCCACAACAGTTGCCCGTCGAGGCCGATCTCTCCCCGGGAGCCTACGGCCACGATGAGCGATATTTTCCGGATATTTTTCATTTCGGTCATACGGAAACCTCCCCTTTGATATGCGGGTGCGGGTCGTAACCTTCCAGCGAGAAGTCTTCGTATCGGAACGAGAACAGGTCTTTCACATCCGGGTTGATCTTCATCACGGGCAGCGGCCGAGGCTCGCGGCTGAGCTGCAATTGCACCTGGTCGAAATGGTTGCGGTATATGTGGACATCGCCGAACGAGTGGACGAATTCTCCGGGTTTCAATCCGCATACCTGCGCGATCATCAGGGTGAGCAGCGCATAGGAGGCGATGTTGAACGGCACCCCGAGGAACGTATCGGCCGAGCGTTGGTACAATTGGCAGGAGAGTTTCCCGTCCGCCACATAGAACTGGAAGAGGGCATGGCACGGCATGAGGGCCATTTGGTCCAGCTGTCCGACGTTCCATGCCGAGACGATCATCCGCCGGGAATCGGGGTTGTGTTTTATCTGGCCCAGCACTTCTTTTATCTGGTCGATAGTCCGTCCGTCCGGGGCCAGCCAATGGCGCCACTGGGCGCCGTATACCGGCCCGAGATTTCCGTCCCTGTCGGCCCATTCGTCCCAGATACGCACCCCGTGTTCGTGGAGGTAACCGATGTTGGTATCCCCGCGCAGGAACCAGAGCAATTCGTAAATGATCGATTTGAGGTGGAGTTTTTTCGTGGTCACCAGGGGGAATCCTTCCGCCAGGTCGAACCGCATCTGATACCCGAACACCGACCGGGTGCCGGTGCCGGTCCGGTCGGATTTATCCGACCCGTGTTCCATGATATGCCTTAACAGGCCAAGGTATTGTTTCACTTTTGGCTTGGTTGTATTTGGGAATTCAAAAATACGAAATTTTCCTTACTTTTGTCTGCAACCGCATTGTCGCTTTGCGCAACTGATATGGAGCAGGCTAAGGAAAGGATCATCATGGGGATAGACCCCGGTACAAATATCATGGGCTTCGGGGTCATAAAAGTGACCGGCCGATCTATGAGTTTCGTGGCGATGGATGAACTGGACCTTCGCCGGTTGGGCGATCCGTTCCTCAAGCTCAAACGCATATTCGAGGCCACTACCCGCATGATAGATATGTACCTGCCGGATGAGATAGCCCTCGAGGCTCCTTTCTACGGGAAAAATGTCCAGTCGATGCTCAAACTCGGCCGGGCACAGGGAGTGGCTATGGCGGCGGCACTGATGCACCAGGTGCCTATTACCGAATACCTGCCCAAAAAAGTGAAAATGGCCATCACCGGCAATGGAAATGCTTCCAAAGAACAGGTGGCCGGGATGTTGGTGCAGCTGCTTCGATACAAAGACCTTCCTAAGCATTTGGATTCGACGGATGCGCTGGGGATAGCGGTCTGCCATTTCTTTAATGCCGGTCGGGGAGAATGCATTTCTGAAAGCTATACCGGATGGGAAGCTTTCGCGAGGAAAAATCCCGGACGAATAAAGTGAATTCAGCCAATAAAAATGTTTATATATGAAACGCAGTTTTTTTTTAGCCGTGTCGGTATTGTCGTGCCTGCTCTTTGCAGGCTGTGGGAATACAGACCGGGACGGGTTTGTGCAAATGGCACTTGAGACAGATAGTTTAACGGTAACTTCCGTCCAGATGTCCGATTGGGTGCGGGTGGGGGATAAAGCCGCCATCTATTCCCGGGAGGCGGATACGAACTATACCGTTTACCGTTTGCCGGCTTTCGACAGCCTGTATTCGTTCAATGCAGAGGAGAATAAAAAGCTCGGTTTGTCCACTACCGGGATACTGCCGGCCGCTAAGGATAACGGAGACCTGTATGTGCTTGATTTTGTAAGCCGGTCTTTGTCCTGTTTCCAACTCGGGGAGGATTCTGTCCGTTTGCATGCATGCTATGACAATGCCCCCAAACTCGTGTATGTAAACGGCATAGTCGTTTCAGATACGTTAGTTCTGCTCGGGACCATGAATTTTTTGGAAAAGAGTTACCGGCTGTCCTTGATGGATCTCCGCGATTGGAGTACGGTGCAGGAACTGGAATGCAAGACGTTCGTGGACGAGGGGTACAATCCGGTAAACTATCCGGTCTTGGCCGCCAACGGGAATGACCTGGCATTGGTATATAAGGATTACAAACGGATAGAATACTATTCGTTGTCCACCGAGGGGCGTCTGTCCTTTGAAAAAGCCGTCGGAAAAGATTATGACCGAACTGGGGTAGAGGCTCTTAAAAAAGCCGTTACGGCTCTCGATGGCCCAGTCGCTGTGGCCGGTGGAAAAAAATACCTTTACCTGTTGGAAAATGCGGTGGATATCAAGGGTGAAATTCTCGGTTCGCGCATAGAGGTCTTCGATTGGGAAGGGAACGGTCTTTACCGGCTGCGGCTTCACCGGCCAGCCACCCGCTTGATGGTCGACGAAGCGAATGGGAAAATATACACCTTCAATGAATTGAAGGAAGATGGGAAAATATACGTTTACGATATATCTTCCATTTTAGGCCAGTAAAGATCCTTAAAATGTAACAACTATGAAAAGAACAATTCTATTTCCTGCCATGGCCGCTTTGTTTTTGTGCGCCTGCGGCGGGAGCAAGCAAACCTCGGGTTTCGGTGATTCGGTGGAACTCCGGGCGGAAAGCATCGCGATAAACGAGATCATCAAGCCTATCGGATGGGTCGAAGCGGATGGAAAAGCCGTAATACAGAGTGATGGCACGGATACGGTGTATTATGTGTATTCGCTCCCGGATTTCAGGTACATGTATGCCGGGGGGACCAAAGGGGAAGGCCCCGAAGAGTTGGGCAGCCCCTACATGCTTGGAAAGACCCCGTCCATGAAGACATTCTGGATCGTGGACTGGAGTAAGGGAATGCTGACGGATTTTCAGGCAGGCCCCGACAGTCTCAAGGCCCTGGCGCGTTTTGAACCTGCCGGGGAAGACGATCCGGCACTAATGGTCAATGACTCCGTGGCCGTATATGAAGGGGGATACAATCTGGACAACCTTTGCTGGATCAAACTGGTCAAACCGCACACCGGGGAGATACTCGATTCCGTGCTTACCCGCTCGGTGATAGAAGTCCAGAAAGGCGATGGGTGGACATCGGTCAATATGAAGAACGTGCCGGCCTACATCAGCGACGGAAAAACGCTGGCTGTAAAATACGAGTATACCGACCGGATGGAATTCTACGATATATCGGACGGGAAATTCACCTTGAAAAAAGCAGTGGGCGATCCCCGCACCCTGGAGCAGCTTCGGGCGGAAGATTTCTGGAAAAAGACCGAGGGAAAATATTACGATGGTTTTGCGGCAGACCGGGATCATGTATACATTGTAGAATACGATTATGTGCAGGAAGAGAAATCCCCCCGGCGTATCCTTTCTTCGGCCGTCCTGGTGTACGATTGGGAGGGGAACCCGGTACGGAAATACGTCCTGGACAAACCGGTGGACGCCCTTTTGGTATACAAGGATAAAATGTTCTGCTTTAATACCGAAGAGGACTTCGAACAGGTATATGCCTATTCCTTGGATTTGTAGAAAAATAAAAAAGAGAATACAAATAAGAGCGGTTTGCCTGATGGGCAGGCCGCTTTTTGTTTTGCCGTACATACTGAAAATGGTTAAATAAATGATAAACATCAAGATATTTTCCTTTTTTATAAATAGACAATTCGTATTTTTAACCGCTGAAAACCAATACTAAAAAGAAAATATGAAACATTACATCTCTATTTTAGGCCTTGTTGTCGTATTTTTTGCCGTTTTTTCCTGCGACGATCCAAAAGGCGCGAAACAGGCGGATTTCGACCAACCGGAAAAGATCGAATGTGACAGTATTGCGATCGAACAGATATTGGCTCCCGCACTCTGGACTGTCAACGGAGATAAGGTAGCGATCCTTTCTCCCAAAACAGACAGTTTGTTCTTTGTGTACCGGGCGCCGGATTTCGAATATTTGTACAGTTTCGGGCGGGCAGGGGGAGGCCCGGACGACTTCCAGTATCCTCGCTTCATCCCGGACGTATCGGGTAAAGGGCGCTTGTTGATCTCCAGCCTGATGAAAGTGAGCGATATGGACCTGACCGATAAAAGCGCTAAAGTGGTGGGCAAAGAGCGCTACGAAGGGTATCTTATGCCCAATTTGGTGGTGAACGATTCGGTTGTGCTGGCACAGGCCACTGCGTTCGACGACAATATCCTCCGGGCGTTTTACAGGACAGCCAATGTAAAGGATAATAACCGGACGATCGATTCGGTACAAGTCCTTATCAATACCAAAGGCTTCAAGATAGAGACTTCAGGTAGCGGTATGCGTGCCTCCGGACAGATATACAATAGTCCCCGGCTGGTAGCCAAAGCCGGGAAAATGGCGCTGATATACCCCGATGTGCGGCGGATCGATATTTTCGAGATATCTCCCGACGGAAAGATAAACCTGATAAAATCGGAAGGCGAGAAGCTTACCCTGGAACAAATCCAGGCCCTCGATATATCCGAACGGCAGAAGGGAGAGGATGTTTTCGATGCCCAGGCGGGAGACAAGTATATTTATGTATTTACGTACGATTATGAAAACATGGGGACCTGGCGCAAATCGCTCAATTCCTATATGGAAGTGTACGATTGGGAAGGCAACCAGGTGAAGAAATTTGACCTCGGCCGTCCGTTCACCCGCTTCTTGATCGACGAGGCCCGGGGTAAGATATACTGCTATCACAGCGGTTACGATTTCGAGAACGTATACGTATACGATTATTCGCTGTAGCGTTTTTTAGCGCTTCGGCGGTATTCAGGGGCGTATCCGGAAATTTCCGGATACGCCCCTGAAACTTTTTGGCCAGGTGGGAGGGTCTAATGAGAAGATTCCTTTAAAAAACGTGCAACATGAAAACATTTTCCAGACAAATCCGGATCCTTGCAGCTTTTTGCGTGGCCTCGGGGGCATTTTTTAGCGGTGCTTGCAACAGTGCTGCAGGAGGGGACAAGATCGAAAAACTTTCGGCGGACAGCATCGCTGTCCGGGAAGTATTGCAGCCTTCCGGGCATGCCGTAAGCGGAGAAAAAGTGGCCCTTTTAAGCCGAAAATCCGAAAACCTGTTCTGGGTGTACCGCCTGCCGGATTTCAAATTCCTCTACTGCTATGGGCAAGCCGGGGAGGGCCCGGACGATTTCGGGATGTGCGGTTTTGAAAACCACGATGTGAGAATGCCGGATATCTATGTGAATGAATATGCGAAATCCCGCATAACAGGCTATTGTGTCGGAGAGAAATCCTTTGAAAAAGGCGTGGTGTTTACCCGGGAAAATAGCGGCCGGTACCGGGTGGCTTGTATAGCCGACGGCGGGAAATGGCTGCTGGGGACAGAATTCATCCCCGGCGATGCCATGGGGCGGGAGCGTTTGTATGTGATCGACCCTCGGGATGGAATGGTAAAAGACTCTGTCGGTATCCAAACGTTCAGCACGGAAGTGTCTTATGGCAAAGGGGTACAAGTGACCGGATATAACGATATGTTCGTGTCGTCCCGGGGCGACCGTATCGCTGTGGTCTATGAAGAAACTCAAAGAGTAGACTTTTACGATATTAGGACCGATGGCCGTCTCCGGACGGTGAAGACCGTCGGGATGGCCGAAAAGGACGAGGATGTCTTTGCCCGGGTGAAGGCTCAGGCAGAAAACACCGAGAAAACCCGGATCGCCGACCATTGTGCGACGGAAAAATATTTATACCTGCTCGAAGTATGTGCCAAATTCGATGTGGTGGCCCGAAGGATAGACTTTATCTATTGCCGGGTAAAAGTGTACGATTGGGAAGGGAGATTGGTAAAAGTATTCGAGTTGGAAAAACCGGCGTTGCGGATGGCGGTTCAAGGGGATGACAGCCGAATATTCGCCTACAATACCATTACCGAGGATTTCGACCGGGTATATGTGTACCGGACGGGATTTTAACGTTTCAGTTTCGTAACCTTTTGTGTTAATAACCATTCTTATCATAAGAACATGAACCAGAAATTTCGATCGATGAAAAATCTCGCCGGTATGGCGGCCGTATTGAGCGCCGGTATCCTGGCCGTATCCTGCAGCGGGGCCGGAAATGCCACGGGATTCGACAACCCTATTGCCGTGCAGGCGGACAGTATCGCGGTAGACCAGATCATCAAGCCCAGCCAATGGGCTATGTGCAACGGGAAAGCTGTCGTGGTGTCCGAGAGTACGGACAGTGTCTTTTATGTGTATTCGCTGCCCGATTTCGGGTTTCTCTATGCGTGGGGACACCGGGGAGGCGGGCCCGGCGAATTCCCGAATTACGTGCGCTTTGTCGATAGTGCCGACGGGGATACCGGGGCGCTTACGCTGGAGAATTACCGGGGTAAGACTTTCGATGCGTTCGAGGTGGGCGACCGGGAAATGGCCCTGAAAAAGACGACTTCCACATTTCCGGACCAAACCACGTTTTTGGAGAGCCGTCCGTTGTTTCCCGGCTGGCTGGCCACTAAAAAAGTTTCGGGTGGAAAGGAATACCTCTATACCCGTTCTTCGAAGGATGGCTCGGTGCGGGATTCGGTGATGCTGTATACGCTGGTGAAGGCCGAATATGACGACAAAGGCAATATGCGCTCGCTTAGCCGGATGAACAGCCCCCGTATCGTAGCCAGAAACGACCGGGTTGCGGTGGTATACCAGAACGTTGTCCGGGTCGATTTTTACCGGGTGTCCGCCGAGGGAAAACTGGAACTGTTGAAAGCCGTCGGCGAACCATTGGACGAGGCAGTGCTTGAGCGGCTCCGCACTATGCGCAGTCAATCCCGGCAGAATGGGATCATGGGCTATTTTTCCACCGGGAAATACCTTTACACGCTGTACCTGGACCTGGAACTCGACTGGGAAACGAAGTATGCAAACATTCTGGAGAAGATCGTCTATGTGTACGATTGGGACGGGCGGCAGGTCCGGGCTTTCGACCTGGAAAAACCGGCGACCGATATCCTGGTGTCCGGTGATGATCGTTTGCTGTACGCCCGCAACCTTCAGGAGGATTTCGATAAGGTATATGTATACAACCTGGAGCAATGAGGTTTTGGAAAGACAGTGCCCTGTGGTGATTGATTGTAAAATTGTTTTTTGGTAGTACTGTTTTTTTGCGCCCGGCGGAATTTTTCCCAGCCGGGCGCTTTTCGTATCTTTACCCCGGAATCAAAGCAGAATAAACGGGAAAGATATGGAAAAAGTAGAGAGTTTCGAATTGGATCATACGCGGGTAAAGGCTCCGTATGTGCGTTTGTGCGGGATTATGGAAGGAGAAAAGGGAGATAAGGTGTCCAAATTCGACCTGCGCTTCCTCCAGCCGAACGCCGAAAGTTTCGGTACGGCCTCCATGCATGCGCTCGAGCATTTGTTGGCGCACGGCATCCGGGAATACCTCAATGGGGTGATAGACCTTTCCCCGATGGGGTGCCGGACAGGATTTTACCTGACCGTATGGGGCGAAGTAACGCCTGCCCGGGTAAAGGACGCGCTGGAAAAGGCTCTGAAGGATGTGCTGAAAGCGGAATTCGTTCCGGCGGCCAATGCGCGCCAGTGCGGGAATTACCGCGACCTATCCCTTTTCGGGGCGAAAGAATATGCGAAATATGCACTCCAAAAAGGGTTTTCTCTGGAAATTTACGGGTAAACCGAAAGTTTTTTGAAAAAAACATTGTGTGTTTCGGAAAATATTCCGACTTTCGCAACCAAGTATTGAATATGACTAAACGCTCGGGACAATGAGTTACCTATGCACGTTTTTTTACAGCTTTTATTATTTCGGATTCTTTGGAATACCGGAAGCGGCTGCGTGCGGGGTGAAAATAAGGTAGTAAAAAACTGAACACATAAAGCAAAGCCGCTTCCGGATATCCGGAAGCGGCTTTTTTAATAAACGGAAAGATGGAAAAACAATTGACGGTGGCTATTCAGGGAATACGGGGTTCGTACCATCACGTAGCGGTGGAAAAGTATTTCGGGGTAGAATCGGATTTCGTGGAATGCGTGAATTTCAAGGGTGTCCCCGTGGCGATAGAGGATGGCCGTGCGGACTACGGGGTGATGGCCATCGAAAACTCGATAGCCGGGTCTTTGCTGCAGAACCATAAGTTGCTTGGGCTTCCCGGCCAGAAGATTGTCGGGGAGGTATACGTACAGATAGACCATTGCCTGTTGGTAAACCCGGGTGTACGGATGGAGGATATTACCGAAATAGAATCGCACCCGATGGCCCTGCTGCAGTGCGGGAACTTCCTGGACCAGTATCCGGAGATACGCCTGATGGAAAGCGACGATACGGCCCGTTCGGCCCGGAAAGTGGCTTCCAAGAGACTGAAGACTACCGCGGCGATAGCCTCCGAACTGTGCTCCCGGCTTTTCGGGCTGGAAATACTGGGTCAAGGCATCCAGACGATGAAGAACAATTACACCCGCTTTTTTGTGATAGGACACAGCGGGGACCCGGTGTCCGACGATGCGGACAAAGCATCCATCCGTTTTGTGACCAAGCACGAGGCGGGAAGCCTGGCCAAGATCCTGAATGTTTTTGCCATGCATGGACTGAACCTGACCAAGATACAATCGGTGGCCATTATGGAGCACCCGTGGGAGTATGCGTTTTATGCGGATGTGATGTTCCCTTCGCTCGCTACGTTCCATGCGGCCCTGGAGGTGGTATCGCACCAGACGGAAGAACTCGATATACAAGGTATTTACAAACACAACACCACCAAATGAAAACACAGGGAAATACGGTAGGAGTGATCGGCCTGGGGCTGATAGGCTGTTCGCTGGCCATCGGGCTGAAAAAGTCGGGCTTTGCGGCGATAATACAAGGATCGGATGCCGATCCGCAGCACGAGGCGCAGGCCCTGGCTGCCGGATATATCGACGAGATACTCCCGATGGAACGGATGGACGGCTGCGATGTAGTGATCGTGGCCACTCCGGTGAACGTATCGGCCGGTATCGTGCGGAAAATGCTCGACGTGACCGGGGAAAAAACGACGGTGGTGGACGTAGGTTCTACGAAAAAGCGGATCGTGGAGGCGGTTTCCTCCCATCCGGCCCATGCCCGTTTTATCCCTACGCACCCGATGGCCGGCACCGAAAATTCCGGGCCGCTGGCGGCGGTGGCCGGTTTGTTCTCCGGGCGGACAGTCATCGTGTTGCCATATCCGGATGCCGATAAGGAAAGGATATCCGGGGTAGAAGGGATGTATGCATCGCTGGGGGCCCAGGTGGTCTTCATGGATGCTGTGAAACACGATATGAGCGTGGCTTACGTATCGCATATTTCCCATATATCGTCGTACGCGTTGGCCCTGACGGTGCTCAATAAGGAACGCGACGAACGCAATATTACTAACTTGGCGGCGGGGGGATTCGATTCCACGGCGCGTTTGGCCAAAAGTAGCGCCAGCATGTGGGAGCCTATATTCTTGGAAAACCGCGATGCGGTGCTCGACGTGATAGACGAATATATCGAGAATATGATCCTTTTCAAGCACGCGATCAAATCGGCCAACGGGGAGGTGATCCGTACCCTGATCGGCCAGGCCAACAAGGTGCGGGAAGTCCTCGATAAACAGCAGAAGAAACGATGAAGATAGAATTGGTGCGGATGGAACCCTCGCAGGCCCCG
The DNA here is from genome assembly GCA_938023515.1 of uncultured Flavobacteriales bacterium. Classification (GTDB taxonomy): domain Bacteria; phylum Bacteroidota; class Bacteroidia; order Flavobacteriales; family UBA1820; genus Merdimorpha. Next base: position 13,800 of record CALJDR010000011.1, read on the forward strand.
GAGATCGCCCGCCTGCTGAACGACCGCCGGGTGTGGAATACCCTGTCGGACATCGTTCCGTTCCCGTATTCCCAACAGGATGCGCTGGATTTTATTTCGCTCGTGCGGGCGGAAGGATCTTCGCTGAAGAGTTTTACGGTGCGGGTCGATGGACGCGTCGCCGGTATCGTAGGCTATGAATGTGGGAAACTGAACAAAGACCATGTGGCGGTGATCGGTTACTGGTATGGGCAGGAGTTCTGGGGGCGCGGGATCGCGACCCGGGCCTTGGAACAATTGCTGGAGATCGCAAAAGCCGACCCTCAAGTGAAGAGGATCGAGGCCACGGCGTTCGCATTCAATACTGCCTCGCGCCGGGTGCTCGAAAAATGCGGATTCGTACTGGAAGCGACGCTGAAAAATGCCCTGTCCAAAGATGGGGTGGTGTTCGACGAGGCGGTGTATTATCTGCCGATATCACCCCGGGGGTGATAATCGACTACCGTACATGTCTTTATTAACTTTCTTTTGCGGCTCCAAAAGAAAGTTACAAAGAAAACGAGCTTTTGCCCTCCGCTGACAGTTCCCTTCGCGCATGAATGCCGCTCGGGAACAGACGCTCCGGGCCGGGCGCAACAAAAGAAAGTTAATAAAAATAGACAAAATAATAAACGGAACATAGAACTTTAAAATAAACGAAGAAAATGGAACAATTCGACATCATTCCCGTCAGCGAATGGGGCTTGGGCAACAACGGGCTTCCTCTGGGTATTGCGGGGCCATGCAGCGCGGAAACGCTCGAACAGGTAATGGATACGGCACGGCAGCTCGTGCACAAAAACATACATGTGTACCGCGCAGGTATCTGGAAACCGCGCACCCGCCCCGGATGTTTCGAAGGAGTGGGGGAAGAAGGTCTCCGGTGGCTGCAGCAGGTGCGGGCGGAAACCGGCTTGAAGATAGGTACCGAAGTGGCCAATGCCGAGCATGTGAAGCTGGCTCTGAAATACGATGTGGATGTGCTGTGGATCGGCGCCCGGACGACGGCAAGCCCATTCACGATGCAGGAACTGGCGGATATTCTTCGCGATACCGACAAAGTCGTACTGGTCAAGAACCCGATGAACCCGGACCTCGACCTCTGGCTTGGAGCCTTGGAGCGGCTCAACGTATGCGGGGTGCGCAAATTAGGCGCCATTCACCGCGGGTTCTCTTCGTATGCTAAGACCAAATACCGCAATGTGCCTCAGTGGGAGATCCCTATCGAACTGCGCCGCCGCCATCCGGAATTGCCTATCGTCTGCGACCCGTCGCATATTTCCGGTTGCCGGGAACTGGTGATGCCGGTTTCTCAGATGGCCCTGAACCTGCATTTCGACGGGCTGATGATAGAGACCCACTGCAATCCGGATGAGGCCTGGAGCGATGCCTCCCAGCAGCTTGTCCCCGAGCGGACCAAAGCGATGACCGAGGAACTTTACCTGCGCAGCGGTTCCCCGACCGGGGAAGCGGCCGTGCGTCTTTCGGCCCTGCGCCAGCAGATAGACGAGATAGACAACCAACTGATCTCCATGATGTCTACCCGTATGAAAGTGGCCCGGGAGATAGGCCAGGTGAAACAGAACAGCAATATGCCTATCCTGCAAAGTTCGCGCTGGGAGGATGTACTGAGCAAGAACGTGAACGAAGGTATGAAGCAGAACCTGTCCGAGGACTTCCTGCGCCGGGTCTTTGAGGCGGTGCATCAGGAATCCATCGAACAGCAGAACATCGTGATGAACGACAAGTGATTTTGCCTACCTTTGCCTCCAAGTAAAATCAATCGGAATATGTCGACAAGAAGGAAAACGGTCAGCGTGATCGGCCCCAACCAGGGCCGGTGCAATGTGGATGTCTACCAGTTCGGGATGGAGCTCGGCCGTGAGCTCGTCCAGGCCGGGTATACGATCGTATGCGGAGGCGTACGGGGATTTATGGAGGCGGTATGCAAAGGGGCGCGTTCGGCTGAAAATTATACGTACGGATGCACAGTAGGCATACTTCCCGGGGAAACCAAGGAAGAAGCCAACGAATTCGTGGACGTGGTGATCCCTTCCGGCATGGGATGGGCACGGAACCAACTGGTCGTCAATGCAGCGGATGTGATCGTGGCTGTGGCGGGCGGGGCCGGTACCCTTTCGGAATTGGCGTATGCCTGGCAGACGGGGAAGCCCGTGGTGTGCTATACCGAATTCGAAGGATGGACCAAACGCCTGGCCGATACCCAGATAGACATCAACCGCAAAGGGCTTTTCAAACCGGCCTCGAATATAAAAGAGATACTCTCTTTCATAAAATTCGGCGTGTGCGGGCAGTGAGGGTAGAAAATAGGGAAATACAGATATGAAAAACCGTATTCTCTTTGTTTGCCTGGGCAATATTTGCCGCTCTCCGGCTGCGGAAGGGGTGTTGCGCGCTATGGCGCAGACCCGAAGACTGAACGATGAGTTGGAAATAGATTCTGCCGGCACCTATGGCGGCCATGCGGGCCAGCTGCCTGATCCGCGTATGCGGGCGGCCGCATTGCGGCGGGGATATCACCTGACACACCGCGCACGCCAGGTGACGCGGGCGGATTTCGGGCGTTTCGACCGGATCGTGGCAATGGATCGGTCGAATTACCAGTCGCTGTGCCGTCTGGCTCCCTCGACCGAGGCTGCCGGCCGGATAGTTCGTATGTCGGATTTTTTTCGCCGGTACGCCGGTCAAACGGAAGTGCCGGATCCGTATTATGAGGGGGACGAAGGGTTCGAACAGGTGTTGGATATGCTGGAAGATGCGTGCTCTGTCTTGCTCGATTCTCTAAAGCGTTAGGTCGGCGTCTTTTGACGAATAACTGTGACTGCGGACATTCTTTTTGTGTCTGCTTTTCTTTTTTCTTTCCTGCGATAAACGGTATTCCTTGGAGACAGATATAAAAAAGCGAGGCCTTTAAGGCCCCGCTTTGAATATCGAAAAAGGTTTCCCTTAGTTCTCTTCGATAGCGGCTACGCCCGGCAATACTTTTCCTTCCAGAGATTCGAGCATGGCCCCGCCGCCGGTGGAAACGTAAGATACTTTTTCGGCATATCCGTACTGTTTAACAGCAGCTACGGAATCGCCTCCGCCCACCAGGGTGAATGCGCCGTGACGGGTAGCTTCGGCCATAGCCTCGGCGATAGCGACGGTACCTTTGGCGAATTTCGGCATTTCGAATACACCCATCGGGCCGTTCCACAGGACAGTCTTGGATTCTTTCACCACGTCGGTAAAGAGTTTGGTGGTCTTTTCCCAGATGTCCATGGCTTCCCATCCGTCTTCGATTTCGTCGGAGGCGAATATTTTGGTGGGAGCCGTTTCCGAGAATTCCTCGGTAGCGATAGCGTCGAGCGTGAGGTATAGTTTTACGCCTCTTTCGGCTGCCTTGGCGCGGATCTCTTCCGTCGTTTCAAGGTATTCGTCCTCGTGCAGCGAACGGCCGATCTTACCGCCGCGGGCTTTGATAAAGGTATAAGCCATACCGCCGCCCAGGATCAGGTTGTCTACCGATTCCAGCATATTGTAGATGATCGGCAGCTTGGACGATATCTTGGCGCCGCCCAGAATGGCGGTTACAGGGTGTTCGCCGTCTTTGAGGATTTTCTTGATGGCCTCCACTTCCTTGGCCATCAAAAGGCCGAAGCATTTGTTCGGGCCCATGAATTTGGCGATGATCGTGGTGGATGCGTGTGCGCGGTGCGCCGTTCCGTAGGCGTCGTTTACATAGATATCGGCCAGCGAAGCCAGTTCCTTGGCAAATTTCTCGTCGCCTTTTTCCTCTTCGGGGTGGAAACGCAGGTTTTCGAGCAGCATCACTTCGCCCGGTTTAAGGTCGGCAGCGGCTTTCTCGGCTACAGGGCCTACGCAGTCGGATACGAATTTCACCGGAACGCCCAGCACTTCGGATACGTGGTCCACGATGTGGCGCAGGGAATATTTGTCGTTCACTTCTCCTTTCGGACGGCCCAGGTGGGACATCAGGATCACGCTACCCCCGTCGGCGAGGATCTTCTTGATGGTCGGAGCGGCAGCCTGGATACGGGTGTCGTCCGTGATGTGGAAATTCTCGTCGTAAGGCACGTTGAAATCCACGCGAACGATGGCTTTCTTGCCTTTGAAATTGAAATCGTTGACAGTTTTCATGATATATTGATTTTTTTGTTTGTCAAACTTTTATGAAAAAACACACACCCTGCAAAGTTATGAAATAGGCAGGTAAACCACGCGTTTTGTATCGAAAAATTCTTCACAAAAAAACGCGGAAATGTCGTAAATACGAGCTTTCGGGAAAGCCTTCAGTTCGTCGTCCAGATCGCCTCCTTTCAGGTACAGGATGCCGTTGGAAAGGCTCGATCGTTTTCCGGCGGCGATTTTCCCTTTTACCCAGGGGACAAAACGATCCATCGAGGTGACGGCCCGGGAGACCACGAAATCGAATTTGCCCGGAATATCCTCTACCCGGGTATTGAGGGCTGTAACGTTGTCCAGCAAAAGTTTTTCGGCTATATCCGCGGCCACTTTCACTTTTTTCCCGATGGAATCCGCCAGGGTAAATTGTACCTCGGGGAATAGCACGGCCAGCGGGATGCCTGGAAATCCGCCTCCTGTCCCCGCGTCAAGCACCCGGCTGCCCGGGGCGAATGTGGCCACTTTGGCGATGGCCAGGCTGTGGAGGACATGGTGCGGGTAGAAATGTTCCGTATCCTTGCGGGAGATGACGTTTATTTGGGCATTCCACTCGAGGTACAGGTCTTTCATGGCCGCGAAACGTTCTTTCTGTTCGGCTGTCAGGTCCGGGAAATAAGCCAGGAGTTCCTCCATGCGGGATCAGTCGATTTGTTTGTGGAACGTCCAGCGCACCTTGTGCATGCGGTTCTTGTATTCTTTCCAGAAGGCTTGTACGGAGGCGTTCTGTTCCTGCTCCGGATTGGTCTCGACGTAGATGATATTATTGTCGATGAACTTCTGCATGATCTCGTCGAAGATCAGGGCAGTAACACCTTTGCGTTGCCATTCGGGCAGTACGCCGATGAGCAGCAGTTCGACCCGGTCGTTGTTTTTCAGGGCTTTGAGGATGGGGTACCAGCCGAAAGGGAGCAGGCGCCCGCCGGCTTTTTGCAGGGCGGTGCCCATATAGGGGATGGCCACCCCGAAGGCGATCATATGCCCGTCCTTATCCTCCACACAGCTCACATAGTCCGGATTGATGATATCCATGAACTGGGCAGCATAGTATTCCTGCTGGCCGGGGGTAAGGGGTACGAAATTCTCGAGCGTGCAGTAGGTTTGATTAAGGATGTCGAATACCTGGGGAATATATTTTTTGATGGCCGTCTTGCTGCGCAGGTCGGGGATGGACAGTTCGTTGCGATCCTTGATTAGGCTGGAGAAACGCCGTATCTTTTCGGGCACTTGTTCAGGCACCAACAGTTCTTTTTCCACCCATTTGGTGCAGTGCTCGAATTGGCAATCCAGCATATGCCGCTCGTAATACGGATAGTTATACAGGGCAGTGGTGTTGGACAGCTCCTTGAAGCCTTCGGTAAGCAGGGCCGCTTTGTCCAGGTTGCAGAAGCCGACGGGCCCTTCCATATAACTCATACCCCTGCGCTTTCCCCAGCGGTGGGCGTAGTCGAACAGCGCGCGGGTGATCTCCGGATCGTCCTCGAAATCGAGCCAGCCGAAACGGAGTTTTTGCTGGCCGAGCAGTTCGTTCTCGCGCCGGTTGACGATCAGGGCGATGCGGCCGACCACCCGGCCCTCTTTCTCGGCCAACAGCAATTGTGTGTCGCAAAAGGCCAGGGTGGGGTTGTGCTCGGGATCGAAGAGTTTCATCTCCCCGCCGATCAGCGGCGGCACCCAGTATTTGCTTCCCTTGTACAGCCCGAAGGGGAACATGACGAACCGTTTGAGGTCTTTTTTGTCTTTTACTTCTCTGATCTCTATCATTTTATCCTTTTTGTTTGCGTCAGAACGGGTAGGCCAGGGCGAACTGGAACGTAGCCCGGCTCATGCCGTTCTTGAAAAGGACCCAACGGTGGCCTTCCGGCTGCGAAGGGTCTATGGTTTGCAGGCCCATATCCAGGCGGGCGATGAAGAATTTAAAGTCGTACCGCAGCCCGACCCCGGAGGTAAGGCTCAGTTCCTTGTAAAAACTGTTGAAATGGAAAACGCCTTTGGGGTCGGAATACAGTTTTTCGGAGGTGAACCAGATATTGCCGGTATCGAAGAATACGGCCCCGTACAGGGATTTGTACACCGGGAATCGGTATTCCAGACTGGCCGTTATCTTCAGGTTGCCTACGTTGTACGTATGGGTCTTGTCCGAAACGCTGCCCGGACCGAGTTCGTAGGCCCGCCAGCCGCGTTCGTAGTTGACGCCTCCCCCGAAATAGGTCTCTGAAAAAGGCACCTGGGTCGGAGAGTTGCCGTAGGGCACCGTAATGCCAAAATAAATGCGGTAGGCCAGCGTATGGTTCTTGTAGTAGCCGAAGTTGAAATACCGGGAGTAATTGACGTTGAATTTGGCGAACTGGGCGAAAGGCACCCCGAAGATTTCGTGCACCGTTTCCCCGGTAGCCAGGGTACGCTTGGGAAATTTGAGCGGGCCTGCCAAGGCATCGAACAGGTTGCCTGCCAAGGTCGTTTCTATTTGCAGGTAGTGGAAAGCCCGGGATTTGTCGTAGCGTTGGTTATTGAACGTAAAGGTGTACGAAATCGCCGGAATCACGAAATCCGATGTGTAACGGGCGAACTGGTACAGGTCGTCGGCGATCACGCGGTAGGCTTTCGGGTCGTCCTGTTTGAATTGCTGGTCGTTGTAGATGACGTTCTCGATCTCGTACATATACTGGCCTTTGTTCGCCGGGTCCGGGTTTATCAGTTCCGGATGGTCGTTGAGATAGTCTTTGATCACGTCGTTGCGCTCGTCGTCGCCAAATATCTTGTAGTAATTGTATTTGTTGGTGTTGCGCAGGTAGGTGAATTTGAACAGGCCGATCTTGTGCTGTACGGTATGGCTCTGTTCCCATGAATATTCGAGCGAGAAACTGAAATTGTTCCGGTCGAGCCCCACGTTCTTCTGGATGCCAAAGCCCAACGAGGCGTTAGTCTTGGGCGACATGCGTTTGGGTACCAGCCTGTCGGTGCGGAACGGCAGCAAAAAGCGCGGGAAAATGAGCGAGGTAGTCAGGTTGATCTCGTACGCGTTGAAAAAGCCGCTCGAACCGTCGGGATTGTTATAACTGCCCAGGGTGGTGCGGATGGAGTTGTTCCATATCTCTCCCCGGCCGAAAGCGTTGTATTTCGAGAACTGGAGGTTGATCGACGTTCCGATGCCCAAGAGCGACGATCGGGATACCTCGAAGTTGACGTTGGCCGCGTATTTTTTGACGGGATTCAGGTAGATATCGGCCACGATATCTTCGTCGGGGTTGTCCGGGTCGGGGTTCATGGCGACGTTGACGGTGGAGAACAGCCGCAGGGCCCGCAAAGCTTTATAGGTATCCGTGTAGTCGGACAGGGCGAAATACTCCCCGGGCCGCAGGAATACGGCGTTGCCCAATACCCAGGGTTTATACGGCACTTTTTTCCGGGCCAGGATGGTCATTCCCTTGAAATTGACCGTATCGCCGTATATGCGGTCTTTGACATCGTACTGGAAGTCCGTATAGATGTTTATTTTGCTCACCTTCCATTTGTGGAACGGCACGGAATAGATACCGGAATCGGTCTGGCGGTGGATGTTGTTTATTTCCACCAATATCTGTGCCTTGTGGCCGTAACCGTTGGTATCGACTACATAATGAATGTAATCCCGGGTGAAATCGTAGACTCCGTTCTGTTTGAAAAATTCGACCAGGCGGGCCCGTTCGTTTTCCAGGTTTTCTTCGATAAAAATCTCGCCGCTACGGAGTAAACTTTTACCGCGGGCTTCTTCGTATAGTTTACGCAATACTTCGCTCTCGATGTCCGTGTTGATGCTGTCGATAGCATACGGTTTTCCTGTAGTGACATCGTAATGGACGGTAGCTTTGTCTTCTTCAAAATCTACTTTTGAAGAGGCTTTCGCGCGGAAATATCCTGTCCTGTGGTAAAAAGCATCGATGTTATTCACCGAGCGGGCGGCCAGGGTCGGATCGTAAAGGACGGGAGCCTCTCCCAATTTTTTCAGGGTGCGGTTGTAGTTCACATAGGTGCTGTCCAGTCGGTCCATTCCTTTTTCCGAGAAAAGGGCAGTCAGGATGGCAACCGTTCCCTTTTTGTTCTCTTTCCAACGGTCGAATACCTGCTGCGGGTCTTCCCGGGCCGTGTTGTACAGATCCATTTTTACCGGGAAGAAAAAGAGGACTTTCTTGTTCGGGGCCTGGCGGATGTAGGGACTGAATTCGGGATTGTATTTCTTTTTCCCGTTGATATCGTATTTGTTGGCGACGACAAGGTGTTCGCCTTCGGGGATTTTTTTATAAGTGGTACAGGAGGAAAACAGCATTATCCCCCCTGCGAGGGCAGGTAAGGCGAAAATGCGTATCTTTGCTAAAATGTTTTTAATCAAACGATTCACTCCCAAAAAAGCGGTTGCTATGCTTAGTAATGGTAAAATAAAGAAAATTAATTCTTTAAAGTCCAAAAAAACACGACAAATATCGCAATTATTTACCATAGAAGGCATAAAATCCGTCAAAGAAATTGCATTTCAGGGGACGATCGCCCTGCGGGAAATCTATGCCACCGGGGAATTTTTCGGCTCTCTGGAAAAAGACGCCCCCTGCCCGGTGATTCCGGTGAGCGACGCGGAGATGAAAAAGATAAGCGCCCAGTCCACCCCGGAAGGAGTGCTGGCCGTATGCGCCATTCCTCAGTGGGAAGTACCCGATCTGTCCCCGGGGAGGATCGTGCTGGCCCTGGACGATGTGCGCGACCCCGGCAATATGGGCACTATCGTGCGTACGGCCGATTGGTTCGGGGTGCGGGATATCCTTTGCTCCCTTGGTACGGTCGATATTTATAACCCTAAGACAGTGCAGTCTACGATGGGGTCCATCGCCCGGGTGCGGGTGCATTATGTCGATCTTCCGCAAACGCTGGCAGCGGCTTCACTGCCGGTTTACGGGACATTTTTGGATGGGGAGGATATTTTCCGGGCCGACCTGAAGCCCGAGGGAATTATTGTAATCGGAAACGAGGCCAACGGGATCAGCCCGGCGGTAGCGGCGACGGTGGGCAAACGCCTGACCATTCCCCGGTTCGGCGAGCTGCAACAGGCAGAAAGCCTCAATGCCGCGGTGGCCGCTTCGGTGGTCGTAGCCCAGTTCTGTGCCAAAATAGGGAAGTAGTGGCTGAAAGTAAAATACTCCATTCGAAGACTTATGGTCATGGCCGTCCGGCCGTTTTGCTGCACGGGGTGTTCGGCCTGTCGGCCAATTGGGCTCCTTTGGCTACGGTGCTGTCCGGGAGCGGGTTTCAGGTGCATGCCCTCGATCTGAGGGGGCATGGGCGGAGTTTCCGCGGTGCAGATATGTCCCTGGTAGCGATGGCGGACGATGTGCGGCGGTATATGGAGGCCAATAGGTTGGAAAAGGCGGCAATCCTTGGGCACAGTATGGGCGGGAAAATAGCGATGGACTTCGCCTGCAGGCATCCCGAATGTTGCCGGGAATTGATCGTCGTAGATATTTCTCCCCGGGCTTACGATCCGGGTCGGATAAAAGAGTTGGCAGGAACAGCAATACATATCGAGGATTTCGAACCACAAAGCCGGGAAGAGGCCCGGTCGATGCTGGAACAACAGATTGGTGATGCGGGATGGCAGGCTCTTCTGGCCCAAAATCTGTACCGCAAAGAAAATGGCGCATACGGGTTTCGTTTCGACGGCCGGTCGATCCGGGACAATGCGGCCATGCTGACGGCTTTCCTGCCGGCAGACTATTCTTTCAAAGGTAAGGTGCTGTTTGTCCGGGGCGACGGTTCGGATTCTGTCACAAAAGAAGACGAGGCGATCCTAAAAAAATATTTCCCGGCATTTCATATTGTTTCTATAGCTGGCGCCGGACATTGGGTGCATGCGGATGCTCCCGTCCCATTTAGCAAAACAGTTTCGGATTTTTTAAGGGAGTAACCCGAATTCTGCCAAGGCAGCTTCTGCATTTTCCATCCGCCGGGGTCCCAGTCCTTTTATGACTGTCTCTTATACACATCTGACGCT
>CALJDR010000012.1 GCA_938023515.1 uncultured Flavobacteriales bacterium
GAGATGACGTCGAGTCTCGTGGGCTCGGAGATGTGTATAAGAGACAGGTACTATGAAGGCCGTGCGCTGAATTTTCTCGAACTTTCCGACAAACGCACCCTGCCGCCGTGTCCCCATTTCGGGATATGCGGAGGCTGTCGCTGGCAGAATATGCAGTACCGCTGGCAGCTCTACTACAAGCAAAATGAAGTGGAGAACAACCTGCGCCGCATCGGCGGGTTGGAACTGCCCAAAACGGATCCTATCCTGGGGTGCGAAAACGAATATTATTACCGCAACAAACTGGAATTTTCTTTCTCCGACCGCCGCTGGTATACCCGCGAGGAACTCGACGCCCTGGGAGAGATCAACGACTACGAACCCGCCCTGGGTTTTCACATACAGGGCCGATGGGACAAAGTATTGGACATCGAGAAATGCCTCCTGCAGCCCGACCCTTCCAACGCCATCCGCGATGAACTGAAACGGTATGCGGTAGAAAAAGGGCTCGAATTTTTTAACCCGAAAGAAAACACGGGATTCCTGCGCACCATTATGATCCGCACCTCGGCCACTACCGGGCAGATCATGCTGCTGGTGCAGTTCTACCGGGAAGATACCCCAGCCCGGGATGCCCTGTTGGAGCATATGCACGGGGCTTTCCCCCAGATCACCTCGCTGCTCTACGCCATCAATCCCAAAGTGAACGATTCGGTCTACGACCTGGATATTAAAACCTACTGCGGGGACGACTATATCACGGAAGAAATGGACGGGTTGGTATTCAAGATAGGCCCGAAATCCTTTTTCCAAACCAATTCCCTACAAGCCCTGCGCCTGTACCAAGTCGTACGGGATTTTGCCGGTCTTACCGGACAAGAGACCGTATACGACCTCTACACCGGGACAGGCACCATTTCGCAGTTCGTCAGCCGGCAGGCGAAAAAAGTCGTCGGCGTGGAATCCGTACCCGAGGCCATCGATGCCGCCCGGGAGAACGCTGCCCGCAACGGTATCGCCAACTGCGAATACCTGGTAGGCGACATGAAGGATGTCTTCGACGACAGTTTCGTAGCGCGTTACGGACAGCCCGACGTAGTCATTACCGACCCGCCCCGCGACGGGATGCACAAAGACGTAGTCGCGCAGCTGCTGAAACTTTCCCCGCCGCGCATCGTATACGTAAGCTGCAATTCAGCCACCCAGGCCCGCGACCTGGCCCTGATGGACAGTGCATACCGGGTGGAAAAAATTCAGCCGGTGGATATGTTTCCCCAAACGTTCCATGTGGAAAATGTCGTACTTTTGTCCCGGAGGAAAATTTGCCCTCCGGAAAAAACAGACCGACCATGAAATACCGAAAGTTCTTTTCCTGTTCGCTGGTAATTGCCGCCGGGTTGCTCGCATGGGGCTGCGAAAAGGACGATATCTGCCCCGAAAACTCACCGAAAACACCTACTGCGCGGATACTGTTTGTGCAAAATAACCAGGGACTTACCGAAAAATACGAACAGACCGGCCTGCATTTTTACGGACTCGAAGGAAAAGTGCGCAAAGAGGAGATCAGCCTGAACGAAAGGGACACCCTGATAGCCCTCCCGATAGATTTTGAATCTACCCGTTCACGTTACCTGATCGAAAAAGAAGGCCGGACAGACACTCTGACACTGGATTATACCCCCGAACTGCAATTCGTTTCCAAAGCCTGCGGATTCCGTTTCACATTTTCGCAGGTAACCGTAGAATGCACTCTGGAAGGCCCCGTACTGGAAATGGTACCGGACATCGAATCCTCCCCGGCCGACGGGGAACTATATGATTACCGACAGGTAACAGCCAAACTGTATTTCAACGCCGAAGAAGAATAGCCGCTGCCGCATGACCCGATCCAGAACCTTTCTCCGCTTTCTCCCGGCCATCATAGGATGGATGTGTCTTTCCATTGGTGCGTACGGGCAAAACACATCGGACACACCGCACAATAAGACATTGCAGGCCACCTCGGACTCCATTTTAACCGCTCAAAATACGGCACAGGATTCTACCGCTACCCCGGTTGCCGAAGCGGCGGCACCGGGATCGTTAGAAAAAGCGGACAGCCTGACCGTATTCCCGGAGATCGATTCGCAGCTCTTTGCCGCCGGGCAGATCGTGGACACGACTAAAACATTGGCGACCGATACGCTGAACCTGGCAAAAAAAGAACCGGTCCGACGGGATACCCTGATAGAAGTGGAACACGCCATCCGTTTCGGGATCGACCTGGCAGCACCACTGCTTCCATTGATAAGCGGCAAGGATAACGACAACGGCTGGATGGTCATGGCGGATTACCGCCTGCGTCCCAAACTTTACGGTGCATTCGATTTCGGCCACGCAAAACGTTGTCTGAACTTCACTTCCATGCGTGCCGACGCGGACGGCTGGTATGCAAGGGCGGGCATCTATTACGCCCTGATTCAGAACATGCTTTCCCCGGGAGATAAAAAAGGCGACAGCGATATGCTGTTCACCGGGGTTAAAATAGGATATAGCAAATATAACCGCCACATATACGATTCTTCCGTACAAGGCGGTTATTGGGGGAACGAATACCCGATAGACATGAAGGACAGCCCGTCTGCCATGTGGCTGGACCTGTCCATCGGGATCATGGTCCGCCTGTTCAAAAGCAATTTTTACCTGTCGATGCAGGGCGGATACGATGTAATCTTATCCAGCAGCGACAATTCGGGAATCGGCGCACTGGTAGTACCGGGCCTGGGGCAGGTTTACAATAAGTCGACCGCATTCTCTTTTTCTTATGCCCTTTCCTACCGCATACCTCTATACAAACGCATACATAAAGTGCGCATTAAGCAGAAACGGGAAACCGAGAATGAACGCCGAATGAAAGAGCTGGAGGCGAAGAAGAAAGAACCCTTCGTCCCGGCCTTCACTCCTTCCGAGCTACTGGAAGAATAAGGTCGCCTTTATCCCCATAATTATATACACCGATCAGTTCGACTGTATTTTTCACGCCCAGCTTATGGAAAAGGCGGTTCTTATAGGTGCTTACCGTTTTCTCATTGATCTGCAGGAGTTCGGCCGTTTCAGCCAGAGACAGGCCTTCCAGTATCCCGGTCAACACATCCAGTTCCCGTTGTGAAAGTTTCCTTACCCGACCTATTATACGCGATTGCATCGGGTCCCGGCGGCTCTCTGCCACACTTTTCACGACAGATACCAACTCTGAATAGCTGCTGGAGGCTGGTATCACCGCCGCCGCTCCATGACGGGCCGCCAGGTAATCAAACAAAGCACTATTTCCCCCCATACAATAGAATACGGATTTTATCTGCGGAAAATTACTTTTCATTTGCCGCAAGGCATATACCCCCGTACAATCCGACAGGCGGTCGGATGTTAGAAAAACTTCTATTTCATTTTTTGAGAAAAAATCCCGCGCCGAAGCGAAATCACAGGATGTCCCGACGACGGAAAAATCTCCGAATTTTTCTAAAATGTCCGTTAATGCCGTACAAACAAGTTTTTGTGGATGTGCAATAAAAATCTTCACCATTTGCTTTCCTTCAATTATTATTTTGTTATCAATTCGCACAAAAATATTTATTCTATTCGTAATCTGTCTCTTATACACATCTCCGAGCCCACGAGACTCGACG
>CALJDR010000013.1 GCA_938023515.1 uncultured Flavobacteriales bacterium
ACGAGCACGGCTGGGACGACCAGGGCGTGTTCAACTTCGAGGGCGGCTGCTACGCCAAGGTGATCAACCTCGACAAGGAATCCGAACCGGACATCTACGAGGCTATCCGCCGCGACGCCCTGCTGGAGAACGTAACGGTAGACAAGGCCGGCAAGATCGATTTCAACGACAAGTCCGTGACGGAGAATACCCGCGTATCCTACCCGATCGACCATATCAAAAATATCGTGAAGCCCGTATCGAAAGCTCCCGCCGCCGAGAAGGTGATCTTCCTTTCGGCCGACGCATTCGGTGTACTGCCTCCCGTATCGATCCTGAACCCGGAGCAGACGAAATACTATTTCCTGTCCGGATTTACGGCAAAACTGGCGGGAACCGAGCGCGGTATCACTGAACCGACCCCCACTTTCTCGGCCTGCTTCGGCGCAGCGTTCCTTTCGCTGCACCCGACCAAGTACGCCCACGAACTGGTGAAGAAAATGGAGAAATCCGGAGCTAAAGCTTACCTGGTGAACACCGGTTGGAACGGTACCGGCAAGCGTATCTCCATCAAGGATACCCGGGGCATCATCGACGCCATCCTCGACGGCGCTATCGACAAGGCTCCGACCAAGACCATCCCGTACTTCGACTTCAAGGTGCCTACCGCCCTTCCCGGGGTAGACCCCGCGATCCTCGACCCGCGCGACACCTATGCCAATCCCGCACAATGGGATGAAAAGGCAAAAGACCTCGCCGGACGTTTCATCAAGAACTTCGAGAAGTACACCGACAATGCAGACGGAAAGGCGCTGGTAGCTGCCGGCCCGAAATTGTAATCGGGACACAGACCTGAAAAAAGGGCGGTGCAATTGCACCGCCCTTTTTGTTTTGCCTATTCGAGGTCTTTTACAAGACCCTACGATACCTCTCCAAAATTTACCGCATCGTATCGAGTCTCTCTTCCAACACCTGGATCCGGTAGACCGTCGTATTGTAAGACATCGTATCCGCCGCAAGGCCGGGCAAATCCCGCCGGTACCCGTCGAGCGCCCGGCGGTAATAATACGCCGCCGAATCCCGTATCCCCAGCGAATCGTACAGCATTCCCACAGAGGATAAATCCTCTGAGGGGGTAATACCCCGGCTGAAAAGCCGCAAATAGTTATCCAAAGCCACCCGGTATTCGCCGGCCCCGAAACAACGGCTGGCTTTCAGCCCGTAAAACAGCGGATTGTCCGGGCTGTGGGCGATGGCGGAATCGGAATAAATAAATACTTTGGTATAATCCGGCACATATTCCTTGTCCACGTTCTGTTTCATCCCTTCTATCATGTAGTACCAACCGGCTTTCTGGTCGAAAGCATAGGATTTTTGCAGTTCCGTCCTTTCCCGGCAGCCGGACAATAGTCCCGCTATTGCAAGCAACAGGAAATATTTTTTCATAAATAAAATTTCATTTCCTACGAAGTTAGGATTTTTTGCCGGATCGCGCCAAAGAAGTCTCCCATTTTTTTCCATACATTATCATATATCCAGCCGGCCGCTTTGTTGGTCGCTCCATGCATGGACGCGTTTGTATAGAGGAGATAACCGGCTTCCAAGCCTATTTCCACATCGGACTCCCATACAGGCAAAACAAACGAGGTTCCGCCTAAACTACTCCAATTAATATCTTCGACCTTTTCTACTCCCCCTTGCAGTTTTTTCCGGTCGGATTCCGCTCCATTCACATAAAGGATGGCCTCACAAGAAAATACGGCGCGCCCATATTTTCCGGCTTCCGTGCGTGCTTTGGCTGTTATCCCGGCTTCGTACCGTTCTCCATTTTTATGCACATTTATTATCCCGTCCACTTCATAAAAGCCATTAACACCTATTCCCTCCTCAAAAATATAATAGGGAATCTTGTTGTACACCGAATAACGTGTTTCTTTGTACTTTGCTTTGGGTATCGAATTATCCATATATCTGTTATTTACTTTGATTTGCCCTACCAATATAATCAAAAAAGAAATATAAAACAAGCGTAAAAACAAAAGCCTCCGCAATTTCTTGCGGAGGCTTTTGCACGGCCGGTCGCCCGGCGAAGTCTTATTTTTCGGATTTTCCGACGATGCGCTCCTTGATACGAGCCTTCTTGCCGGTAAGATCGCGCAGGTAGAATATGCGGGCGCGACGCACTTTACCGCTCTTGTTGAGCTCTATTTTCTGGATAGCCGGCATATTGAACGGGAATATGCGTTCCACGCCGACCGTTCCCGACATCTTGCGGATCGTGAAGGTTTTCGTTACACCCTGTCCGCGGAGCTGTATCACCACTCCCTTGAAGAACTGCGTACGAGTTTTGTTACCTTCCTTGATCTCGTAGTACACGGTGATCGTATCACCTGCGCGGAATTTCGGGAATTCTTTTTTCTCGACGAATGTGTCCTGTACGTATTTTACTAAGTCCATTTTTTGGATAAAGCATTAAAAATTACCACTGCGACAACCCAACATTCACGTCTCTCGTCAGAGGTTGGGGCGAGTGCCGGGATCGTTACTCCCGACCGAGGCTGCAAATTTACGATTTTTTTCCATTATCCAAACATTTCCCGGTTTTTATTCCACGCACCGGATACATTTAAAAAAGCCGGGAAAAGACATGCGTCCTTTCCCGGCTTTCAGTTTTGGGCTTCCGCCTCGAAATCTACTTCAGATTACGGCTGTACATCCGTAGCGGATGCGGGCCAATCCTCGATCGTCGGGTCGCCGAATACCATTTCCTTCAAGCCGAGGATGGTGTTCAGGTCGAGGCTCACCTGGTAGTTGTAGATCTTGTTAGCTTCCCACTGGCCGCTGGCAATCGTGGCTGTAACAGTCTGGTCGCCGTTCTTGCTGGCATCGCCGCCGGCATTAGCCGCTACGGTCAGCACGATTTCCACCTTCGTATTGGTGAGGGTCTGAGGGAGCAGCATCAGCACGTCGGTGCCTTTCTGGGTAGCCTGATAGGCGCTGTGGTTCAGAACAAGCGCATCGTTCACCACAGCCGCATAGCTGGCGGGCGTACCGAGGGTCGACCAACTGCCATCGAGCAGGCTCAGCGAACCTACGCTGTTCACGTCTTTAACCGTGATGGATTTCAGCGTGATCGTGTACAGTTCCGAGTAATCGATAGCCGTCTTCAGGGAGAACTTCACCTGGGAAAGAGCATGATGGAATGCGAACGTCACCGCAGGAACCGATTCAGTAGCACCATCCCACGATTTGTCGGTAAGCGGCAGGGCATACATCAGGTCTTTCTGGTCGGCAATGGTCGTAGGTACGGTAAAGCTCAGCACACCATTAGCCACCGTAGCCGAAGCATCGTACGGGGCATATCCGAAGAACGTATACTTTTTACCGGCCACCCAGTACTTAACGGGCGAATAGGTCCAGGCGCCGCTGGCTTTTGTCAACTCGACGTTCGTCATATAAGCCGCATAAGTGCCTATATTGGCTGCGCTCCACGCATCGGCGTTCGTGTTGTAGGCGAAAACACCGATCTTGGAGCCGTCGGCGAACTGAGTCCCCGTTACCGGGGTGCTTCTGACGGCTTTTGCCACGTACGTTTCGAACGACATAGCTTGGGGCTGGGCTTCGTTCACGGTGTCTTTGGAACATCCAGCCAAGGCTGCTGCAGCTATCGTAGCTGCGAATAACATTTTTTTCATGCGAGTAAATGCTTTTAATTAGGTTTGATAATGATTTTTGTATTTTTCCTCCGGTTTCAGCCGGTTCTGTTTTCTTGTCTTTCTATTTTGTCGGCCCTAACGGGATATCCTCCTCTTGGTCCCAGCCTCCGATCCCGGCATCGAATCCGCCGCCATCGGGGCTTTCTATATCCGGTATTTCGATTCCTTCTATCTCCAGCGGTTTTCCCGTATCGGGCGTTTCACCCGGCTCTATTTTATCGGTTATGTCGTATTCGAACGTCCTGACCGTATTGTCCAACAGCAGGAAATCGAGAGTCAACAGGTTCTTCACCTCATTTTCCGCCCGGGTACCTCCCGAATTCGGACAAAGGCCGAAAAAGGCGATCTTCTGAGTGTACGCATCCCCATCTTTTTCCAGATCGAAGATCAGGGTACACGACTCTCTGCCCGGTGTTCCGGTAGAGAGGTTCAGGCAGCGGGACACCCCGGACAACGAACCCCGGCAAGCCTTGACATTATCGATACCCACCAGCTTCACCTTTATCGCAGTGAACGAAACCTGGCATTGAGGTTTGACCACCACCGGCTCTTTTTGCCCAGTCGCAAGGGAGACATGCCCGCTGAACACAGCAAAATTCGGGTCGGGCTCTCCGATAAATGCTTCTACATTTCCGCGAGAACGGGTCTCCAGATAGGCTTCGGCCGTTTCAAAGCGGTCCATATTGCGGAACAGCAGCCTCTCTGTATCGCCGTTGTATACCAGGATGTCGTATTCGCCGTCCGGCATCGAGATCTTTCCTCCGGCCGTCTCCCGGAAAAAAGGATGATTCGTCCCTTTTTCCGGATCGTAAAAGGTGATCAGCACTCCTTCCGGCTGGGAGGCTCCTTGCGGGAGTCCGCTCCAGTCTACCTTTACCTCCACCCCGCCTTCGGGATCATCGTCGTAATATAAGGTCGTCCGCTCGCATCCTGCCACCGGGAGCAAGGCTAAAAACAGGAGCATTCCTGTTTTCCGGGCGCTGCTTATATTCATTTTTTTGCCTTATTTGCTCCGAACCGCCATACAAGGGCTACTTTTGCTTTTGTTGGACCGATATAGGACTTGCGCCGGGTCGATTCGTATACGTAACGGTCATCATCGTAATGGTACCGTTTATACTCGACCGACACATAACCTACCCCCAGCGAGCATTCCATCGCAAGCCTTTTTCCCAGCGGGAACGAGTATCCGTACGTTAAGCCGCCGCCGATGTAATTTCCCTGATACCCTTTGTCCGGGCCGTTCATCCATTCGTAAAGGCCTCCGTTCCCATACACTCCGGCAAAATGCCCGTGGAAGCGATCCCGTTGGGCAAACCACCAACGGACCTCCGGGCCGGCATTGACCAGCCGGTAGAACTTGTGGCGGCCTTCATTGCTCCACCAGGCGCCCTGGTATTCGAGGTTCACGGAGAAACGTTTTCCCACGTAGAACTCGAATTCGGCATTGGGCAATAGGGCCGCCCAATAGAGGGTATTTGTCTTCAGGGCAAACCGGAAAGAGCGTTCCTTTTTTGGGGCCGCACTATCCGCCGGAAGAACAACATCCGGGATTTCTTCCGAAGGTGCCTCTTGTAGTACCGGAAGTTCCGGGTACAGATCCGGCCTCTCGAACGGAATACCGTCCGGAAGTCCCACAAAGGACACATAGACCGTGGCCTTGTGTAACAGAGGGAAAAATTCCTCGTACATAGATAGCCAGGGCTTGCTGTCCGCCATGTACATGAGCAAGGTCTTGCGCCGGTCGCGGCTTAGCGAGGAATCGAGTACCGCAAGGATTTCCTCTCGGGAAGCCATTTCGGAAGCCGTCACCAGCGTTTTCAATCCATCCCAATCCTCACACCCAGAAACCTCTTGCAGGATACCATCCCTCAAGGATCTGTTTTCCAAGATATAGTCCGCTACGGCCCATGCCCTGCGGGCGGCCAGGTCGAGGTTGCCCTCCTCCGGCCCATCGGGGGAAGAAGCGCCTACGATATCCACACAACTCACGATGCGCCCGGAATCCGGCGTTGCTTTCAGTATGCTGAAAAGACTTTTGATCGTTATCCCGTTCCCGGCGAATGAAGAATCGACACTGGCGCTCCCTATCCGGAACCGGATCGGGAAAGAAAGGGTATCTGACTGTGTAGTAGGGGGAAGTCCTGCTTCCGTACCTGCCGCTGCGACATGCATACCCCATACCAATGCGGAGGCCACGAAAGCCATCTTCATAATCATGGGTTTGGGTTGTATAGCCTGCTTTTGGGAAACCGCCTTTCTTTTTTGAAAGATTGCTACGTGTTATATGCGGTTCCTTAGATGGCTGTTCTATGGTTTCAAATATAATGCCTTTTTGTTAATTCAGACACGAATAATGAAACTTTTTAGCCCTTTGATTGCAATAATCGAAAAGTGGATTTTTAAAAACACAAAATATTATATATCATAGAATTAAAGAATAGAACATTACGCAAAAACACTTCTGGATAAATTCCGGACTTCCTTTGGAGATGCCATTAACAAAAAAAGACGATGATTTTTCGGCGCGAATTCACCTCCGATCGCCCCCGATCGGATATCTTTGCACTCCACTCTCCACAGAAACGATGACCCGAAAAGACAACCCCGCACTATACCATTCGATGGCGATCGTCACCGCGGCGATATGGGGCACAACCTTCGTGTCTACCAAAGTCCTGATAAGCCACGGCCTCACCCCGGCCCAGATATTCTTCTGCCGGTTCCTGCTGGCCTACATCGGGATATGGCTCGTATGCCCCCGGAAGCTCTTTGCCGGCAGCCTGAAAGATGAGATGCTGATGGCCGCAGCCGGCCTTACAGGTGGCTCCCTGTATTTTTTGGCGGAAAACACGGCGCTCGGCATCACGCTGGCCTCCAACGTATCGCTCATCATCTGTACGACCCCTTTGCTGACGGCTTTTCTTTCCTCCCTGGTCCTGAAAAGCGGACGCCCCACCCTGCGTTTTATCGCCGGGGCGCTGGTAGCACTGGCAGGAGTAGCCCTGGTGGTGTTCAACGGCCGGTTCGTATTGGAACTAAGTCCGCTCGGCGATATCCTCACCCTGACGGCCGCCCTGATGTGGGCCTCGTACAGTATCGTGATGAAACTTTTGGAAAACAAATACAGCCCGTCCTTTATCACCCGTAAGGTATTCTTCTACGGGCTGCTGACCATTCTGCCGGTCGTCCTTTTCTCTGCCGACAGGCCGGATTTTTCGCTGCTGCAAGACACGATAGTAGTATCCAACCTCCTGTTCCTGGGGCTGGTGGCTTCACTGCTGTGCTATTTGATGTGGAATACGGCGATAAAACAGATCGGGATCGTTCGGGCGACGAACTATATTTATATGACCCCAGTGGTCAGCATGGTGACGGCAGCCGTCGCGATAAACGAAAAGATTACCCCGATAGCTATAGCCGGGAGTATCCTTATCCTGCTGGGTGTCTACAGCGCCGAACGGGCCGCCCGGAAAGCAAGTCGGGCCGGCAGTTTAAAGCCTTAAATCGAAACCCTTTATTTCTTTTTCACCTTGCCGGCCCGGGAAGACCGGGCAAGCTCTTCGGCGATATAGGGGGCCGTATACGATTTTTTGTTCTTGGCCAGTTCTTCCGGCGTACCGGCGAATACCAGATTTCCGCCGCCTTCCCCACCTTCCGGGCCGAGGTCTATCACATGGTCGGCAGATTTTATCACGTCCGGATTGTGCTCGATCACGATCAGGCTGTGCCCTCGGGCGATGAGGGAGTCGAATGCCCGCAGGAGCTTTTTGATGTCGTGGAAATGGAGCCCGGTAGTCGGCTCATCGAAAATGAACAGGGTCTTTACCGATACTTTTCCCTTCCCCAGGAACGAGGCGAGTTTGATGCGCTGGGCCTCCCCGCCGGAAAGAGTGGACGACGGCTGTCCGAGGCGGATATATCCCAGGCCGACATCGGCCAGGGGGATGAGTTTTTCGGCGACCTTCTTTTCTCCGTGTTCCGAAAAAAAAGCGATGGCCTGATCGACCGTCATATCCAGCACATCGGCTATATTCTTGTCGTGGAATTTTATTTCCAATACTTCCCGTTTGAAACGCTTCCCTCCGCAGGTATCGCACACTAAATGGACGTCGGCCATAAATTGCATTTGTACCACCACTTCCCCGTCGCCTTTGCAGACCGGGCAGCGCCCTTTATCGACGTTGAAACTGAAATGCTGGGGCGAAAAACCGCGCACCTTGGACAAAGACTGCGAGGCGAACAGATCGCGGATATCGTCGTAAGCCTTGACATAGGTTACCGGATTGGAGCGGGACGATTTGCCGATCGGGTTCTGGTCGACCATTTCGATATTGCCCACCGCATCGAGGTCGCCCTCCACGGAAGCATGACTGCCCACCCGCAGGGAAGTTTCGTTGTAGCGTTTGGCCAAGGCCGGATACAGGATACCGTCTACCAGCGTGGATTTGCCGCTGCCCGATACGCCCGTGACTACCGTGAGCATTTCCAGGGGAAAACGCACATCGATATTTTTGAGGTTGTTCTCGCGCGCGCCTTTCACTTCGATGAATTTGCGGACAGGGCGGCGCGAAGAGGGGACTTCTATCCGCTCGTCGTACCGCAGGTAACGGGCCGTGAGCGAATCACCGTCGGCAATATCCGACGGAGCGCCGCAAAACACCACTTCTCCTCCGTTTATTCCGGCTTCGGGGCCTATATCGACCAGCACGTCCGAGGCCATCATCACATCGCGGTCGTGTTCCACCACGATGACCGTATTGCCGATGTCGCGGAGCCTTTTGAGCACGGCGATCAGCCGGTCGGTATCCCGCTGGTGCAGTCCTATCGAGGGTTCGTCCAGAATATACATAGAGCCCACCAGGGAACTGCCCAACGACGTGGCAATATTGATACGCTGGGATTCCCCCCCTGAGAGGGTGGACGACGCCCGGTTGAGCGTCAGATAACCCAGCCCCACGCCTTTCATGAACTCCAGACGGCGGCGTATTTCGGCCAGGATACGCCCGGCCACTTTTTCTTCATATTCCGAAAGTTTCAGTCCGTCGAAGAAATCGCCCAGCTTGTCCAGCGGCATATCGACGATCTCCGGGACGCTCTTCCCGCCGACCTTCACGTAGGAGGCCTCCCTGCGCAGGCGCGTGCCATGGCACTGCGGACATACCGTCTTGCCCCGGTACCGGGCGAGCATAATGCGGTAGTGCATCTTGTAGTTATCGCGCTCCAGCATGGCGAAGAAATCGTCTATTCCTTTGAAATAGCGGGTACCATGCCATAGATCGTGCTTTTCCTTTTCCGAAAGTTCGAAGTACGGCTTGTGTATCGGAAATCCGGATTCTTCGGCCGTATCGACCACTGCCTGGCGCCACAGACCCATTTTTTCACCTTTCCACGGGGCCACTGCCCCCTGGAATACGGAAAGGGAAGTGTTGGGGATCACCAACTCCTCGTCGATACCTATTACCTTGCCGTAACCCTCGCACTGAGGGCAGGCCCCCAAAGGATTGTTGAAGGAGAAAAGATGCTCGGTCGGCTCGATGAAGTCGATGCCGTCCATGCTGAAAAGGTTGGAAAACTCCCGTCGGGCGCCCGTTTCGGCCTCTACGACCTGCATGCTCCCCTTTCCTTCGTAAAAAGCGGTGGAAACGGAATCCGCCAGGCGGGCGAGCGAACCCTCGTCTTTTTTCACCTCGATACGGTCGACCACCAGTATGAATTCGCCGAGGTCTTTCTCCACCCCGAACGATACCAGATCGCTTATCTTGACCGTCTTCCCGTCGATCTTTACCCGGGAATACCCCTGCGCTCCCAATGCGGCCATCGCCTGAGAAAAGGTGCGGCCTTCCGGCACCCGGTAGCGGGCTTCGATCTCCAAAGCCGTCCTTTCCGGGAAGGTCTTGACATAATCGACCACGTCTGTTACATCCTCCCGACGGACTTCCTCTCCGCTCACCGGCGAGAAAGTCTTCCCGATGCGTGCATAGAGCAGTTTGACGTAATCGTATACCTCGCTCGAAGTGCCGACGGTGGAACGCGGGTTAGACGTGTTTACCTTCTGTTGGATGGCAATGGCCGGGGCTATTCCTTTGATGTATTCGACCTTCGGCTTGTCGATACGACCCAGGAACTGGCGGGCATAGGCTGAAAGGCTCTCTACATAGCGGCGCTGCCCCTCGGCATAGAGCGTATCGTAGGCCAGGGAAGACTTGCCGCTGCCCGAAAGACCGGTGAGCACGATGAATTTCCCGTGCGGCAGGGCGATATCGAGATGTTTGAGGTTGTGGACTTCCGCACCTTTAATGATGATATATCGGCGGGGGTCCAGTTTATCTATATCGGAAGACATTTTTTATCGAAATTTTTAAGCCTACAAAGATACGAAGAAAAAAGCGCTTCACCCTCCTGGACTTAACACCCGGAAAAGAAATTGCATACAGACCGCAGCTCCTTTCCGCCGAAAATTGCGCGGGAACATACAAAATTTCACAAATGAGCAGGAGATAATTTACCCGACAAAGCCCCGGGTAAAGCGTACAGTTAAAGCAATCCGAAATGTTCGAGCGCCAGAGCAATTCCGTCGGCATCCACCGAAGCGGTTACGTAATCGGCCGCCGCCTTGACCTCGTCCGGAGCATTGCCCATCGCTACCCCCGTACCTACGGCATGGAGCATGGAAATATCGTTGCCTCCGTCCCCGAAGGCCATCGTATCCTCCATGCGGATATCCAGGAAATTCATCATCCGGGCGATCCCCACATCCTTGCCGGCACTGGAAGGGATGACATCGCCGAAAAGAGGGCTCCACCGCTGCATATGGCAACCGGGGAATTGTTTGAGAATACGGTTCTGTTTGTCCTCGGAAAAGAACCAGAGCATCTGGGGAACGCCACTGCGGGCTATATCAGCCCATTTTTCGAGGCTTTCCGGCTGGGGCATCGGAAGGTTGAGCTGGCGCCCCAAAAGGGCCACGTCGTCGTTGACGAAGTTGATATACAATTTTTCCTCCGTCACCAGAATACACGGGAAGGCTTGGGGCGTGCCCTGCATTTTGATAAGAGTCTCGATATCTTCCCGGGGGATGTAACGCTGGAAAACGACCGTCCCGTCGGCCATCATACACCGCGCGCCGTTCACAGCCACATAGCCGTCGAATACATCCGGCAGGCGGGCCTGGTCGATGTCGGCCTTGCGGCGGCCGGAGGCCACGAACAATTTTATCCCTTTCCTGCGGAGCGTCTTGAGCGCCTGTACGGTCGATTCGGGCACCTGATGGGTCTTGAAACTGAGCAGCGTACCGTCCACATCGAAGAATATAGCTTTTATCATTTGGGTTCTGTTTCTTTAGTAAAATTCCACTTCGGTCGCCCCTTCCCCGTAAATATGGAAAGCGGCATCGTAAAACCGGGTCCGCGAATACCCTTCGAGCATCCGGCGGAGTTCCTCTTTCAGCACCCCGTCGCCCACTCCGTGGACGAACACCATTCGGCGCACGACCCCTTCCCGGCGGGCGGATTCCACCGCCGTGCGGGCATAGCGGAGCTGGTAGTCGAGGATGTCCCCCGAAGCCATTCCCCGGGTGGATTTGACCAGCTTTTCGATATGCAGGTCGAGCACGCGCACCGGGGCCTCGCGCAGATTTTTATTGGACGGGGGCGTAGGGCGGCGGCGCTCGGCGTATTTGTCGTTGGTCACATAATCCCAGTCCGCATCCTTAATGTATTCGGACAGTCCGGCGCGGGCCTCCTCCTGGGAAACGATGTCGGATGGGCGGCACGTATAGTCGAACCCGTCCTGGGACACGACCACGATATCCCCATTGGCCTTGACGGATTTTACCCGGCCTTTGATATCGTCGTCCACGAAGGCGACGCGCTCCCCTATCCTGAATTCGCGTTCCATTTACTCAGTCTTTCAAAAACCCGGTAAGTTCGCCTGCGGTTACTTCGGCCTGCGTACCGGCTTCCATATCTTTTACGGTAAATATTCCTTTTTCCATCTCGCTGCTGCCGGCTATCGCCACCCAGCGGACGGATTTTTTGTTGGCGTATTCCAACTGCTTGCCCAGTTTGGCCGCATCGGGATACAGTTCGGCTCGTACGCCGGCTTCCCGGACTTTTTGCAAGGCCTTCATCGCATAAAGGGCCTCTTTCTCACCCATATTGGCGAAAAACACATCCACACCCCGGTCAAGGGTCTGGTCGAACAGGTTCAATTCTTCCATCACCAGGCAGATACGGTCCATACCGAACGATATGCCCACGCCGGATACGTCCTTCATGCCGAATATACCGGTCAGGTCGTCGTAGCGACCGCCGCCGCCTATGGACCCCATTTCGACCCCTTTGGCTTTTACTTCAAAAATAGCGCCGGTGTAATAGTTGAGTCCGCGCGCCAGGGTAAGATCCAGTTCCATCTCCGCTCCTTTCAGGCCGACGGCCCGCACCGCATCGAACAGGAACCGGAGTTCGTCTATGCCTTTGCGGCCAATCTCCGTACCGGAGAGCGTTTTTTCCAGGATCGCCCACATACCGGCCTCGTCCATAGGCTGCAGGAACGGACGGATCAGTTCCACGGATGCCGGGGTAAGGCCTTTGGACAGCATCTCTTCCTCTACGGCCGGGGCGCCTATCTTATCCAGTTTGTCCAGCGCGACCGTCATATCGACAATCAGTTCGGGCTGGCCTGTGATCTCGGCGATAGCGGCCAGTATCTTCCGGTTGTTGACCTTTATCGATACCGGTACGCCCAACTGTGTGAACACCTCGTCGTACAGCAGGACTAATTCAACCTCCTGCCACAGCGAACGGGAACCCACCACGTCAGCATCGCACTGGTAGAATTCGCGGAAACGGCCCTTCTGTGGCCGGTCGGCCCGCCATACGGGCTGTATCTGGTAGCGTTTGAACGGAAAAGCGATCTCTCCCTGGTGCTGCACCACGTACCGGGCGAACGGCACGGTAAGGTCGTAACGAAGGGCCTTTTCGCTCACGTATTTGGTCGCCTTCTGGCTGTCTTTGGCGGCAAGGAGTTCCTCCGGTACTTTTTCCAGGTAGTCCCCGGAATTCAGGATCTTGAAGATCAGTCGGTCGCCTTCTTCGCCGTATTTCCCCATTAGGGTGGAAAGGTTTTCGAACGAAGGGGTCTGTATCTGCGAAAAGCCGTAACGGGAAAAAGCATCACGAAGTACCGAGAATACGTATTCCCGGCGCGCCATCTCCGAGGGGGAAAAGTCGCGGGTGCCTTTGGGTATGGAGGGTTTCTGTGCCATTGTCCTATGGATTTTAAAGCGCAAAGTTAGTTTTTTTCCCGCGAAAACCCATAAATTAGCCGCTTAAAACCATTACCGGCGAGATAAAACACAAAAAACAGATGAGAGCTGTGATTCAGCGCGTATCCCGCGCTTCGGTGACGGCGGACGGAGTGAAGACCGCCGAAATAGGCCCCGGACTGCTCGTGCTGCTGGGGATAGAGGATTCCGACACCCGGGAGGACATAGCCTGGCTGAGCGGAAAGATCGTCCGGATGCGGATATTCAACGACGGAAACGGGGTGATGAACCTTTCGGTGCAGGATATCGGCGGGGACATCATCGTAGTGAGCCAGTTCACCCTGCACGCCTCTACCGTCAAAGGCAACCGGCCTTCTTACCTCCGTGCCTCCAAAGGCGAGATTGCCATCCCTTTATACGAAACGTTCCTGAAAAAAATAGAAGAGGACTTAGGGCGCCCGGTCGGCGCCGGCGTGTTTGGGGCAGATATGAAGGTAGACCTGTTGAACGATGGGCCGGTGACTATCCTTGTCGATACCAAGGTACGCGAATAACTTTTGCAAAGGCTTTCGAGGCCTCCCGGGCATGGGTGTACACCATCAGGTGGGTCGCTCCGTCTATATCTTCCGAAGGGCTTATTGTTCTTTTAACCGGGAAAAGCTCGTCCCGGCGGCCGTGTATCCGGCGTATCCGGCGCAGCAGCGCCCGGTCGGCCGGGAGAAAGCACAGGCAGGCCCGGATGGCGAAACGGTAATACCGCGTCGAAAGGGGCGCAAAAAACCGTCGTACCGCCTCTACGTGCCGTCCACCGAGTTTTCCGGTAATGAGCGCCGCTTTCAACCGGTCGCTTTTCAAAATGGCCCAAGGGGTCACGGAATACAACCGCAGAACCCGGTACAGCCTGATCATTCCGCTGTATTCCTGAGGGTCTACAGCGGAAGAAAGCACCACGACCCGCTCTACCTGCGGGTACTGCCGGGCGATTTCCTGCACGACGATTCCGCCGAAAGATACTCCGGCCAGAATATCGGAAGCTCCGAGAGACAATCCATTCACCATGCGGGCGCAATACTGCGGAAATGCCTCCCCTTTCAGGGGTTCTTTCCATTCGAGATGGCGTACGGCATAGCCTTCGGGGAAAGTCATTTTCCCGAAAACGGCCCCGGTGCAGCCTATCCCGCTAAACAGATATATGGTGTTCAATGGTTCCTTTTACGCTTTTCGATAGTACAAAAATACGCAAAAATACCTACTTTTGTGATCGGCTTACCACTCCTGTAGACAATACGAAACGCCTATGCTTCTCTTTTTGGATATAAGCGGCGGGGAAATCCTGCTCATCCTGCTGGCCGGCATGCTCCTTTTCGGAAAGGACAAGCTGCCGGGCATCATACGCGGGGTGGCCAAGGGGTCCGATTTCCTGCGGAAAGCCTCCGAAGAAGTAAAGCAGCAGATAAATGCCGAAACCGGCCTGGGCGATACGATAGACGACATCCGTCAGAGCGTGGACAAAGCCGCCTCCGACCTGAAGCAGGACATCAGGGACATGGCCTCCGAAACGGACCAGTCTCTGGAAGAGATCACCCGCGATCTGGACGAAACGACCGAAAAATTGAAACAGCGCATCGAAGCCGACGGCAAAGACCCATCCGGCAACGCTTCCCCTGAAACGAAAGAGGACAAACAGCAGCAAAACAATGTGGGAAACGCTTAACGACTGGGACATATCCCTTTTTCTGGCACTGAACAACGTGGGCTGCAAAGCGCTCGACCCGGTGTTCATGTTCATCACCGACTATGCATTCATCCCTTTCGGGGCGCTCATCCTCTATTTCTTTTGGACGAAACTCGGTTGGAAACGAATGCTGGTAGCTCTTATTTTCATCGCCATCACCATCTATTTCTCCGACCAGACCTGCGGCAATTATATCCGCGACATGCATATCCGCCTGCGCCCGTGCCATATGCCGGAACTGGCCGGGAAATTCCGATCGGTACGCGAATGGGAAACAGGATTCTGCGGCGGCCAGTACGGATTCCTTTCCTCGCACGCGGGCAACGCTTTTGCCCTGGCGGTCTTCGCCTCGATGGCCCTGCGCGGACGGGTGCGCCATATCTGGTGGTACATGCTGGGATTCGCCGCGCTGATAGCCTACAGCCGGGTGTACATCGGGACCCATCTGACAGGGGACGTGATCGTCGGAGGCCTCATCGGCGCCGCATATGCCGTGTTGTTCGCTCTGATCTACCGGAAAATCTCGGCCCACATTTTCAGCGGCGAAAAAAAGGCCTGATCTTTTATTTTTCTTGATTCTTGAAAAAAGGATTTCTCCCGAAAGCTATTGTTTCCTAAAAATCTCTACCCGGTCGACCTCCAGGCGTTTCTCGAGCCACGATTTTAATTTACCGGCATGCCTGTCTCTTATACACATCTGACGCTGCCGACGAT
>CALJDR010000014.1 GCA_938023515.1 uncultured Flavobacteriales bacterium
AAAAGAAAGTTAATACCGGGTGACCCCGGACAGGGCAATTAGAGAATTAAAAGGAGGATAAAAAACAAAAGAGGACATCCCAATGGGATACCCTCTTTTACGATAAATTCAGTTTGATCAGCAGACCACCGATCCCTCTTTCACTTTGGCAGACGGAGCGACGAACTCCAGACGTCCGTCCGGGTGTTCAGTCATCAGGATCATCCCGTTGGAAAGGATACCTTTGATCTCACGCGGAGCCAGGTTCACCAGGATACATACCTGCCGGCCCACCACCTCTTCGGCAGAGAAACTCTCCGCGATACCCGAAACCACCGTGCGGCGGTCTATTCCGGTATCGATCGTCAATTTGAGGAGTTTTTTAGCCTTCGGCACTTTTTCCGCCTCTACTATCGTTCCGACCCGGATATCCATCTTGTCGAAATCATCGTAAGTGATGGTTTCTTTCTGGGGTTCCGCCGGTTTTTCGGCCGCGATATTGGCCAGGCGGGAATCTTCCAGACGCTGGAGCTGGGCATCGATAGCCGCATCTTCGATCTTGTCGAACAACAGACCGGCTTCGCCCAGTTTATGCCCGGCGGGGATGACCTCCGCATTCTTCGCGATACTGTCCCACGACGCCGCTTTCACGTCGAGCATAGAGGCCAGTTTCGCTGCCGCAAAAGGCAGGAAGGGTTCGCAAATGGTTGCCAGGCATCCGGCAATCTGTACAGCCGTATACATCACTGCCTCTGTACGGACCGGATCGGTCTTCTGCGTTTTCCAAGGTTCGTTGTCGGCCAGGTATTTGTTGCCCAGACGCGCCAGGTTCATCATCTCGGCCAGCGCCTCGCGGAACCGGTATTTTTCGAGGGAATCCCCCACCTTGCCGGGGTATTGGCGCACTTCGTTCAGCACCTCCCGGTCGGCATCGTCCAGCCATTTTCCGGACGGGACTACCCCGCCGTAGTATTTCTGGGTAAGCACCATCACCCGGTTGACAAAATTGCCGAGGATAGCCACCAGTTCGTTGTTATTGCGATTTTGGAAATCTTTCCACGTAAAGTCGTTGTCCTTGGTTTCGGGGGCTGTGGCGATAAGGGCGTAGCGAAGTACGTCCTGTTTACCGGGAAAATCCACCAGATATTCGTTCAGCCACACAGCCCAGTTGCGGGACGTGGAGAGCTTGTTGCCTTCCAGGTTGAGGAATTCGTTGGCCGGGACATTGTCCGGGAGGATAAAATCGCCGTGCGCCTTGAGCATCACCGGGAAGATGATGCAGTGAAACACGATATTGTCCTTACCGATAAAATGCACCAGTTTGGTGTCTTCGGATTTCCAGTAAGGCTCCCAGTCCTTGCCTTCGCGCTCGGCCCATTCCTTGGTAGAGGAGATATAGCCGATCGGTGCGTCGAACCACACATAGAGCACTTTCCCTTCCGCACCTTCCACCGGTACGGGGATACCCCAATCCAGGTCGCGGGTCACGGCGCGGGGACGCAGCCCGTCGTCGAGCCACGATTTCACCTGCCCGTACACATTGGGCTTCCAGTCGGCCTTGTGGCCTTCGAGGATCCACTGGCGGAGCCATGTCTCGTATTGTTCCAGCGGCAGATACCAATGTTTGGTTTTCCGCAGTTCCGGGGTAGCCCCGGAAAGGGCACTTTTCGGATCGATCAGTTCGGAAGGGCTCAGGGTCGAACCGCATTTCTCGCACTGGTCACCATAGGCCCCTTCGTTGCCGCAGCGCGGGCAGGTACCGGTGATATAACGGTCGGCCAGGAACTGTTTGGCTTCCGGATCGTAATACTGCTCGGATTCCTGTTCGGTAAACTGGCCGGCATCGTACATCTTGCGGAAAAAATCCGAAGCGGTCTTGTGGTGCACCGGCGCCGAAGTACGGGAATAATTGTCGAACGATATGCCGAACTCGGCAAACGAATCCTTGATAATCTTGTTGTATTTGTCCACCACCTGCTGGGGGGTTACCCCCTCCCGGCGTGCTTTGATCGTGATAGGCACCCCGTGTTCATCCGAACCGCAGATGAATACCACATCGCGGCCTTTCTGCCGCAGGTATCTTACATAGACATCGGCAGGCACGTAAACCCCTGCCAGGTGGCCCAGATGGATAGGGCCGTTGGCGTACGGCAACGCAGCCGTGACGGTGTATCTCTTGGGTGTATCCATTTTATTTTTCTTTATTTTTCTCTTTCCAGTATTCGCTGACGGCCGGGGGAGCCACTTTGCTCACGTCGCCGTTGTAGGTAAGTATTTCCCGCACGATGGACGAGCTGATGAATGAATAGCCCGACGAAGTGAGCAGGAACACAGTCTCTATGTCCGGACAAAGCCGGCGGTTGGTCTGGGCGATCGCCTTTTCAAACTCGAAGTCCGAAGGGTTCCGCAAGCCGCGCAGCATGAACTTCACACCCACCGAC
The DNA here is from genome assembly GCA_938023515.1 of uncultured Flavobacteriales bacterium. Lineage (GTDB taxonomy): Bacteria > Bacteroidota > Bacteroidia > Flavobacteriales > UBA1820 > Merdimorpha. The sequence goes on from CALJDR010000014.1 coordinate 2,421, forward strand.
CGGCAAAAATCCGTCGTCATACCCTGGTAGCTGGTCACTTCGATCTTGGGTTCGTCCGCATAGGTCTTGCGCACGAAATCCATCCGTTCCTCCAGCGAGAACATGTTGTTTTTGTCACTGTTACGTCCGATGGCGATGATGATCTTGTCGAACAGCGGCAGCGCGCGGGCGATGATATCGCAATGCCCGTTGGTCAACGGGTCGAACGACCCGGGAAATACGGCGATCCTCTCTTGCATGGCTCTCGGTCTTTATTATTTTGCATCCAGCGCCTGGCTTACCAGGCAGCCGAAGAATTCGGGCAGTTCCATACCCATCGCTTTGGCCTGCTGCGGCACGATGCTGGCCGCCGAAAGGCCCGGGCAGGTATTCACTTCCAGGAAATGCGGTTCCCCGCCTACAATGATGAATTCGGAGCGTACAACCCCGCGCAGGTTCAGTTTCTCAAAAACTTTAGCAGACGCTTCCTGAATTTTCCGTTCGATGCCTTCGGGCAGCGTGGCCGGGGTGATCTCTTTGGACAGGCCTTCGTATTTGGCCTTATAGTCGAAGAAATCGTTCATCGATACGATCTCGGTAATCGGCAGTACCGTTACCTTTCCGTCGATGCGCATCGTCCCGACGGATACTTCCCGCCCGTCGAGGAACGACTCGATAAGTATTTCACTGTCTTCCTTATAAGCCTCTTCCAAGGCCGAGGGGATCTCTTCTTTCTTGTACACTTTCGTGATCCCGAACGATGAACCGGCCCGGTTCGGCTTGACGAAACACGGCAGCCCCACTTCCTTGACGATCATGTCCGCATCGACCGGATCGCCCTGGGTCATAAATATGGATTTGGCCGTTTTGATCCCGTACTGACGCACCACCGCGATGCATTCGCGCTTGTTGAACGTCAGGGCCGATTCGAAATGCCCGCATGAGGTATGGCGCACACCCAGCAGTTCGAAATATGCCTGCAAAAGGCCATTCTCGCCGGGGTTTCCGTGGATAGCGTTAAATACCGCGTCGAAATGGATCTTTTCCCCGTCCACCGTCACGGTAAAATCGTTCTTGTCCACCGGATATTTTTCATCCAGTTCGTTTATATAAAACCAACCTTCCCGCGAAATATCGACCGGGTACAGGTTGTATTTTTCCTTGTCCAGACTGCGGTACACCACTCCTCCCGACTGCAGGGAGATCAGGCGCTCGGAGGAATACCCTCCCATCACGATGGCTATGTTCTTTTTCACGGTTTTATTCGTTTCGTTATCGCTAAAACGTTTTTTACGCACTGCAAAGTTAGGCTTTTGTTCCCAAAACAAGGCCTGCGGAACCTATATTTCGCCAAAAAAACATACATTTGTAGGCCCGGGAAGTTCCGGGAACCTTTTTCCGCCGGCCAAAGGCCGGCATTCCTGCAAATAACAATGACGAAAAAAAGAAACGCTCTGGATTATTTCCTGCTGTGGATCAAAGGCATAGCCATGGGTACGGCCAACAAGATACCGGGCGTATCGGGCGGTACGGTAGCCTTTGTCATCGGGTTCTACGAAGAATTCATCTTTTCCCTCCAACGCATCAACAAAAAATCCCTCAAATGGCTGATGTGCGGCCATGTGCGATGTTTCTTCCGCTATACCAACATGTGGTTCCTACTGTGCATCCTTGGGGGGACGATCACCAGCTTCTTTTCCGTTTCGCTGCTGATCGATTACCTGATGGACCACTACAGCATACAGGTGTGGGCCGTGTTCTTCGGGATGGTACTCGGCAGTTTGCTCTACCTGATCAAAAAATTCGACTCCTGGCGCGGGGGCACCGTGCGGATGATGCTCATCGGGCTCTTCGTGGGTATATCGGTAACCATGCTGGACTATCTGCCAGGATCGGACAATATGATCGTGATCTTCCTGTGCGGCATCATCAGCGTGTGCGGGATGACCCTGCCGGGACTGTCCGGTTCGTTTCTGCTGATGGTCATCGGGAACTATAAGCTGCTGATGGTCGATTCGGTCAACGCCGTATTTTTCGCCGCCGGGAAAATCCTGCACGGGGACTATTCGGCGCTTTACGACGTGGAACAGATGCATCTGATCAAAATATGCGGGGTATTTACTGCGGGTACGCTGATCGGTGTAGTGCTGTTCTCCCATATCCTGGGCTACTTGCTGAAACATTTCCGAGCCAATGTCACCGCCCTTATCATCGGGTTCATAGGCGGTTCGCTGAGCATCATGTGGCCGTGGAAAAACAATATCTATGATCGGACTGTCGTCGACGGGGTACACAAGGACATTATCATCGGATTTGATCATTATTTGCCCCGCCTGGGCGAACTCTCCACCTGGGCGGCCGCAGCCTTCATCCTCATCGGATTCTGGTTCACTATCCGAATGGAATCATACAGCGAACGCAAACGCAGCGGAAATAATCTTCCGGCAGTGAAAACCAGAAAAAGCATCCCGGAATGAAAAAATACGGACTGATAGGCAGGAACATCTCCTATTCTTTTTCCAAAAAATATTTCGCCGACAAGTTCCGGTCGGAAGGGCTTGCCGATTGTTCTTACGAGATTTTCGACCTGCCCGACCTGTCGGAACTGAAAACCGTACTGGCCGACCCGGAAATCCGGGGGTTCAACGTCACCATCCCTTACAAACGGGAAATACAAAAATACCTGGACGACATAGACCCACAGGCCCGGGAAATTGGAGCGGTCAACACCGTGAAAATGCATCCCGACGGTCACCTTTCCGGGCATAACAGCGACGTATACGGCTTCCGGCAGGCCTTGGCCCCCTTTCTGGAGCCCCACCACGAACGCGCCTTGATCCTCGGCACAGGAGGGGCGTCCGATGCCGTGGCCTATGTCCTGAAAAACCTGGGAATCGAATATTTCTTCGTCTCCCGGCAAAAGCGGGAAGGCCGTTATCTCTGTTACGAAGAACTCACGGACATCCACATAAAAAGTTGCCCGCTGATCATCAATGCAACGCCGCTGGGTACGTTCCCGCAGGTAGATACGTGTCCGGATATCCCCTATTACGCCTTGGACGAGCGTAGTTTGCTCTTCGATCTGGTATACAATCCTCCCGAAACACTCTTTCTAAAAAAGGGCCGCGAGAGAGGAGCCGCCGTATCTTCGGGACTCACCATGCTGGAACTCCAGGCGGAAAAATCCTGGGAATTGTGGCAATAGTATATTTAAATTCATATATTTGTTTTTCTCAATCACTCACTATCATTTACCAAAATGACTTCAGACAACCAAGAAAAAGACAACCTGCTTCCTGAAGAGGCAGAAGGACAAGACCAGAGCCGCGTAGAAAACACGGCTGTAAACCAGCAGCCGACCCAGGAAGAAAACGGCGAGGAAACTCCGCGAAATAACCCTGAACCTCCTGAGGAAAAAGCTGAAGAGCCGCAGATAGTCCCCGCTCCTGAGGAAACGGCCGAAAATGCCGTAACCGCAGAGGAACCCGCCGCAAAAGAAAAAACAAACGATGCGGCAGACGAGACTTCAGAAGAAGAAAAAGAAGTACTGCCAGAGAATAAGCCGGCCGAACTCCAGAACCCTGCAGAAGAAAAGCCGGCCGCCACAGAACAATCCATCAAAGATTATAACACATTATCCGCCGATGAACTCGTAAAAGAATTCGGCGAACTGCTCAAAGAACCGATCCAGTATATCGGCCGACAGGTACGCAACCTCAGGGAAGCATTTGAAAACACTTTAAACGCTGAAAAAGAAAAAGAACAGGAAGGCGAGAACCCGGCCGAGGAAAATAAAGCATTGACCGATGCTAAAGAGCATTTCGATGCTCTATGGGACGAATACCGGAAAAAACGGGAAAATTTCGCCGCACAAATGGCCGTAGAACAAAAGGCCAACCTCGAAGAAAGATTCGCTCTTATCGAGGAACTCAAAGAGCTGATCGAAAAAGAGGAAAATGCCTCTATTAAAGAATTTCACAATATCCAGTCCCGGTGGCGTAAATGCGGCATGGTCCCCCGCGAGCAATCATCCGCTGTATGGCAAACCTATCAGCATCATGTGGAAAGATTTTTCGACTATCTAAAACTCAACCGGGAATTCCGGGATATGGAATTCGAAAGGAACCTCGGGGAAAAAAACAAGATCATTGCCCTGGCGGAAGAATTAAAAAACGAGCCATCCATCAAAAAAGCATTCGAGGAACTTCAATTGCTCCATCGTCTGTGGAAAGAGGAAACCGGCCCTGTTGCAGCCGATCAACGGGATGCTGTTTGGGAGCGCTTTAGTGCCGCTACACGCGCTATTCACGAGCGCCGGCACAACTTCCTAAAAGAACAAAAAGAATCGCTCAAAGCGAATATGGAGGCCAAATTAGCCATATGCCAAAAAATAGAGGATATCACGAGTGATAGCGCTTCCTCTCACGACGGCTGGCAAAAGAAAATGGCTGAGGTAGAAATATTAAAAAATGAATTCAAAACGACAGGACCCGTTCCCGAAAATAAGAATTCCGAAATATGGGAACGATTCAAAGAAGTAAACCGCGCGTTCAACCAAGCTAAAAATAATTACTACAAGGAATTAAAGCGCAACCAAGTATCAAATCTGGAAAAAAAGCTTGCCTTGGTCGAACGAGCCGAAGAACTCAAGGCTTCCACCGATTGGAATGCGACATCTTCTGAATTGAAAGCCCTCCAGAAACAATGGAAAGAGATAGGGCATGTACCCCGCCAAAAATCAGATGACCTATGGAAAAGGTTCCGTGCAGCTTGCAACTTTTTCTTCGAGAATATGTCCGGGCAACGCAAAAGCGGTGATGCCCAATCGCAAGCTAACCTGAAAGAAAAAGAACTGCTTTTACCCGAAGTCGAAGCATTCGCCATATCGGGAGATCCGGAAGCCTCTATCGAAGCCCTGAAAGCCCTTATAGCCCAATGGCGTGCAATAGGACGAGTCCCTTATCCGGCTCGGGCCATAGAAGATAAGTTCAATTCGCTGGTGGACGGCTATTTCGAGCAACTAAAGGTAAGCCGGAACGATGTGGCCATGATTCGCTTTAAGGACAAGGTTGATCAACTGGTTGAGGACGGCAACAAGCAAAAATTTTATGCCGAAATGGATTTTATCCGCCGGAAAATAGATGAAATCACCCGGGAAGTACAACAGTTGAAAAACAACATTGAATTTTTCTCCTCCGGTTCTTCGGACAACCCATTGGTGCGCGAGGTCAACCGAAGCATTGAACGGAAATCAGAAACACTGGAACAGTGGAAAGAAAAACTCGTCTATATGCGGCAATTAAAAATATAGGAGAAAAGTATCCCTGACGGGGAAAGCGTACGGAAACCGTACGCTTTTTTTATTTCTCCGGCTCTTTGCATTCAGGCTCTAACAGATCTACTATCTCTACCCCTAAAGAAGAACTTATCTTTAATAATGTTTTAAGAGTAGGATTGGTTCGCCCATTTTCTATCCGGGACATATTAGGTATTTCCATATTACATATAGCGGCCAGGTCCTGCTGAAGAATCCCCTTCTGCATGCGATACTTTTTAATGTTCTTTCCTACACATTTTAACAATTCTTCTTCAGTCATTTTTTGTAGTCCGTATTTGACAGCAAAGTTTTTTATTTATCTTTGCCTATCAATTATCATAAATGATAATCCACTCACAGACCTTTGATGAAAATCGGAAAAGACATGTTTTTAGGCGCAAAATTCTACCTGGTCATCGGGATACTAACCACGATATTCATAACAATAAAAGACGGCATATTCCTGTTACTTTCAGCTTTAGTAACAATTGTCCTATGGGTGGTCTATATTCTGATAGATTTGAAAAAAAGGTCCGCGAAAGTAAAAGAAGAAAAAAAGTGATCCAAAAGTCCCAGAGACATATAATTATTTTTGCAGCTTAAATAAAAGCCCTATATTTGCCCCGTTGAATGGGGATGTAGCTCAGTTGGCTAGAGCGCTTGCATGGCATGCAAGAGGTCGTCGGTTCGAGCCCGATCTTCTCCACAAAAAACGCCGGGAATTTAAACCCGGCGTTTTTTATATATATAACTTTATTTAAATACGGAATACGGCGGAAAGTTGGGGACTGAAAAAATTCCGCCCGTTTGCAAATGTATCAGACCATTCCATCGTAAAATTCATTCCAAAATGCTCCGTAATAAAAAAATTCGATATGCCTTGTAAATCTATCCCTGTAATTGCATTTTCCCTCAAACAATGGGGGGTCATTACCTGAACAGTAAATTTCCAGATGTTTTCGATCACATATACTCCTCCTGCCACTGTATATTTAAAATAAGGATCCCGCTCCCGGTCCACATAGTGCAGACTCCTGTCCGTACTGTATTTGAATTCTCCGGACACAGAGAACCGTTTTATAGTATAAGTGGAATTGAATCCCGTACTGAAAGTGGTATGGCTGTTCGCCGTTTCACTCAAATCCAGTTCGGCGTCCGCGAAAAAACGGAGATACTTCACTACCGGCATTGAAAAATAAACTTCGGCCGCCATACCTTGATAGTTCGTCCAACTATCCCCGTTTTTCTGGTTATTATGCACTGACTTTAACGACGGAACCAGGAGGAACTGCTTTCTTTTCCCAAAATTCCAATTCAGTTCGGCACCCACCTTTGTTTCTACAACGGCCCCATTATTTTGGGTCTCCTCTTGGGCCGAAAGGCATAGTGGCAACCCAAGCATAAAAAACAAAACGAAAAATCTCATATGCATTATAGTTTCAAAGCCTAAATATACTCTATTTTCAGGCTTTGTCCCCGAAAAAAAGCAAAATCCTGGTGCAATCAGTCCAAATTGGTCATCGAACCGTCGCCATGATTGGGCATAAAAGGCCCCTCGTATTCATCGTCCGAAAAAGGATCAATCCGGATCGAACTTGCATTGGACGTACCCGTGTGCGTGCAGTAAGAACGCAAATCGGCCACCCGCATATTTTCCGTCCCCAATGGAATGCTTTTAATAGTTGCTAAGTACCGCCTTTGTGCCGGGCGCGCACTCTGGGCCCAAAAGCCGCCCATGAATTGATAATATCCCTTCAACCAGGTGCTCTCGTCGCGCCCCATGGTCCGTGGCCGTCCTTTGGAGTCGATCAGGCTTGTTTGACTATCCTTACACACGACAAAATGCCCTGCTCCGCCGCCACCCACATAGATAATACGATCATATACCGGCGGAATAATCTCCACATACGAATATTTCGGAGAGGAAAAAACCGAACCGGACACATCGGCCTGATAGCGATATACACCGTATTTTCCATTCTGTGAATAAATAACCACCAACGAGGCGGCATCGTTTATCTCCGGCCCGCAGCGGAAGATCGTCGATACCCGCTCCGGCAGTCCTGTATTGCCGTTCAGCGGATATAACCCCACCGGGGTTTCGGCGTAGAGATACCCGCCGTTATCTTTGGTTATACGGGTATATTCGTTCCCGTCAAGCCGCAAGGCAACCGCTTCTGCGTCGAACAGATATTTTTTTTCCTCCCGGTAGAGCACGTACAAATCGCGTCCATGTGGAATATCAGCCATCCCCAATTTCTCAAACCGGTCGTAAACCGCCTCGGAGCGGCTTTCCCCCGCCCGACCGTTAGGGGACATATAACCCGGATCCACCCATGCCCACTTTCCGTCCTTGCCTTTGCGCTCAAAGGATGCTCTGCCGTCCGTTTTTACTACCTCAGTAGAAGTACATGCTACCGCGACTGCCAGCACAGATAACAGTGCCCCTCCGGCAAACAGTTTTTTCGATATCCCTCTCATAACAAATACGATTTATTTCCCTTCTTCTTTCTTTCTCACCACTACGATACCATTGGCTGCACCCAGGCCCAACAGACTCACTTTCCCATTCTTCCAGTACGCGGCCGATTGTCCCATGGAACCGACGCAATACACCGCCCCATCCAGCACCGCAATCGCATTGCAAGACGATCGTGATCGGTATTTATCTTCCAGCAACGGAACAATCTGTCCGTTTTTCCAATATACCGCACTCTTTACGTCCTGATAACCGTTCGTACCCGCCATATATACATCCGAGCCCTCGAAACAAAACGATTTTACCTGCCCGCCATAATTGTCCTCCAATTCCCGGCGTATTCCGTCCTGCCAATAAGTCGCCTCGGAACCCGATTCGCCCTCGACTACCCATCCGCCTACGTAAACAGACCCATCCTTCCAGGCCACCGCATTGGCCGCTCCGCGCCTGTCCCACAGTGCGATTTGTTCCCAGTTTACCCAAAAACGCGGTTCGATATATGACTCATAAGTGGAAGCGATCCGCCGGAAAATCCAATCGTCATACCCGGCCATATACACCATTCCCATTGTATCCACACATACCGAGCTGACTGAAGCGGCTAATTTACCATCGGAAAACACATAGGAAAGGCTATCATTTATCCAAAGTTTAGCGACATCCTCGCGGATCATCCGGTAATCTGTCCCGTATTTAGTCGAGGCGCGCTTTTGCTGCGGGCCATCCTTTTCCTCTCCGGCACACAGCACATATCCCAGGTCGGTCACACAAATCCCCCGCACCTGGGCATCGTACGCCCCACTCGTCAGCCGATGCTCTTCCCCGTTTTTCCAATACACCGCGATATTGTTCCCTCCGACAGACCGCACATATCCGGCGCAATATAGGTCGCTGCCCACAAGCGTCATTGCGTTGACTGCAGAACTTTCATATCCGTCTCCCAGCGAGTGTGGCTCGCCATTGAGCCAATACACCGCACAATAGTCATCAGGATGCCTTTTATCGGAATCATCCGGCGTGCGCTGGACATACCCGCCTATATATACATCGTTATTCTCCCGATCCCCTGTGCATGAGAATAGCAGGGGGAATAAAAACAAGGATGCAACTACCCTCGTAGGGCTCCTTAAACCGGAAAATTTCATGGCTTTCAGTATTAATTGTGCGGGAGCAAATATAAAACATTTGTTAAGATAATCAGTCGTCTGAGGAAAATTCCTTCTTTTTCCTGTTTTAATAACGTGCATTCTGGGGTGGAGGGCCATAAACACAAAAAACCACCCTGTAGGGGTGGTTTTAGGATTTATAGAGCCGCGAACCGGACT
>CALJDR010000015.1 GCA_938023515.1 uncultured Flavobacteriales bacterium
ACACAAGGAGTATCGTCGGCAGCGTCAGATGTGTATAAGAGACAGTTCGTATTCCCTTGTCGCCTGGGAAAGCTGTTTCATCCCCTGGCTGTATTTAGTGGTATCCAGATAAATTTTGATACCCCTGGTTAGATCTTTGTCCGCCATATTATTCTTTTTTAGGGCAAATATCACGGATACGGTCCATGGGGTAAAGGACAAAGGGAGGGAGCATGTCTCTTCCACGCGTACCTCTCTTTGTTGTTGCTATTCTTCCAGGAACAGCCCGGCCAGATTCAGAGACATGTCCATACAGTATTCGGCGGCGATATCCGCCAGGGTGGGAAGATGTTTGCGAAGCACCGGATTGAACCAGTGCACCGCCTTACGGTTCCCCTGCCCCATCTTGCCAAAACTGGCGGGATTAGTGGTGCGTATGTTCCCGAAACGATCCCTCCACTTGCTGCCGATATATCCTCCGTGTCCGCTTGACGCCCCGTAATGCAGCATGACGCCATGCCGGGCGAAGGAGAAGCCCAGGGAGCGGACCTCCACCTTGTATTTCTTGTCGTATCTGACATTGCCATTGATGCTTTCAGACAAGGGTGTGGCACCCTTGGAGCGCTTAGGATTGTGAGGGAAGGACATACGTGCCTGGCTGCGCAGTTCGGCGGTCACGAAAATTGACCAGTTCTCACACCTGCGGTTAAAGGTCTTTACAGCCTCAATATCCTGGGAGCGGACATAACGTGCCGTTTCACTTAACGTAGAGAATTTAATCTTTGGGGCATAGTTTTTTACCCCTACGCAGGCGGGAACATCGATTCCGGCATTGCGGGCACGCTCTACCAGGCGTTTGAAATTCCTGGGTTCCATTTGGTAACGAAGTTCCAGCCACTGTCCCTGGGTCAAATCTTCTAAAGAAACTCTGTCGTTCTCCATTTTTGTCCGCCTTTATATTGAATCAAACGTAAATCCCAGACTCCATCCGGACAGCGCCTTGAACAGTCCGGACTCGGGAGAGGACGTCATCTCCTCCAGGTTCAGTCGTGAAAAAATTCCGCACCGGCCATACTCTTGGCGCATCATGCTCTTGATCTCTTCAAAAGTCGGTTGAAGGCGCTTTTGTGCATCTAACCCGCGCTCCCGTTGCCAGTCGGTTTTGTCCAGAAGAAGACACATGCCGAAATTCCTTTCGACCACACAATCCGGATCCCGACTGAGGGATTCGCAGGTGGGCAGGACTACAAACAGTACAGGCAGGTCTTCCGCCCGGAGTGACTGGACATATTCATATATGTCTATATCATAGGTGACAGGGATCATCGAACCGATCCCGGGTAACGCCTGGCTGAGTTCCCGGAAATACTCTTCATATTGCTGTAAATCTACCATAGCTGAACAGTTTTAGAGTTTTAATACCTGTTTTCTGTTTTTGCCTTTGCGGAATGACACATGCACCCAGGAGAAATCCTTCTCGTCGATCAGCTGGTCGAAAGGCAGTTCCTTGCGGATGATCTCGAAAAGCCGGCGGTTTCCCTCCTTGCTGCCTACGGTAATATCGGCGGCCTGACCCAGCCGGTGCTGGCTGGAGGTCGCCCCGTTCACGCTTCTGTTCAGCACAGCGCTCCGGTAACCGGAACTTACCCGGATGGGCTTCCCGTACTTTTCACGGAGCGGGTCGAGGACGTTTTCCACCAGCTCTGTCAGGTTGTGAACCGCCTCCCCCGTAGGGGTATTGTCAATCCCGCGCGCCACGGCCGTATCGCTGTGGCTTAATTCCTTGATTGTAAAATACTTCATTGCTTCTTATTGTTATGTAACATTTCAAACCTGCATTTATAAATGTATAGCATCACATCCCAGAAAGGGGTGTCGTTTACCTGTCTGAAATCACCGAAAACACCCGATGCGGCCACGTCGTACGAGATTCCCACCCAGCCGGTATTGTCCCCTGCATTCCCCCGCCCGGATTTCTCGAACAGGATCGAGAAGTCGATGTCCTTCCCGTTGGTTGAAATGGGGACACTGTAAATCAGTTCCCAGACCGCGAGAAAGAAGATGTATGCGTGGAAGCAGACCGGGAAAGGAGGAGGGCCGGTTTCCTGAGGGCCCTGTTTCTTATAAAGCAGTCTGCCTATGGAAGATATCAGTTCCCCTATACCCTCTTCATTTCCCTGCTCCCGGGCGCGCTCCATTTCCGCCATCACACCCATGCACTCGATAAACTGTCCGAAAGTAATCCCCGAGAGCATATCCCCCGGGCCTTTCCACTCCTTATAGGCGGGCAGCAGGTTCCGGCCAGTTTTCAGGCGGGCGTCGTAAACCGTCATCCCCTCCTGCGAGGTGATATCGAAGAACCCGTCCAGGGCGGGGAGTTGCGCCAAAAGCTCTTCCTGTATTTCTCCCCGGCACAGAAGAAGGCTATGCTTCATCCCCAGAAGGCAGGAAAGCAGCTTGCAGCGCATCTGGAAAGGAGAAATCTCCCCTGCATTCATCATTAATACCAACTCCAGGTAACGGTAATACTCCTTGGGTGATAATTCCTCCAGGGAGTCCGGAATCTCTTTCTTTTGATTGTTGTACGTAATTTCTTTCATAGTCAGAATGTTATGCCTTTTGATTGAAGGGTGATCGAGGGTACATACAGATCCGGTTCGTCCGGTGCGGCGTCGAGCGCCGCGACCAGGTCCTCCAGCGCGGCAAGATCCCGCATGGCATCCTGTTCCAGGCTTTTTGCCACTGTCTTGCGCGCTTCGGCTTCCGCCCTGAGCTTTTCACGGACGCTTCCTGCAAGCTGCACCTGCACCACACCGTCGGGCAGGACCTCCACGGGCAAACGTTCCAGGGCCTTGCTCATGGACAGCAGGGCCAGCGGCCGGCAGACGGCGTCGCGGAACCCCTCTGCCACCTGCTGGCCCGCTACCAGCTTTTCATAACGGCCGTACGTGATTATCGGGATGATATGCCTCTGTTGCACCTCCCGGATGATGGGTGCCAGGGTCAGAAACAGCCGGTGGCTGCCGGTTACATAGTAAAAATCAAATGCCTCCTTGCTACTCAGGAGCAATTCCGATACAGCCTTCCTTTTGGGGCTTTGTATCCAGAAATCGAACTTTTCCTGCTCCAGATATGCTATCAGGGCATCTACCGACTCGTAGGCCTGACTCAGGATGTTGGCTTCATCCTTGTACTCCTGTAAGGCTGTCAGCCCTTTTTCGTGCTCCCCCAGGCGCTTCTGCCTGCCTGTGTTCCCATGCTGCGCATCCAGTGTGGGGATGATTTTCAGCCAGGTAAACAGCGCTACGGACTGCTGCACCATTCCCAACAGGCGGGTGAGCTTGCCATCCGGATCGACGCTTGCCGATTGGTAGAAGTCGAGAACCTTGTCATAAACCTCCTGCCCTATGATGGCGGTCAGGCGACGTATGCTTAAAGGTATGTACGGTTTCCATTTGGAGAAGTCCGTGCGGGCATCGATCAGACCCAGGGCGTCGACCAGTTCCTGCGTGCCGTTTGAATCTTTATCAAATATCAGTTTCATATTTTTTATCACTTTTTTTCAGCTTGCATTAAAAAATACCGCATATAAATACATGACTCTTTCTGCGTTTAGGATTATTTCGTATCTTAGCCCCGCCCAATTAATATCATAACACGAATCCCTTTTCATTGCGTAATCCGTAAAATCGGATTAAAGGTTCGGATGTACCTTTTGGGCACGTAGTGATAGGGGTTCACCCTTTTGGAAATATGCCATACGAAGAAAAAAACGGTTATGGAGTCCTTCTCAATGACGGGGATACACTCCCTGTCATACCGGATGTAGATTATGACATTCCCACCGAAACAGGTGGAACGGAAAGTTTTGGTGATCAAATCCGGTAGACATTCCCGGATTCACCGGAAAACAACCGTAAGGACAAAGACCAGTACGGCAAGAACCAGTCCTGCCAGCATGAAGTTTATCGATACATTGCTGAGCCTGGCTCTTTCCGCATTTTTCTCGTTTTGGGCATCTATTTTATATTGCAGGTTCATCAACTCCCCTGCCATGATATAAGCGTACTTATTGGCGAATCTGTTTTCTTCAAAATACCTGCAGTTCTTTCCGATTTGGAAGTTTTCCGGTGATCTGCCCGCCGGCATCACCCCATGTGGCCTCATAACCTTAACCACATACCAAAGCGATATTGCGGTGAAAACCACAATTGCCATGCCGGCATTGATCAATCCCATATCCCGGGTTTTATCTATTTGGGTGAGTACGTACCCGACCACCGCTATCTCTACCGCATAATATATACTGAACAGCCGGTATGCCTTGTCGGTAATCAGAGACTCGATTTCCTTTAAATCGGCCATCCGTTTGCCCGCTTCTTCGTGATAAAGCCGTATAAGATCTTTGTCAAGGGTCTTCAATTGGTTATAGTCTATAAAAAAACGGTTCATGTATCCTCCTTTTTTTTGTTTTTATATATTTTCTTTCATCCTGTTTGCGGGTGTTACACTCTGTTCGGATTCCACTACGCTCCGGTAAAGCCCCACCTGTGTTCTGCTTCCCGGATAATTGGCCCGTATGTAGTGCATCAACGGTTTGCACAGGATCATGTCCGGTATGGCCGTCTCACTGGCATTGTACACCTTGATGGAGTACAGTTTTTCCGACCCTGAGGACAGCTTGTTGTCCATGATCAGGTTTGAGAGCACCGGATCCAGTCCGAATCCGGATGTGGCCGCGGCATCGGCCTTGTTGGCGATCTTGATCTGGCTTTCGATATAATCCCTTATTTTCTTGTCGATGGGGGTTATCGTCCAGCCCTGGAAGTCATTGGCGTCCGCATCCCAGAACCTGGTCGTGTGCATGTATTTGCCCACATTCTCCCTGCCGGTCACTCCTGAAGCGAACTTCTCCATGGCTTCATCCTTGAATTCCTCGAGCATTTTGGCCGAATAAGGCACCCCCTTACGCTTGCATATTTCCCTGATCCTGTCCTCTGCCGCGTCCCAATAGGCCTGCGGGCTCTCTATATGCAGGCTCAGTGCCGACGCGTTGGCATTATAGGCTGCCAGCAAGGGGGCGATGGTGCCCGCCAGTTCCAGCCACGGGAAAGCCCCCAGGAAACGGGGCGCGCTGACAAAGTCCCTGCAAAAGGAGTATATATTGAAA
>CALJDR010000016.1 GCA_938023515.1 uncultured Flavobacteriales bacterium
ACCGAGATCTACACAAGGAGTATCGTCGGCAGCGTCAGATGTTTATAAGAGACAGATATTATTATTTGCGACCATCACCGCCCGGCCGACAAGATACCGGCTGCGATAGCTGTATTGGATCCCAAACGTCCGGACTGCCCCTACCCTTTCAAGGAACTGAGCGGATGCGGTGTCGGGCTCAAACTGATACAGGCCGTCTGCAAAAGCAAAGGTTGGAACGACAAATCCGTCATCACCAATTACCTCGACTTGGTCGCCGTCAGCATCGGGGCGGATATCGTGCCTATCGTCGATGAAAACCGGATATTGGCCTACTACGGGTTGAAAAAGCTCAATTCCAACCCCTGCCCCGGCATAAAAGCTTTCAACATCTTTTCCAAAAAACGGATATTCGGCATTACGGATATCATCTTCGTCATCGCCCCCCGCATCAATGCGGCCGGGCGTATCAATCAGGGTATCCACGCCGTAGAGCTGCTCACAGCCCGCAATGATGTCGTGGCCAAAGAGATCGCCATCGAGATCGACCGGCTCAACGCGGAACGGAAAGAACTCGACGCCGCCACGACGGAAGAGGCACTGAAAATGCTCGAAGGGAAAAAACTGGAAGACGATTTCTGCATCATTATCTACAATCCATCCTGGCATAAAGGCGTGATCGGCATCGTCGCCTCACGTCTGGTAGAACATTTCTACCGGCCTGCTATGGTATTCACCAAAACCGGGGAAGGCTATATATCGGCCTCGGCCCGTTCGATGCACGATTTCGACATCTACAACGCGATAGAGAGTTGCCAGGATATCATCGAGCAGTTCGGAGGGCACAAATACGCGGCCGGCCTCACCCTGAAAGAGGAAAATTTCGAGGCCTTTAAAGAGCGGATCAACGAAATCGCCCGAGAGGCGATCCTGCCGGAAATGCGGACCCCGGAGGTCGAAGTGGATACCGAGATCGAAATGTCGGACATCAGCCCAAAATTCCTGCGGACACTCAAAAAATTCGCGCCTTTCGGACCAGGGAACAATTCACCCATATTCATGGCCCGCCACCTAAAAGACAACGGCTGGGGAAAAGCGGTCGGCAAAGGCGACCAGCACCTTAAACTGACGTTGATGGAAGCCGGAGATACAACGGGCGGAAGGACTTACGATGCTATCGGGTTCAACCTGGGCAAAAAAGCCAGCGTCGTGGCCGGTGGGAAAGCATTTAAAGCGGTCTTTACGATCGAAGAGAACGAATACCAGGGGCGTATCAGTCCGCAGATCCGTCTGAAAGATATCAAACCGGAAGAAGAGTCCGAATAAAATACGTTTTTACAAAGCCCGGAATACTATACTTCTTCTCCCTGTTTCGGGAACTGGAAAATAAGTTTAGTACATCTCCATCGCCCCCCTTCCCCGCAACAGCCTAAAGGCTGAATAGCCGGCTTTTTTACCTCTGCCCGAGCAGAGTGTCTATATTCGTGCATATTTCCAGAATCCTACTGACCGGGACTCTGTACAATATGATATCTGTTTTAGAAAAGGATGACGATGGAACCTGCGATAATGAGTAATCCCCCAACGATCGTTTTCACGTCCGGTGTTTCGCCCAGGATAACAATAGCCAGAATCATAGCCATTGCCACGGAGAGTTTATCGATCGGCGCCACCTTGGACACGTCGCCCGACTGGAGAGCTTTGAAATAAAAGAGCCAGGAAAGCCCGGTAGTAACCCCGGACAACACCAGGAAGAGCACTGTCCGGCGGGAAAGTTCCCGGATATGCCCCTGGCTTCCCAAAAGGAACACGACGCCCCAGGTGATCAGTAAAATAACTGTTGTACGGATAGCCGTAGCCAGATTGGAATCCACCCCTTTCACTCCCATCTTGGCAAAGATAGCCGTCAGGGCGGCAAAGAATGCAGATAGCAGAGCGTAAAATTTCCACATATCTACAGGTCAGAGTAGTTCTAATGCGCGCTCCATTTTCATTCCCCGCGATCCCTTTATCAGGTACACTGCCGGTACGGAAGGCTTGCGGAACGCAGATGCAAAGGCTTCAAAAGTAGGATAAAGAGAGAGATTATTCCCGGAGACATTTACTTTGGAAAAATTCTCACCGATCAGGTATACATGGTCGTACGGCAGCGAAACGGCCATATCGGCTATCCGCTGGTGCTCCTGCTCCGAATAAATCCCCAGTTCAAACATATCGCCCAGAATTGCATATTTCGGACGCCCTCCTGTGTCGGTATGGGCGAAATTTTCCACCGAAAGGCCCATACTCGTCGGATTGGCATTATAGGCATCCATCATCACCGCATCCTGTCCCCGTTCCACCCACTGGGAACGGTTGTTGGACGGTACGTACGATTCCAGCGCTGCTGCGATGTCTGCCGGGGCAATCCCAAAATATAATCCGGCGGCTATGGCCGCACAGGCATTGGTAAAATTGTATTCTCCGCTCAGGTGCGTAGTAAATTCGGTCGAAGCGAACCGTCCCGACACCTCCGGCAGCGAAGACAGAAGTTCTGTCTGTACATCAGCTTTCGCCCCTTTAGAGGAAAACGTATACCGCTCGACACCGGCACTCTTCTCCATTTGGATCGGGTCGTCGGCATTGACCAATGCCCGGCCTCCGTGTTCACGGAGAAAATCATAAAGTTCGGATTTCGTCCGGATCACTCCTTCTACCCCGCCGAAACCTTCCAAGTGAGCCCGCCCATAGTTGGTGATATATCCGTAGTCGGGCCGGGCTATCGCGCTCAGGTCCCTTATTTCATAAGGATGGGACGCCCCCATTTCCACTACGGCAAAATTGTGGTGCGGACGGATGGACAATAAAGTGAGCGGAACTCCTATATGGTTATTGAGGTTGCCTTCCGTAGCGCAGACATCGAACTTTCGGGATAATACAGCCCGCAGCAATTCCTTGGATGTCGTCTTTCCATTGCTGCCTGTCAGACAAAAAACCGGAATATTCATCCTCAGCCGGTGGTATGTCGCTACATTCTGTAAAGCAGCCAACACATCGGGAACCAGAACGATCCGATCGGTATCGGCATATCTTTTAGCATCGTCCACCACAACAGCAGACGCCCCGGCATCCAGTGCTTTTCCGGCAAAATCATTTCCGTCGAAATTCTCCCCTTTAAGGGCAAAAAAAACGTCTCCGCTGCCTATTTTCCGGGTATCGGTCGTCAGTCGGATACCATTCTTTTCGAGTAAACCATATATCCTATCCACGTACGGGGCAAATCCATTCATTTCTCTTGATTTTTAAACACGGTCAAATTTACCTTTTTTCCAAAACATACGGAACAAAAAAGCGCGGCAGGATTACCCGCCGCGCTTTTTATTTTTCCACGTATTTCTACTCCATCAGGGATTTTTCGACCGCTTCATATTTTTTCATGTTCGCGTCATCTCCCAATCCGGCATAAACATTCTTAAGAATACGGACAATGCTCACATTATCCGGGACTTCCTTATACCCTTTTTCAAGGACTTCAGCCACTTTCTTATACATTTCCTTCTTCTGCTCGATCAGGGCATCATACTGTTTCTTCTGGGCGGCATTGAGCGTGAAGGGAAGCTTATCTATCTCTTCGTTGATCCTTGCCTCGTCATCCAAAAGCGCAGAAGCATAATTGATGTATGCATTGGCATACTTAGGATCTATCTCTATGGCTTTTGTATAATGTGCCATAGCATTCGCTACGTCATGCTTTTCACTATATACATATCCGAGGTTATACTGGATCTCCGCATCATTGGGGAAAACTTTGGCTGCAGCCAAAAGGTTTTCCAGGAATTTATCGAGATCTCCCTTCTGATAGTATATCTGTCCTACCAGCAAGAAAATATCCTTGTTTTCAGGAAACTTGGCTAAAGCCTCTTCACCATATTTCAAAGCCTCATCATAATGATCTTCCTGATAGAGGATCTGCATCAGGGTAAGGTATAGTTCCGGCTGCTTATTGGTCTCTACCCGAACGGTAGGATCAGTGGCCAATTTGAGTTTTACCTGAGCATCCATTTCCTTTTGCGAAGCATATACCTTTCTCTGGCCGGTAAGTTCATCCATCGCTTCGTATATCGTTTCTACACCGGTATAACCCATAGCCAGGAGTTTCTTATAATATTCCTTGGCAGCAGAATAATCTCTGGCCTGGATCATGCAGGTGGCGGCATTGTTCAGAAGAGCCGTGTCAGCTTTGGGAGCGAATATTCTCTGTGCTTCATAGGTAAGCTCAAACAGGGAAGCCGCTTCTTTGAATTGCTGCGAATTGTATGCGTTTATACTCTTCTGATAATAACCGTTCCCGGCTTCGCCGATAGCAGTCACCATCTTGGGAGTATAGGTCTTTGTGCGGTTCGATACTTTGGGTTTGCTATACTTACCCGACATAACCGCATCGTCCAGCGCTTTCTGAGAATCAAAGCTAACCATCTTTTTGGTGTCGTTGTTACGAGCCGTATAATCTTTCCCGCTCTCGTAATCGGCCAACGAGGTCAGATATTGCAAAGCTTCTTTGATCTGGGGAATATTGTCCCCTGCCAAGTTCAGTTTTGCCATGCCAATAATATACATGGCCTTTGCAACGAGATCGGAATTGGCATCCCCATCAGATTTCAGAATAGATTCTCCCTTCTGTGCCTGAGAAAGAGCGGTGTTGTAATCTTTCTTGTCAAGCGCTTTCTGGGCTGCATCCAGTTCCGCTTTCTGTGCATAAGTAAATGTTACCATGCACATCAGTGCTGTTGTAATAAATAATTTTTTCATTTTATTGCTTTCAATATTTTTCAATTCGATACTATTCCAAGAACAAAAGTCGATATTTTAATTGTTAAGACAAAATATTATCTTATTAATTTTTTGTCAAGACATATCTTTTTCAAGCCTCTTCCCCATTTTCTGCAACAGGCGATTCTGTCTCTTGGTTTTCAGCACCTTCCTCCACCTGTTCATCTTCGGAAACGACCTTGGCCACCGCCGCTATTTCGTCATCATTGCGTAAGTTGATCAGTTTGACCCCCTGGGTAGCGCGTCCGGTCACCCGAAGCGTATCGATGCCCATGCGAATGGTTAGGCCACTGCGAGTAATGATCATCAGGTCTTCGTCGCCCTTGACATCGACAATAGCGATCAGGGCACCGGTTTTATCGGTTACGTTGATCGTCTTCACGCCCTTCGCGCCGCGGTTGGTCTCGCGGTATTCATCGAACTCGGAACGCTTCCCGAAGCCTTTCTCGGATACGACCAATACATTGGACTGTACATCGTCCACACAGATCATACCGATCACTTCATCGTCCGCCCCATCGAGCATCACACCGCGTACGCCGGTCGCATTGCGGCCCATCGGACGAAGTTTTTCCTCGTCGAAACGGATCGCTTTGCCTTTACGGGTAGCAATCATGATCTTGGACGTACCGCTGGTAAGGCGGGCTTCCAGCAAGGTATCACCCTCGCGGACATTGATCGCATTGATACCGTTGGCGCGCGGACGGGAATAAGCCTCGAGCGAAGTCTTTTTTACCGTACCGTCCTTGGTTACCAGCACGACATAATGGTTGTTGATGTAATCCTCGTCCTTGAGGTTATCCACCATGATATAGGCGCGCACCTTGTCGTCCTGCTCGATATTGATCAGGTTCTGTATCGCACGGCCCTTGGCGGTCTTGGCCCCTTCCGGTATTTCGAACACGCGCATCCAGAACACTTTGCCCTTTTCAGTGAAAAACAGCATATACTGGTGGTTGGTCGCCATAAAGAGATGCTCGAGGAAGTCCTCCTGGCGGGTGGAAACGCCTTTCTGCCCCACTCCTCCACGCGACTGGCGGCGGTATTCGGCCAGGCGGGTACGTTTGATGTACCCGGCATGGGAAATGGTGACCACCACTTCCTCGTCGGCGATCATATCCTCTATCGAGAAATCCCCGTCCGCAGAGTATTCTATCTCGCTGCGGCGTTCGTCCCCGTACTTCTGCTTTACTTCCTCCATTTCCTCGCGCACCAGAGCCATACGGAGCGTACGGTCGGCCAAGAGAGCTCTGTAATGTTCGATCTTTTTGAGGATATCTTCGTACTCGGCGCGAAGTTTATCCTGTTCCAGACCGGTAAGCTGACGCAGACGCATTTCTACGATCGCACGTGCCTGTATGTCCGTCAGTGAGAACCGCTCGATAAGTTTCGCACGTGCATCATCCGTATTGGAAGCCGCACGGATGATCTTCACCACCTCGTCGATATTGTCCGAGGCAATGATCAGGCCTTCCAAAATGTGAGCCCTCTCTTCTGCCTTGCGGAGTTCGAA
Organism: uncultured Flavobacteriales bacterium; assembly: GCA_938023515.1. GTDB lineage: Bacteria > Bacteroidota > Bacteroidia > Flavobacteriales > UBA1820 > Merdimorpha. The sequence continues at coordinate 6,302 of CALJDR010000016.1, forward strand.
CTGCGTGCGGCGGGTCACCACATCGTGGCGGTGCTCCACAAAATAATGCACCAAATCCAGCAGGTTGAGCAGTTTGGGCCGCCCGTCCACCAGCGCGATATTGTTCACCGAGAACGAGGTCTGGAGCGCCGTGTTCTTGTACAGCGTATTGAGCACCACGTTGGATACCGCCTCACGTTTTACCACATATACAATGCGCATACCGCTGCGGTCGGATTCGTCCCGGATAGCCGATATGCCCTCTATTTTCTTGTCATTGATCAAATCGACCGTGCGCTTGATCATCTCGGATTTATTCACCTGGTACGGGATCTCGCTCACCACGATGCATTCGCGGCCGTCGATCTCTTCGATGGTCGCCTTTCCGCGGATGACGATACGTCCGCGGCCCGTGCGGTAGGCTTCACGCACTCCGCCGATACCGTATATTATGCCGCCCGTAGGAAAATCGGGGGCCTTGACATATTGCATCAATTCGTCTACGGTAATATCCGGATTGTCGATATAGGCATTTATAGCATCCACGACCTCCGTCAAATTGTGAGGAGGCATATTGGTCGCCATACCTACGGCAATACCGGCCGCCCCGTTGACCAGCAGGTTCGGGATGCGGGTAGGCATGACCGAGGGCTCTTTGAGCGTATCGTCGAAGTTGGGCACCATATCGACCGTGTCCTTTTCGATATCCACCATCACGTCTTCCGCTATCTTGCGCATACGGGCCTCGGTATAACGCATGGCCGCGGCGGAGTCGCCGTCCACACTGCCGAAGTTACCCTGTCCGTCTACCAGCATATAACGCAAAGACCAGCTCTGGGCCATGCGGACCATAGTTTCATAAACCGAGCTGTCTCCGTGCGGGTGGTATTTACCCAACACCTCGCCCACGATACGGGCGGATTTCTTGTAGCCCGAACTGGAAGTGATCCCTAATTCATTCATCCCGTAAAGCACGCGGCGGTGTACCGGTTTGAGGCCGTCGCGCACATCGGGAAGTGCGCGGGAAACGATTACTGACATCGAATAGTCAATGTATGAAGACTTCATCTCATCGACAATATTGATCGGTATCAGTTTTTCTCCATCTGTCATAATTTCAAATAATTATTCGTCTTTTTCTTTTTCTTGCATTAGTAGCCAAAATTACGGAATTTTATCGAAATACCAGCAATCATTTTTTGCGAAAAAACCACTTGGCGAAACCTTATTTACTGTACCTTTACTGGTCGTAAAAGTTAATCAAAAACACTCCGATACAATGGCAATAGATCTTCTGCTCGGCCTCCAGTGGGGGGACGAGGGTAAAGGAAAAATAGTGGACGTACTGACCGCCGGCTACGATATCATAGCCCGCTTCCAGGGAGGGCCCAACGCAGGGCATACCCTCGAATTCGGCGGCATAAAACACGTCCTGCACACTATTCCCTCCGGTATTTTCCATGAAAAATCCGTCAACGTGGTGGGCAACGGCGTGGTGGTAGACCCCGTCATCCTGGCCAAAGAAATAGAAGACCTTTCCAAATACAACCTCGACATCGCATCCCGCCTGCTCATCTCGCGCAAGGCCCACCTGATCCTTCCGACGCACCGCCTGCTGGACGCCGCTTCCGAAGCCTCCAAAGGAAAGGCCAAGATCGGCTCCACACTGAAAGGCATCGGCCCCACCTACATGGATAAAACCGGCCGCAACGGGCTCCGCGTGGGCGACACCGAACTGCCCGACTTCCAGGACCGCTACAAAACCCTGGTGCAGAAACACCTGTCGATGCTCGAAAATTACAACGCGAAGATAGAATTTGACCTCGAAGAACTGGAAAAAGAATGGTTTGCTGCACTCGATGTGCTCAAGACGCTCACTTTTGTCGACAGCGAGCATTATCTGAACCAGGCCATCGCACAGGGAAAGAAAATTCTGGCCGAGGGCGCACAGGGAGCTATGCTGGACGTAGATTTCGGCACATATCCGTTCGTGACCTCTTCCAATACGATGGCCGCCGGCGCCTGCACCGGGTTGGGCGTTCCTCCCCGCGCTATCGGGGAAGTACTGGGCATTTTCAAGGCTTACACGACCCGCGTGGGTTCCGGGCCCTTTCCCACAGAGCAGCTCAACAAAGTGGGAGACCGCTTATGTGAAGTCGGCCGCGAATACGGGGCCACTACGGGCCGTAAACGCCGCTGCGGATGGCTCGACCTGCCGGTACTCAAATACGCCTGCATGGTGAGCGGCGTATCGCAACTGATGATGATGAAGGCGGACGTATTGTCCGGTTTCAAGGAAATAAAAGTGTGCACTCATTACGAGTACATGGGCAAGAAGATCGATTACCTTCCCTACAATGTCGAGGAGAAATTCATCAAGCCTATTTATGAAACCCTGCCGGGCTGGAAAGAAGACCTGACCGGAGTAACGAGCGAAGAGGCGCTGCCCAAAGAACTAAAATCGTACATCGCCTATATTGAAAAAGCACTGGGCGTTCCGGTGACCATCGTTTCGGTGGGTCCCGACCGCACGCAGACGATCATGCGGGGCAAGTGACCGGACTCCGTGCCCGGAGTGGGCGAAAGGGATAATACTTGGCAATAATTGTCGGATTATTCCGACATATTTCTCCATCCGCTCTCCGAAAAAGCAAAGAATGGACATCCCCACAAAAATATACCTGTTTACCGACCGCTATCCTTATGGTCGCGGAGAAACTTTTGTGGAGAGTGAACTGAACACGATTGCCCGATCCGGGGAGAACGTCGAAATCACCGTCATTCCCCTCCGGAAAGCCGCAGAAAAGAGAAGCCTGCCCGAAAACGTCCGCTTGTGTCTGATGCTGGCCGATGCTCCCGCCGAACGGAAATTCCGGGCATTGGCCGCAGCTATGGGAAGCGCTCATCTATGGAAACTTCCTTTTTCCGCCCGCCGTCCAAAAAACGGGAAACAATGGCGTAATGCCGCAGGAGGTCTCTATCGTGCCTACCTCACCTGGTTTACCGTAGCGCGCCACCGTCCCTTTTTCGAAAAAGCGGATATTTTTTATGCATATTGGCTGGACAACACCGCTACCGGACTTTCTTTCGTAAAATCGTCCCTAAAAGGATTCGACAAACCCTTAGTGTGCCGCGCGCACGGATACGACGTATTCGAAGAAGAGCGCGGGGTATTTTTCCCGGCACGGGAATCCGCTTTTAAGTATATAGACCACATCTTTCCCGTCAGCCAGACAGGTGCAGATTACCTGAAACGGCGTTATCCGCAATTTTCCCAAAAGATCGAATGCCGCCATCTGGGCGTAGAAAACCATTCGTGTGAACCGCACGAACTTCCCGAAGGGCAACTCCGGTTCGTTTCCTGCTCCAACGTCATCGCCCTGAAACGCCTCGGGCTTACCGCTAATATGCTCAAAAGGTATGCCACCCTGCATCCCGAACTGAATATCTCCTGGACGCATTTCGGAACGGGCCCACTGTGGGATGAAGTCCGGGCGGAAACTTTTTCGGGCAAACCGGACAACTTCACCGCCGCTTTCGAAGGCGCCGTTCCCAATGCAGAGATATTGAAACGTTACGAAACCGGGGAATTCGACATTTTCGTGTCGCTCAGCCAGTCCGAAGGAATGCCCGTTTCAGTAATAGAGGCGATGAGTTGCTGCATTTCACCCCTGTGTACCGCTGCCGGCGGCACAGGCGATGCCGTTGACGACGAAGTGGGCTTCCGGCTCCCCCTGAGACCCTCGTACGAAGATTTTGCCAAAGGTCTCCGGCACATATTGGCCGACTACTCCGCCCTAAGCCAGATGGCCCGGGACAAGCAAAGAGAATTGTTTTCCGCCGAACAAAACTTTACAGATTTTTACCGGTTCCTTTCCTCTCTGAAAGAACACTAACCCCTGCCGCCCGGAGTTCTTATCTATTTTTTTTCCGTTCAAAGCTATATTTTTCGATGTTATTGTCCCGCGGGAACAATGCGATTCTGCCTATATTTTACTAACTTAGCACTCCAAAAAAACAAAACCATCCGTATGGCCGAACTGATAAAAATGTATCCGGAAAATCCCGACCCGCGCCGCATCGAACAAATCATCGAAGTGCTGCGGGCCGGAGGGCTCATCATATACCCCACCGATACGGTATACGGACTCGGTTGCGACATCAGCAATTACAAAGCGGTGGAGGCTCTTTGCCGGTTGAAACATGTAAAACCGGAAAAAGCGAATTTCTCGTTCATCTGCTCCGACCTGAGCAACCTTTCCATGTATGCCCGCCAAATAGACACCGCTGCGTTTAAGATTCTCAAACGCCTGCTTCCGGGGCCTTATACGTTTATCCTACCAGCCGGACCGGGCCTACCCAAGGCCTTCAAAGGCAAAAAGACCGTCGGAATCCGCGTACCTGATAACAACATCCCCCGGGAGATCGTCAAAGCGCTCGGCAACCCCATCATATCCACCTCGGTCTACGATACCGACGAACTATTGGAATATACCACCGACCCGGAACTGATCGCCGAACGGATGGATGGCGTGGTCGATCTGGTGATCGACGGGGGCTACGGAGGGAATATCGCATCGACCGTCGTCTCGCTGGTAAACGGATATCCGGAAATCCTGCGTGAAGGCGCCGGCCCTGTGGACGATTTATAACCGCCATACCCAACGAACCAGCACGACCGCATGAAAATCATCTGCATAGGCAAAAATTACCGCCCGGAAGCCCCGGGTTGGAAAGCACCGGAGGAACCCGTTATATTCCTCAAACCGGACTCTTCCCTGCTCCATAAAGGCAATCCGTTCTTTATTCCCGAATTTTCCCGAAAGATCACTGTCGAGGCGGAACTGGCCGTGCGCATATGTCGGCTGGGGAAATACATCGATGCGAAATTCGCCCACAAATATTACGACGCGTTTACAGTCGGGCTCGACTTCACCGCGCAAGACCTCTATGACCGACTTTCTGCCCAGGGACTGCCCATCGATATTGCCAAAGGGTTCGACGGGGCCGCCGTCCTGGGAGAATGGATCGACAAAGCTTCGCTCCTCTCTTCCGCGCTCCGTTTTTCCCTGCAGCGGGACGGACAGGAAATCGCCTTCGGCCACACGGCCGATATGCTCTTTCCGGTAGACCAACTGATCGCCGCGGCATCGAAATACTATACCCTGAAGATCGGGGACGTTATTCTTACCGGTTCACCGGCAGCATCCGTACCGGTATCGGACGGAAACTGCCTGGCGGGATGCCTCGAAGGGCGCGAAGTATTTACCCTCAGGATCAAATGAATGATCGCCTGCAAAGGAAGTTATACGCACATTCTTAAAATATGTTATAACTTTCTAAAAATGCTAAAAATATGATCTATATCATTTTTTTTAGCCGACAACATTCGTTCCTTTATGTCCCTTTTGGGAGGAACAGCCCTAAACATGCAAAACCCTCAAAACAAGCGTTATAGTCCATATTCAAGAAAAAATATCAAATATAAATAATCAATTAAAATCAAAAGACAAAATGGCTAATTTAGATCTTTCGAAGTATGGCATCAAGGATGTGAAAAAAATCATTCACAACCCTTCGTACGAAGAGCTTTTTAAAGCAGAAACCGACCCCAGCCTGCAGGGTTACGAAAAAGGGCAGGAAACCGAACTGGGAGCAGTCAACGTGATGACCGGCATCTACACCGGCCGTTCGCCTAAAGATAAGTTCTTCGTGATGGACGACACGACCAAAAATACCCTTTGGTGGACTTCCGACTCGTACAAGAACGACAACAAACCCGTTACCGAAAAAACGTGGGAAGTAGTGAAAGACCTGGCCGTAAAGGAACTCTCCGACAAGACCCTTTACGTGATGGATACTTTCTGCGGCGCCAACGAAAACTCGCGTCTGAAGATCCGCTTCATCATGGAAGTGGCCTGGCAGGCTCATTTCGTAAAGAACATGTTCATCCGCCCCACTGAAGAGGAGCTCAAAAACTACGGTGAGCCCGATTTCGTGGTGCTGAACGCTTCGAAAGCGAAAGTGGAGAACTTCAAGGAACTTGGCCTGAACTCCGAAACGGCTGTGGTATTCAATCTGACGGAAAAGATGCAGATCATCCTGAACACCTGGTACGGCGGTGAGATGAAAAAAGGGATGTTCTCCTACATGAACTACCTACTCCCGCTCAAGGGCATGGCTTCGATGCACTGCTCGGCCAACACCGACATGAAGGGCCAGAACACGGCGATCTTCTTCGGCCTTTCCGGCACGGGTAAAACGACCCTGTCCACCGACCCGAAACGCCTGCTGATCGGCGACGACGAGCACGGCTGGGACGACCAGGGCGTGTTCAACTTCGAGGGCG